>NZ_JBIPJE010000043.1:0-456209 GCF_044005875.1 Pseudoalteromonas sp. XMcav1-K | reverse complement strand
TATATCCGAAGCCATGTTTCTAGCGTCAATTTAGGAACAACAATCTGTATCTGAAAGTGGGTAATGCAACAAGTTATTCACTTAGTTGAAGTGCTTTCAACTAAAGGGTTAGACAACTAATAAAGGTTTATTATGAATAAAACTAAATTGGGCTTAGCGATTGCCGCAGCAGTTCCACTATTCTCTGCTCATAATGCTGTAGCAGCTGAAGAAACGTCAGCAAGTGCTGTAGAACGTATCGAAGTAACAGGTTCACGTATCAAACGTACTGATATGGAAACAGCAAGCCCGGTAACAGTGATTGGTGCTGATGAAATTCGTGCCTCTGGCGCAGCGTCAATTGATGCCGTTTTACAAAAAATGACTGCTGCAAGCGGTGCAATGACTAACCCAGCAGTAAACAATGGTTCTGGTGGTAATGCGCGTGTTGATTTACGCGGTTTAGGTGCACAACGTACATTAGTACTTGTTAATGGTCGTCGTATGATCAACTCAGGTACAGGTGCTGCATCAACCGTTGATTTAAACACAATCCCAGTGTCAATGATCAAACAGGTTGAAGTACTAAAAGATGGTGCTTCAGCAGTATACGGTACTGACGCAGTAGCGGGTGTTGTAAACATTATCTTAAAAGATGATTTCGAAGGTCTAGATATGAACCTTAACGGCGCGATTAGCGGTGAGGGCGATGCAGACGAAACATCATTTGATATCACAATGGGTTCAAGCTTTGACCGCGGTAACGTGGTAATTGGCTTACAATACACAGACCGTGGCGATGCGTCTCAAGCGGACCGCGATTTCTCTGATTGTCCAATCGAAGAAGATTTCGACAATGGTAGCTTCTACTGTGGTGGTTCTCCTTACTCACCGTTCGGTCGCGTATGGGGTGACACTGCTGATCTTCAAGGTAACGCAGACGGCAGCTGGCATGACTATGTAACTGAAAACGATGCGTATAACTTCTCACAGGCGAGCTATTTATATACGCCAATGCGTCGTTTAAACCTAACGGGTGTTGGTAACTTTGACCTAACTGACGATACACGTTTAGTAACTGAATTCACTTACTCAAAGCGTTGGTCAGATCAGCAAATGGCACCACAGCCAGTATGGTTTGATTTTAAATACGATGCTGACGCAATGGGTGATTCACTATTATCTCACGGTGTAGTTGATGGTGAGGAGATCTCTTACGGCCGTCGTATGACTGACGTTGGTCCTCGTGGTTACGAGCAAGTTGTTGATACAGTTCGCGCAGTAATTGGCTTAAACGGTGAATTCGATAACGGTTGGGGCTGGGATACGTCAGTTGTATTCGGTCGTAACGACTCAGTTGACCGCGCTACAAACTTACTAAACATGGGCTCAATTCAAGACGCTATCAGCAAGCAAGAATTCAACCCATTAGATCAAGGCGACTGGTCAAAAGAGAACTTAAAGCCTTACAACTACACTGAAAACAACTCAGGTGGTAGCCAGTTATTAGTTCTTTCAGCTGGTTTAAACGGCGAAGTAATGGAATTACCAGCAGGTTACGTAGGTTTTGCTGCAGGTATCGAGCACCGTGAAGAAAAAGCATGGTATGTGCCAGATTCACTTACATCACAAGGTTTAGCTAACGACCCTCGCGTTGATCCTACAGGCGGCCGTTTTGACGTAAATGAAGCTTACGTTGAATTAGCAGTACCACTTCTAGCTGACGCACCGTTTGCAGAAATGGTTGATTTAAGTGCAGCAGTACGTGCATTCGATTACAGCACATTCGGTTCTGACGAAACGTGGAAACTAGGTTTAACATGGCGTGTAAATGATGAGTTTATGGCTCGTGCAGTACGCTCAACCGCTTTCCGTGCACCAACAGTTAACGAACTATATGCAGGTCAAGGTCCGTCATTTGAGCAAATTGATTTACCATATGCTCAAAAGCAAGCTGAAGTAACGGTTGGTGGTAACGAAAACCTAACACCAGAACAAGCTGACACACTAACAGCTGGTTTTGTATATGCACCATCTTGGTTAGACGGTTTCTCAATGACGGTTGATTACTTTGATATCGAAATTGAAAACGCAATCGCACGTGAAAACGAGCAATACATTGTTGAAACATGTCTTGATGCGACAGGTCAAAACGTTAATAACGATTTAGCACTATGTCAGTTCGCATCTGTTAAATATAACGACAAAACACGTCGTGTAACGTTTAACAACCAACTTAAAAACATTGGTACTGAGCACACTAAAGGTTACGATGTAAACTTCAAGTATACATTCGACGCACTTGGTTTAGCTTGGCGTACTGGTCTAGATGTAACAATTCTAGACGAATACACAGTTGAATCGGCAGGCGCAGGCAGCGTAGATTACGCAGGCCTAATCACTTCGGGTCTAGGTAGCTACGCAGAGCTAAAAACTAACTTAAACCTTAAAGTGTCTGGCGACAACTGGGATGCACAGTACGAAGCGCGTATGATCGATGGTGTTGATGACTACTCATGTCAAAAAGCAGACGCAAAATGTTTAGTACCAAGTGTTGGTACTGTGGTTTACCACGACATCAGCGGTTCTTACATGCTTAATGACACTGTGTCATTACAAGCTGGCGTAAACAACTTATTTGATAAGCAAGCGCCTTACTACACAGGTAACAACGATTCAAACACTGACCCGTACACGTACGATGTACTTGGTCGTCGTTTCTTCGCTGGTGTAAACGTTAAGTTCTAATTTAAGAATAATTAGCGATAAAGCCGCAGGTTAATAACCTGCGGCTTTTTTATTCACAAAACGATCATTGTGATGTCATTCAAATGTAATATTTGACATTAATTATCGAATAAAATGCGTTGTAAACTACTTCAAGAATGCATTTCTCGTCTATTTAATTTACCTGTCACTAAACTGCAAACTAATTGTCATTAAACCCACCTAAGCTCTCGGCAAATCCACAATTGAGTTGAAAGCACATGGGAATCATCAGGAATAGAAGTTTAATTAGTCGTAATAAGCAGCAAGATAATCGCGTTTATGTACCGGCTGATTCAAGGGATAATCAGTATGTGATCGCGGAGATCGCGGTAAATGACGCGCTTGTTGCACAATTATCTGACAAAACACTTAACCCATCGCCAAAAGAATTACTTTCGTTATTGCTTAACAAGGTAAGACGTATTGTCGCAAACCATGAGATAGATTTTGTTGCCTTGATTGCGTCAAACAAGTTTATCCGAGTACGTTATGGTGTTGATAATGAAATTAACACCACTAATGAGCAGCACATCGTTTACTACAACCCAGAAAAAAGTAAAGGCGTGGTGGGTGTATGTGCAGACGATGCAAACGCAATCCACTCTTTTCGCTTAGTGTGTTTCGCTACCGGCGAAAATTTACGTGAAAATGCAGCGTTATTTCATCAAAAAGTTGTGATGTTGGTAAATGAGATTAAAGCGGCGTTTAGCTTTGTTGATGCAATTAAACTACAAGATCACCAACACATTAGTTTCGGACTTGAAAAGCACTCTTCGGCTACCCAATCGAAAGCTCATGGTTTTCGTGTTATTGAAAAACGTTATGAAAGCTCTGGTTTAACCTTGCCGCAAGAGCGCAACAGTAAAGCCTTTATCGTGGTAAAAGCCAATTTTAGTGAGCTACTGAGTGAAAAAGTGCTGAATCATGAATACGATGTCAGTCAGATACATGGTGAAGTATCACACTTGTTTATTCAACTTGCACAAGAAGCTGGCATCAGTCATTTAGCCTATGTTGCATCGAATCGCTACCCGGTTGTTAAGTCAAACTTAGTCTCAGGCAGTGCTAATCAAAACGGTGAGCTAGTGAGTTTAAATTTTGGCAATACAGAACATGAAGTGATCCAATTAATTGACGACGACTACATCAACAGTAACGCCTATTTAGTATTTTACATGCCTGAAAACTGTGTAGTGAAAGCAGGGTATGCTGCCTACATTAACAAGGTGATTAAATTGATTGATAAACTTGGCCAAAAGTTGCACCTCGCTGAGCACGACAAAGCCATGTTACTAAGGTTTTATCAACACTTTAGTTATAAAGCTTGAACCTAAGCTTACATATTTGTCATAGTGTAGGAAAATAAATCAATCAACCACACTATGACAATCCAGTCCAATCAAGAATTTTGTGTACCTTATGTTGAAGGTGATGGTGTAGGCCCAGAGTTAATGAGCTATGCCCGTGCCGTCGCTGATCAGGTGCTTAAAAAGTGCTATGGCGAGCAGCGTAGAATTATTTGGAAAGCTGTACTTTGCGGTGAGAAAGCCGCAGCGCAGTATCAAGGTGATTGGTTTCCTGAAGAAACATTGAATGTAATTGAACAATACAAATGCGCATTAATAGGGCCTATTACCGCACCGATAGGTTATGGTTTTAAATCCCTTAATGTTGCGCTACGCCACGAACTTGGATTGCGCGCGTCGTATACACGATATGTATCACATAATGGTAATTCTCTTTATGTTTTGCGCGATAACAGTGAAGATTTACCGATAAAGCTTGAGTGGCAAACGGATTCATTTGATGGCAATTTACTTGCGACATTTTTAAAAGAAGAGCTAGGTGTCAATAAGGTGCCACTGGCAGAAAAAAGTGTAATGGCACTTAAGTATATTTCAGAAAGTGGCGTAGATATGTTGCTATCTTCTGCAACTGAGCTCGCAAAATCGCGCAATATTAAAAACATTACTATAGTGCACCATGCCAATAGTTTACCGATTTCTGAGGGCAGTGTTGTGCGTTGGGCGCTCAGTTCAATCAAGCGTTACAGTCAAAACTCAGACGATGATTCATTGCCAAAATATGTTGATGATATTGCAATTGATGTGTGCTCTTTGCTGCAGTTTTTCACGCAAAACCGCACAGAGCAGGGCGATACCATTTATATTTCAGCGAACTATTTAGCGACCATTTTAAATGAATATTTTACGGGTAGTTTAGGGCAAATAAACAAGGTAAGCCAAACTAATTTTGGCAATGACATCTGTATTTTTGAACCAAAACACGGACCGTTGCACAGTTTAGTGGGTAGTGATGAGATAACCCCAGTTGCACTGATAAATGCAGTTGTTTCGCTGTTTTATCATTTGGGTTGTTTAGAAGCGGCTAACTATCTAACAAAGGGTTTATTTGAGGCGGAAAAAAGCTTAAAGGATAACACGATATCCTTTAAGCAATTTCAAGAAACATTAGCCTTAACATTAGGCTGATAGTTTTAGTTGTGATTGATAAAGCGGTCGCAAGTAATCAACGCATTGTTGATATACCGACAGCAGCGCTGCATCAATATTCTTAACATCAACGACTTGCGCATTACCTGCGGCAGCAATAAAAGCTGCAAATACTAACGTTGGCGTGGGACAGCTGTATTTATCTTTAATTTCTAATGTTTCACCAGCCAACAGGCGAGCCGTAATGCTTGGTGTTGTAACGCTTGCAAGTTCACAGAGTGATTCATTGCTAATCGTGTGTTCGCACGGCTTAGTAATCGCTTTTCTGATTTTGCCACCAAATTCTTTTAATAGTTTGATGTAATTCTCGATAAACTGCGCCTGACATTCTGCATTATCTAAATGGTAAGTTGCTGTTAGCTGGTTAAATAAGTTTTCTTCGATGTATAAGAATTGATGTTTATGAAATTGACCTGAGCTCATTGTAATGTTCCTCGTTTTTGTTGATAAATTGGCATTTGCCTTAACAAAAAGAGTAACTAACCTAATCAAAATTTAAAAATTGAATAATTCAATTATTGATATAGATGTTGTCTATATTGCGGTGCTAAACCTAAGTTTAACTCGGTAAACTCGATGCAAACTCTGTCAGTTGCTGGCGCAGCCAAGTGTGCGCAGGATCGTAGTGCTTTATGGGGCTCCAAACCATGCTGATTTCTTGCGGCACCATTTGAAATGGCAATGGCAGGGTAACCAATGGTTCGTTTTGAAAACTCGCCAATGCCAAGCGGTTAGGAATAGTAAGCAGTAAACTTGTACTTCCGGTGATTAACGCTTGTGCTTGAAAATGACGGGTAAAAATTTGAATATTACGCTTTTTTTCCATCTGCCAAAGGGCTTCGTCAAGCTCGCCAAGCTTACTGGGATGACTATCTTTTGAAATGCGGTTTTCACTGATAATACCACTGCGACTCACCCAAATATGAGGCTGTGTTAAATAGCTATCAAGACTTGGCATTTGTGCAAACGGATTATCCTGATGACAGATCACCCTAAAATTATCGCGCCATAATCGTTTTTGATGAAATGACGTCGGCGCTTGTTTAAAGCGGTTAATTGCGATATCAACACTGCCTTCTTGCAATTCACCAAGTGAACTGTCGCCAGGGGACGTAATGTTGTAGCTAATATTCGGATAACACTCAGCGGTTTTCGCTATAAACGGAAACAGTAAACAGCTTTCAATATAATCGTTGGTTAAAATTTTAAAGGTGTGTTGCGCAGTAACCGGGTCAAATTGACTGTCGGATTGGGTGATCGATTCACTGAGGCGAATAAACTCATTGATCTGCGGTTTTAGTGCTAATGCTTTTTCAGTTGGTTGCATGCCACCTGCGGTGCGAACCAATAAAGGATCAGAGAAATATTCACGTAGTCGTTTTAATGCAGCACTGACCGTTGGCTGTGTTAAAGCAAGCTTGTTTGCAGCGCGTGAAACACTTCGTTCTTCTAATAAGACGTTTAAATATACCAGCAGATTTAGGTCAATATTGCGAATATTCATAAGTTTCTGTACAAGCTTTGCGTTAAATCAAGGTACAACTTATACCAATTTGAATATTTATGCGATGCTTCTCGCACATAAAAATATGTATTCAGAACAGTTAGATGTGAATGCACTTAGCTTAATAATAAATATGTTTGTGCGGTAATTACGGCTTAGTATTAGTTAAACTTAGCGTTATTTAAAAATAAAAAAAGCCGAGATAGCTCGGCTTTTTTACGGTATCGGCAATAAGCGATTAAAGGCCTTTCTCTGAGTAAAGGGTTACTTTACCGCCTACAAAGGTTACCTTAATGTTTGTGCTGTCATTGCCCCAAGTACAGTCTGTGTGCATGGTTTTTTCTTCACATTGTGATGCGCTGCCAAGGATCGCTTCAACTTCTTGCTTGTCTTGACCTACTTTAATTTTTTCGTAGTTTTCTAAGGTCACTTTTGAACATGCAGTTAACGTAAGTAGTGCAGCAGCAGTAATAAATAATTTTTTCATAAGACAAAGTCCTTAATGGTTATAACGACGAATTTGCATAATAATGCCGAGCTTTGGATGGTCGAAATAATGTATTTCGGAGCTTATCACACGACGGAATTGTGAAAATCGTTCGGTTTTTAATACAGTTTCAGTGAGTTGTTGCAAAGCTAAGCCATTGTCACCATCTGTAAAGTTGATGTTGTCAACGGTCTGTTCCACTAACTCGTTAAGATCAAAATCGGCTTCAATATTGAGATAATTGCGACGAATAAATACTTTAAATTTGCCTTGTAGCTGCCATGTTTGTTCAGTTAAAAGCGGGCTAGGAGTGTTTTCGAACGGTTCAACGTTGTTAACAATATCGTTTGGAAACGCATCTATGTCTGAACTTTGCGGCACGCCATTTAAATCAATTGCCTCGCTTTGTCCAAATCGCGTATATTCATTAAGTATTTGTTCAAGTGATTTCTCATTTTCTGATCTATTAATAACTGCCGATAGGTTCTTTCCACCATACAAGTACATAGGTGTCGCGTTACGAATATTACTTTCAGGTTGGCGCCAACCGGTGTGCAATAACGGCGTTAAGCCACGTCGTTTTAAGCGGCTTACGGTTTCGTTAAGCTCTAGCTGCTCTTTTGATAACAAGTAAATGTAATCGGTGTGTTCGAACGTCAGTGCATCTGGGGTAAGCGGTAACGCCTCTAATTCGGCTACATTGCTATAACGTTGGCACTCAAGCTGCGCTAAGTTATCAAGTTCATCATCGTTATTAATTTGTGATGATGTCTCAAACGCTTCAATAACGTCATCGTTACTAATGGCAGGCTGGTCAAGGCCGTCAATCTGGTCGCCATTTTCATTATCGACTTCGATACCCATGCATTCTTTATATTTCACATTTTGCAGTTCTTGATAGGCTTCAGCGATAATGTCTTTACTGTTAGTGTAGTTAATCGCTGGGAAGTCTTCGGCTGAAAGATCTTCTTTTAATTCGCTGTCGGTGGGTCTTTCAAAAAAGATCAATTCAATATCAAACCAACGTAAATTGGCGCTGGCCATAAAACTTGCGCTAAGCAGGCTTAACGGCAAAACATATTTTATTATCATTATTTTACAACCTTTTGGGCAAAGTCTCTTAGCATTGCAGTCACGAGCTTTAAGCGCTCTTGGTTATTCTTTTCTTCAATCATAAAGCGCAATTTACTGGCGCCTTCCATCTTATAAAATTGCGGATTGGATTGCAGTAATCCAATAATAAAGCTCGGATCGACTTTAGTATCTTGGCCAAATTCAAAATAACCGCCTTTGATATTGGCATCAATCTTAGTTATACCAAGGCTTGAGGCTGTAATTTTGAGTTGTTGAATTGCAAATAGGTTTTGCAACGCTTCTGGTAGTAAACCAAATCGGTCAATTAATTCAACTGACAATTCATCCATTGCATCTTTATCAGTACAACTTGCAATACGTTTGTACATGCTTAAGCGTGTATTTACATCATGAATGTAGTCGTTTGGAATAAGTGCAGGAATTTTTAAATCAACGTCACTTTGTTTGCGTAGCAAGTTTTCAAGGCTTGGCTCTTTGCCTTGTTTTAACGCTTCAACAGCTTGGTCGAGCATTTCCATATACAAGCTAAAGCCTATGCTTTCAATCTGACCGCTTTGCTCATCACCTAATAGTTCACCCGCACCACGAATTTCTAAATCGTGCGTTGCTAAAGTAAAACCAGCACCAAGATCTTCAAGTGATGAAATTGCTTCTAAACGTTTCTTCGCATCTTTACTGATAAGTTTTTCATTTGGTGTCAGCAAATAAGCGTAGGCTTGGTGATGACTACGACCAACGCGGCCACGTAATTGGTGTAATTGTGCAAGGCCAAAACGGTCGGCTCTATCAATCAAAATGGTATTTGCGGTTGGAATATCAATACCAGTTTCAATAATAGTGGTACATACCAACACGTTAAACTTTTGGTGGTAAAAATCCGACATTAATGATTCGAGTTCTTTTTCGCGCATTTGCCCATGGGCGTACTGAACATTTGCTTCAGGTACTAACGCGGCGATATCGTTTGCGAAGCTGTCGATGGTTTCAACATTGTTATGTAAGAAGTAAACCTGACCACCGCGTTTAATTTCACGAATGATTGCTTCTTTAATCAGTTCATCGTCGCTTTGACGAACGAAGGTTTTGACTGCTAAACGTTTAGCCGGTGGGGTGGCAATAATTGATAAATCGCGCATGCCACTCATTGCCATATTCAGCGTACGCGGAATTGGCGTTGCGGTGAGGGTTAAAATATCAACATCAGCACGTAGCGACTTAATTTTTTCTTTTTGGCGTACGCCAAAACGGTGCTCTTCATCCACAATCAGTAAGCCAAGATCATCAAACTTAATGTCTTGCTGCAATAACTTATGTGTTCCAACAACAATATCAATTTTACCTTCTGCTAAGCCTTCAAGCGTTTGTTTTTGCTCTTTTGCCGTTTTAAATCGCGACAATAAGGCGACTTCAACGGCAGAGTTGGCGAAACGGTCTTTAAAGTTTTCAAAATGCTGTTGAGCGAGCAGGGTAGTTGGCACTAAAACCGCGACTTGCTTAGAGTCGTTTACTGCGACAAACGCGGCGCGCATCGCAACTTCAGTTTTACCAAAACCAACATCACCACACACAAGTCTGTCCATCGCTTGTGCTTTTTGCATATCATTCAGTACGGCACCAATGGCATTTTGTTGGTCATCGGTTTCTTCAAACGGAAAGCTATCGGCAAATTGGCGATAAGCGCTGCTGTCGTGATTAAATGCGTAACCAGGCTTAACTTCGCGCTGGGCATAAATATCAAGCAATTCAGCGGCAACATCGCGTACTTTTTCGGCGGCACGACGTTTGGCTTTTTCCCACGCTTCGGAGCCCAGTTTATTGAGTGGTGCAGTTTCTAAGTCGCCACCTGAATAACGCGATAATAAATGCAGTGATGCCACAGGCACATAAAGCTTTGCTTCGTTTAAATAATGAATGGTAACAAACTCAGTACTGACACCTCCGGCGTCAATGGTTTCTAGCCCTTGGTAACGGCCGACACCGTGATCTAAATGCACTATGGGTTGACCAATTTGCAGTTCAGCAAGGTTACGAATAATTGAGTCTTGACTGACTTCGTATTTATGTTTGCGACGGCGTCTTTGAGATATTTTTACACCAAGCAGCTCTTGCTCAGTGATAATGCATAAGTTCTGCGTAGTAAGGTGAATGCTTTGCTCAAGCGGTGAAACAATTAAGCCAACATCACTGTTTGCTGCTACAAATTGATCAATAGACTCGAACTCTGAAAGCTTTAACCCAGTTGGTTTCAGCAAGGTTAATAATGATTCACGGCGGCCGTCACTTTCTACTGAAAATAAAATACGCGTGTTATTACTTTTTAACGCGCTAATGTAGTTTAAGACGTGTTCAAACGGCTGCTTAAGTTGATGGTTTACACGGATATCAGGCACTGCATCAAGGGCGATATTGCTATTGCCTGCTTTCGTACCAAGCATTGCTTGAGAGAGCGCAACGCGCGGGGAACCATTTAGCGCAGAAAATAAGTTTTCTACATTAAGATAAAGCTTTGACGGTTCGAGCAGTGGGCGTAATGGATCAACTTTACGATTTTCGAAGCGTTTTTCAATATCTTGCCAAGTTTCACGGCAGCTGTGTTCAATATCGCCCAAGGTAAAAATAACGTTGTCACTTGGTAAATAATCAAACAGGGTTGCAGTGTTATCAAAAAACAATGGTAAATAATATTCAATACCTGCGGGTAAACTACCTTGGCTGACTTGTGAATAGACAGAGCCTTTTTCATGCGCCATGCCAAAGGTTTCACGATAGTTAATACGAAAACGCTCTATGTCATCTTCGTCGGTACCAAATTCGTGCGCGGGCAATAAGTCAATTTCTTGAATGTTGTCCCGTGAGCGTTGGGTCTCCGGATCAAATTGGCGAATCGAGTCAATTTCATCATCAAATAAATCAATACGCAGCGGCGTATTACTGCCCATCGGGAATAGATCGATGATGGAACCACGAATCGCAAATTCACCATGGGCCATTACTTGTTGTACGTTGATATAGCCAACCGACTCGAGAGCGGTGCGCAACGTCATGCTATCGAGTGTGTCACCAACTTTATATTTGATTGCCTTACCGTAAATAAATTCACACGGTGCGGTACGCAACATAAGCCCCTCAATAGGCACAATCAACACTCCATTATGCTGATTTCTAAGCTGACTTAATAGGCTTAAGCGCTGGGAAATTATATCTTGGTGCGGCGAAAAATGGTCGTAAGGCAAGGTTTCCCAGTCTGGAAATAAGTTAACTGGGATACTTGGCAATAGGTAATTTAGCTCAGCTTCAAGCTTAAGCGCCTGCTGCGTGTTTTGAGTGACAATTAATTTAAATCCAGCGTGGCTTTTTACCGCATCTGAAATTGCTAAACTTAAGGCTGAACCTGCTAAATTGCCCCACGCAATTTTGTCGTTTTGGGTTTTGATCCAGGGTAAGTTAAGCCACTGACTTTGCATTAATGTCACTCCTTACTAATCTCGGTATAATTTCGTTAGATCTTGGTAATGGTCGATACGACGGTCACGTAAATACGGCCAAATACGACGTACGGATTCACTGCGTGCACGATCGATATCGGCATACAGGATTTCATCGTCATTATTTGACGCGTGCGCCAAAATTTCGCCCTGTGGACCAGTAATAAAACTATTGCCCCAGAACTGAATGCCCTTACTTTGCTCGCTTGGATCGGCTTCATGGCCTTGGCGGTTACAGGCAATCACAGGCAGTCCATTTGATACCGCGTGAGCACGCTGGGCAATAACCCAAGCATCAAGTTGACGTTGTTGTTCAGCACTGTCGTCGTCTAAATCCCAGCCAATGGCAGTTGGGTAAATTAAAAACTCTGCACCTGCCATTGCCATTAAACGCGCAGCTTCAGGGAACCATTGATCCCAGCATACTAACACGCCAAGTTTACCAATTGAGGTCTCGATTGGTTGAAAACCTAAATCGCCCGGTGTGAAGTAAAACTTTTCATAAAAGCCAGGGTCATCAGGAATATGCATTTTACGGTAAGTGCCCGCGATTTCACCGTCAGTATCAAGTACAACGGCGGTATTGTGATACAAGCCCGTTGCACGTTTTTCAAATAATGAGGTAACAATAACGACATTTAACTCTTTGGCAAGGGCACCGTAAAGCGCTGTACTTGGGCCTGGAATCGATTCTGCTAAGTCAAAGTTATCGGTACTTTCGACTTGGCAAAAGTAAAGACTGCGATGCAGTTCTTGCAATACAATTAACTTGGCACCATTTTTTGCGGCCTCTTTTATGCCAAGTACTGTTTTGTCTTGGTTATGCTGTAAATCACCGCTATTTGAATGTTGAATTGCCGCAACTTTAATCGTTTGAGACATAATTAGCTCCGTAAAAAACCGTAAGGTAATTGCATGGTAATACAGTGTAAGCTGCCAAATTGGTGAATTAATGGCAGACAGTCAATACCAACAACTTGATGTTGAGGGTAGGCTGCTGCGATTACATCAAGTGCAGCTTGATCATTAGCATCTTGGTAAGTAGGTACCAATACCTTGTTATTGATAATTAAATAATTGGCATAGGTTGCTGGAAGGCGCTCGCCATCGTTATCGTATTTCGCGTGTGGCCAAGGTAAGGCGTGCAAAGTATAAGGCTCGCCACTTTTTGTAGTGAATGTCTGTAACTGCTTAGCCATTGCGTCTAACGCTTGAAAGTGCTCATCGTTTTGATCAGGGCAAGAAACGTAAACTAAGGCATCATTTGGCGCAAAACGCACTAACGTGTCGATATGGCTGTCGGTATCGTCTCCTGCAAGGTAACCGTGATCAAGCCAAAGAAAGTGATTAACGCCTAATAATTCCGTTAGCTTTGCTTCTAGCTGTGCTTTGTTTAAATTGTTTTCACGATTGTCGTTTAATAAGCATTCGCTGGTTGTTAACAGTGTGCCGTTACCATCGCTTTCAATACCACCACCTTCGAGTGCCAGCGGCACTTTTTGTGATGAAGCGTTATTGGCTAATACTGTGTTAAATAGCTGCTGATTAATCGCATTATCTAGTTCTGATTGAAACTTATTACCCCAGCCATTGAAGGTAAAATCAAGGGCATGAAGAGTGTCACCACGATATGTGCTAATTGGCCCATGGTCACGCGCCCACGTATCATTAGTTGGGCATACAACAAAATGGACCTTGTCTAGTGTTAGGTCGTTGCTATGAAAAAGCGTACTAATATGTTGTTTTAGCGCATCATTATGCGCAACAATCACAAGTGCTTGCTGCGACAGAATTTCTTTTGCGATAGCAAGGTAGGTGAGCTCAACTTGAGGCAAAATATCGGCCCAATCAGTATCTTTATGCGGCCAAGTTAAAAGCACGGCATCTTGCAATGCCCATTCAGCTGGAAAAACAGTGTTCATAGTAGTTAACAAGGGTAATTTTGGCCAATATTAGCAAATGGCGACACTATTTATTAGTGTTTAATTGATGTTTTTCTTTGATTGCTTCTTTTTTAACACTTTGGCTTGTGTATGCAGGCTTGCTCTAACCATAAGCTCTTGATCTTGCTCTCGAATGTGGCTGAATATAAATCGTGTCTTATATCCATCTTGGTGCGGTTCACTATCCACAACTTGGGTAAAGCAAAACACTGCTGCCGCTTCATCCGCTAAAAACAGTTTGCTCCGAAAAAAACTGTTGGGGGTATAGGAAGTGTTTGTTTGCAGTACAAAGCCGCTGCCACCAAAACTTACCGTTTCTAGCTGAGCTTCGTCTTCATTTTCCGTCGCTAATATATGCGACAAAATAAGGTCAATTTTACGTGACTGTAATTTAAGGTACTGCGCTAAATCATCTGCTACATCACCTAACTGTCTGAGTGGGCGAAGGGCGGTTTGCTCTAGCACGTTTACTTCATTGGCTAGTTTAAATAGCGGTGGGATTATTCTGTCTATGTCACTGTCATCGCTAGGCAATTTATCTTCGTTAACCTGTTCTAAGTTAATGCTAATTGCGTGTTCGATTTGAAAGTATTGATTAAATTGTTCGATGAGGTCGGACATATGCATTGTAAATAATTAAATAATAAATAATCTTAGCCCGAACAGGGGAGTTCAGGCAAAGAATTTATTTAACTTTCAGTTAGCTGCCGGTGAACGGCACGTTCTCGATAACTTCTAACGACTGATTAAGTGCCTCAAGTCGTGTATTTACAAAACGCTCTTTACCGATTAATTCATCAATGCCAAGCCTTTCAAGTTGATGTTTAGCATCATTATTTGGGCAATATAAAAAGACTTCACAGCGTGCTTCTATAGCATCTTTAATGGCATTTTCTAAGGCGAGGCCAACGGTCATATCGATCATTGGTACATCACTTAAATCTAGGATCATCGCTTTGTACTTATGTACAGAAGAATGCTGACGAGAAATCGCTTTAGATACACTGAAAATCATTGGACCCGACAAGTAAAAGAACAGAATATTGCCTTTTGCTTTGTCTAAAATTGCGCGCTCTTGTTTATTTAACGGTACATCATCGTCATCAGCATCACTAATAGCTTTGACTTGTTTTGCCTGCTCACGACTTAATCGTTCAATCACGATGATATTTGAGATAAATACACCCAAACCAACCGCAATAAGTAAGTCAACAAAAACAGTTAATAGCATTACCGCATACATAATCGCGGTTTGCTGCATGCTGGCTTTGTGTGCGCGCTGCAAAAAACTCCAATCGAGAATCGAGATACCAACATACAGCGCGATACCTGCAAGCACCGCCATTGGAATTGGCTCAATTAAACTGCCCGCAACTAATACCACAAGCATCAAAATAACGGCGCGAATAATTGCCGCGGCAGGAGATCGAGAACCCACTTGAATACTTACAACTGTGCCCATGGTTGCGCCTGCGCCCGGCAGTGCGCCAAATAAACCTGAGATCATGTTAGCAATACCTTGACCTTTTAGTTCTTTATTTGAATCGTGTTCTTGACGCGTTAATGAATCCGAGATTACGGCAGTCAACAGGGTATCAATACAACCAAGTGTGCCAAGTACCATGGCCTCAATGATCATGGTAACGAATTGGTCGGCGGTAAATGTCGGGAATACTAAATTAGGTAATCCAGTTGGAATTTCACCGATACGGCGAATCGATTCATCGCTAAATAAAATTACGGAAACAAGCGTAATTGCGATAAGTGCAACGAGTTGAGCGGGGATATATTTACGGTATTTCTTTGGGAAGTAAAATAAGATACCGAGCGTTGCAAGACCTAAAAATAATTCTGAAAAGTGAAGATTGAAAATTAAACTGGGGAGTTCAGTCAGCGTGCCGACTACGCCACCAGATGGCGTTTGATGGCCTAAAAGTGGTGCTAATTGTAAGATAATTAAAATAACACCAATGCCTGACATAAAACCGGAGATAACACTGTAAGGCATTAAGGTAACGTATTTACCCAGTTTTAATGAACCAAGTAAAAATTGAAATGCGCCGGCCATCATCACCACGGTAAAGGCCATTGCCATGCCTTGCTCTGGATGTTTGGCCATCATTGCAGTGAGTACTGCGGTCATTATCACGGTCATCGGACCGGTCGGCTCAGAAATGAGCGAGTTAGAACCACCAAACAGTGCAGCGAATAAGCCCACTAAAATAGCGCCCCAGATACCGGCTTCGGCACCCGCGCCTGACGCCACACCAAAGGCTAGGGCAAGTGGTAGTGAGATAATTGCAGTAGTGACACCACCAAATAAGTCACCACGGAGTTGAAAGTGCTTAAATCGCTCGAACAAAAGGCATACCCCTATATTGCAGACGCGGTATTCTACCTAGACTGTTTAAATAGTTACAGTAGCTTAGCTGGAATTATGGCAAAAATTTCACTGATCAGATCTGTTATTCTGAGATTGCCTAGAAAATAATACACTTCTTATTAATAAGTGTTAAACTTCCAAAAAATTACACTTATTAAACAATCAGTAATCTATGTTTCAGCCAGTTAGTTTGTTTATTGGCATGCGCTATGCGAAATTAGCCAAGGGCAACGGCTTTATCTCCTTTATTTCATTTTTCTCTATCGCGGGTATTACGCTTGGTATTATTGCGTTAATTTGTGTGACCAGCGTAATGAACGGGTTTGAGAACCGACTTAAGCAATCTATGCTTCAAATTACGCCGCATTTATCTGTTGCACTACCTGATAAGCAAAACCACCCCTTATATCAAACCTTGGCAACACATCCAGATGTTACCTCAATATCACGTTTTAAAAGCAGTGAAGGGTTGGTTGTGTCAAATACTAAATTATTAGCGGCAAAAATTTATGGCATAGATGATAGCCAAGACACGCCTTTGACAGCCATGCTTAATAGTGAAACCGTTAAACAATTGGCGAACACTAAATATTCGGTAGCGATTACGCGGCGCTTAGCAACAGAGCTTAATGTTTTTGTCGGCGATAAAATTCGCTTAATGCTACCGAGTGTCACTACCTTTACCCCAGTTGGACGTATGCCATCGCAACGTTTATTTACCGTTGCAGTACTGCTTGATAACAGCGCGTTTCACAGTCAGGTAATTTTAACGAGTACATCAAACTTATTAAGACTTAATCGTATAAAACCATCGAGTTTTGACGAATTTGCACTGTATTTAACCGATCCATTTAAATTAGATGACCTAATTAATGACATGCCAGAGCTGAAAACGCTGAAGGTAGCAGATTGGAAAGATACCCAAGGTTCGCTCTTTTCTGCAGTGGCAATGGAAAAGCGCATTATGAGTTTATTACTTGGACTGATTATTTTAGTTGCGGTATTTAATATTCTCTCGGCTTTGACCATGATGGTATCTGAAAAACAGTCTGAAATTGCTATTTTACAAACCTTAGGTTTAACACCCAACGGTGTGTTACAGGTATTTATGGTACAAGGTTTATACAATGGCTTAGTTGGCAGTGTACTTGGGGTATTACTTGGTCTAGCTGTTGCACTAAACATTAATGAAATATTAGCACTGATTGGCATTCAAATTATTGCAGGTATGCAGTTACCGGTCGATGTCTCTTGGTTACAAGTAGGTGTGATCTTTACGTTAAGTATTGCGATGAGCTATTTAGCCACTTTTTATCCCGCTAGACGCGCTGCGAAATTAGCACCAGCACAGGTTTTACGATATGAATAATCACCTAGTAGTAAAATGTGAACACCTCGCTAAGTCTTATCAAGATGGCGATGTTAAAGTTGATATTTTAGATGATTTAAATTTAACCCTCGAAGCGGGCACAACACTTGCCATTGTTGGCAGCTCAGGTTCGGGAAAAAGTACGCTATTACATTTGCTTGGTACATTAGATAAGCCTAATAGCGGTAAAATCGAAATAAAAGGTGTCGATACAACGACGCTTAATCGCAAGCAGCAAGCCGATTTTCGTAATAAGCACATTGGTTTTATATATCAATTTCACCATTTACTGATGGAGTTTAGTGCGCTTGAAAATGTAATGCTGCCGCTATTGATTGGGGGAATGGCAAAATCAGACGCCAAAATCCAAGCAAGTGAAATGCTCGAAAACGTGGGATTAAGTCATCGAATTACGCATAAACCGGATCAACTCTCGGGTGGTGAACGTCAGCGTGTTGCCATTGCCCGTGCGCTTATCACCAAACCTGCATTAGTGCTTGCTGATGAACCGACAGGTAACCTTGATAAAGATAATGGCGAGAACATATACGAACTGATTAACCAGTTAAAAACCACCCACAATACTGCGTTTATTGTGGTGACCCATGATTTAGAGTTAGCGGCAAAGCTTGATAAAGCCATGTTTATTAAACAGGGAAAGTTGGTTAGCCAATGAGTTTAAGTGTTTATTTAGTTAAAGGCTTTCGACGCGGCAAAGGCGATACCACGGTTAGTGGCTTTTTTAGTAAGTCATCAACAATTGGTATTTCACTTGGTGTGGCGGTGCTTATTTTGGCGCTATCGGTGATTAACGGCTTTGAAGTTGCACTAAAAGAGCGCTTATTAAGCGTTATTCCACATATTGAGTATTATGCGCCAGCAAAACCGCTGGATAATTTCGCTTCTCATCAAGAAAAACTACTCAGTCACCCAGAAGCGGTCGCAGTTGCCCCTTATATTAAGCTAAATGCAATGGTGTCGCACAAAGGTAAAATGCATGGCGTGCTATTAAAAGGCGTCGATCCAGAGTTAGACGCGACCGTGTCAGACAGCGCTAAGTACATTTCCCCTAAAAGCAGCGTTAATCTTGAAAAGGGTGAGCTTATTCTCGGTAAGGCTCTGGCAAATAAGTTACAGCTGGAAATTGGCGATATGGTATCTGTGTTACTGCCAGAGCCGGGCACTCAATCGCTCGCGAGTATTAAGCGAATTAATTTAAGCTTAGTTGGCACCATTAATTTAGGTGGTCAACTTGATATGAATTTTGGCCAAATTACATTAAGCCAAGCGCAACAGCTAAAAAATGTGAGCAATACCCAGTTTGATGGGCTGCAAGTTAAGATACGTGATGTATTTAATGTGCGAAACAGTGCGCTTGCGATAGGTCAAAAATTAGATGAATTGGTGTATATCGAAACCTGGTACCGTAGTCAGGGCAATTTGTATCAAGATATACAAATGGTGCGCTTAATTGTTTACATCACGGTGTTTTTAATTGTTGCTGTTGCCAGCTTTAATATTGTCTCTACCTTGATTATGGAAGTGAAAGAAAAGAGCGCGAGTATTGCGATTTTAAAAACCATGGGTGCAACCGATGGCACAATTGTGCGCTGCTTTTTACTGCAAGGTATTCATCAGGCGGCAATAGGGTTAGGTATTGGCTTGATTCTAGGCATTATTTTATCGCTGACAGTAAGCGATATTTATTTATTAATAAGTGAATTGCTAGGCAAAAATGTGTTGTCTGGTGTTTACTTTATAGACTATCTACCAAGTCAGCTTAACGTAAACGATTTACTGATCACCACGGTGATTACGTTTACAATGGCGATAATTGCGTGCATTTATCCAGCAGTTAAAGCCAGCAAAACGGACCCTGCAAAAATACTAGGACATTAAATGCTGATAGATGAACGGCTTACCTTAATGGCGGCAATACTGGTTTACTTTTTAGGTAAATGGTTAAACCGTCGTTATAAGCCGTTACAAAGCTTTAATATTCCAGAAGCCGTTACCGGCGGCATTGTTGCCTCAAGTTTAGCGGCTTTGTCGTTTTATGTTTTCAATACTGAAATCACATTCTCACTTCAACAGCGCGATGTGCTACTCATCATTTTCTTTACCACGATTGGCTTAAATGCACAGTTAGATAGCCTAATAAAAGGCGGTAAAAGCTTAATGATTCTATTACTACTGGCAGTCGGCTTTTTAATCTTACAAAACCTTGTTGGGATTGGTGTATTTACCTCGTTTGGCATGCCACCGGTGAGCGGATTGCTAGGTGGCTCGATTTCATTAAGCGGTGGGCATGGCACGGCAATCGCCTGGTCGCCATTTTTTAGTGAGCAGTATCAGATTGAAGGGGCGTTGGAACTCGCTTTGGCGTGCGCGACATTTGGCTTAATTTTTGGTGGTGTGCTTGGTGGTCCTATCGCGAAGTTCATAATAGAGAAACACCAGTTAAAACAAACGGTTTATTCTGCTAAGCCACTGAAAGTTGGGGTTTCCCATGACAATGCGAAATTTGCAAGTGTTAACATAGATCAGTTTCTGATCAGTATCTTTGTTATTTTACTGGCAATTGGACTAGGTAATCGTATTGAAGCCGCATTAGTTTATTTTGATTTTGAATTACCATTTTTTGTATGTTGTCTGTTTGCCGGCATCATTATTAGTAACACGGTACCACGCTTAATATCAGTCAAGCTTTGGCCTACCAATAGTGCGTCGTTGTCGTTTATTTCCGATGTCTGCTTAGGGCTATTTTTAGCAATGTCGTTAATGAGTATTAAGATTTGGACATTGACGAGTTTAGCAATGCCATTTGTTGTGTTACTTGTTTTTCAAGTGTTGGCGACAATACTCTATAGCACCTATGTTGTGTTTCCTAGTCTAGGTAAGAACTACGATGCAGCGGTAATGGCTTCTGGCTATGCTGGGTTGACCTTAGGCGCGACACCAACAGCAATTGCTAATATGACGGCGGTTACGCAACATTATTCGCCTTCAGCTAAAGCATTTATTGTTGTACCTTTGGTTGGCGCATTCTTTATTGATATTGTAAATGCGTTGGTGATTAATCAATTTATTAGTTGGCTGGGATGATATGAATTATCAAGATATATATGACTTTTGGTTTACGGAATTAACGCCAAATGATTGGTTTTCAGTCAATGACGCGCTAGATAAAACAATCGACAATAAATTTAAGATTATTCTTGATGCAGCGATTGCAGGTGAATTACATCATTGGCGACACACTGCGATGGGTTCGCTGTGTGAGATAATAGTGCTCGATCAGTTTTCACGGAACATTTATCGAGGCCAAGCTCAGGCGTTTCGCCAAGATCCGTTGGCGCTAGCTTTGGCGCAAACAGCAATTGATAAGGGCTTTGATAAGCAACTTAATGAAACTGAGGTCGGGTTTTTGTACTTACCATTTATGCACAGCGAAAGCGCGAAAATTCATGAATTGGCGATGATGCTGTATAAAGATCATCCTAGTTATGAATTTGAAGCGGCGCATAAGGCAATAATCGACCAGTTTGGGCGTTATCCACACCGCAACGCTATATTAGGGCGCAAATCGACTGAGCAAGAGTTAACATTTTTGACACAACCAAATTCATCTTTTTAACGTTACATCTTGCTTTGCAAAGGGTGACACAGTACAGTGATGAAATTGAAATTTTCTAAAGATGTATTATGGAAAACCAAGAACAAAAACCACAACCAACTCAAGCAGAAATTCAAGCTGCTCAAAATCAATGGATCCGCTCTACACTTGATCGCGCTAATAAACATTTAGCTGAAAAAGGCGTTATTCCAAAGACGATTCTAGATAAAGAAAGCCGTTATATTGCGCCTATGTGTGCAATTTGGAAAATCAAAAGTCAACAAGGCAAAACATATTGGGTTGTATCTGGCAATTTACCGACAGATCACGTTGAGGTGACTGCGGCAACCAATGCCCGTGACGCACTTCGCCATTTTTCGTTTCAATGGCAATTAAAAGCAGACCAGCTCGCAAAAAATAGTGCAGGTGACAAAGCGCAAATCGATTTTGCTAACTTGCTTGTGAACCGTGCTGAAGGTCTGTATGACTTATACAGCAATGAAAAACTTTGGACTAATGAACCAAAGTAAAGGGTTTAGGATCAAAACGCGATAACGGACACGATAATCGTTGTCGCGCTATTCCAGCCTCCATAAACACATTGCCTTGTTCGGCATAACCGCATCGCTTAAATTTTTCTTTCTCAACAATATTACAATTGAAACTTAGTTCTTCGGCACCTAATTCTTTTGCACACAGCGCAATTTGCTCAAACATTAGATTATAAAACTCATGAGTTCGGTAAGCTTGCAGCACAGCAACGCGGCCAATTTCACCTTGTTGCGTTATTCTTGCGGTTGCTATGCTGTTACCTTGATGATCAAACCCAAGCAGATGCTGACAACTTAAATCGCACTTATCAAATTCAACGTCTTTTGGGATATGGTATTCATAAACAAATACTTTTTCCCTCACTTGTTTGAGTTCGTTACGCTTTTCTCGCCATGTGACCTGTTTAAATGTGAAGCTCATCATTTCCTCTACTAATCGAAATACCAATAGCCCTCATTTAAAAGATTAGTAAAGTTTTGCATAAAGTGTGAACAAGTTGTGGAACTTTTAATCTGATCGGATGTCACTGTTACGTTTTGGCAAAGTGTTTCCACCCATGAAAGGCACGAAAGTGGTAGGGTAAGTACATCACCGTTTACTGCAAACAACACATTGCTTTCTGTTGATAAATAAAAGCAGCGAAGACCACCTAGGCGATGAATTTCAATATCTTGGTTTAGTAATTCAAGTACATAACTTGGATCGTATTCATCTTCAAGCGGCGCTAAATCGAGATCGTGTTTTGCTTCACTCAGACTTTGTAACAACCATAAATTAAAATC
Organism: Pseudoalteromonas sp. XMcav1-K; assembly: GCF_044005875.1. Lineage (NCBI taxonomy): Bacteria > Pseudomonadati > Pseudomonadota > Gammaproteobacteria > Alteromonadales > Pseudoalteromonadaceae > Pseudoalteromonas > Pseudoalteromonas sp. XMcav1-K. The sequence goes on along the minus strand of NZ_JBIPJE010000043.1, from coordinate 433,732 downwards.
TTGATTGTTATTAAGTGCATCTAGCATTTGTTGTTTAACATCTGCGACTTCATTTGCTAAAAACTCACCGGGGTTATTACGTAATTGAAGCGTTGGATCACTGTAACGTGTATTACCCGAATCGTTATCAATGAGGTAATCTGAAAATGACGACAATAATTCGCGCTGATTTGGCGCTCTAAAGCCAACTGAATAGTTCATGGCGTTTTCGACTGCGTAACCTTCGTGAGGGCAGCCAGGTGGAATATATAAAATATCGCCTGGTTCAAGTACTTCATCAATACAGGCATCAAACCCGTCAATTTGCAGCAGATCTTTACACGGAATAACTTCATTGAAGGTTTGCTTAGATTCGCCAACGCGCCAATGTCGTTTACCTTGGCCTTGAATAATAAATACATCGTATTGGTCTAGGTGAGGCCCAACGCCGCCATCGGGCGTAGAGAAGCTGATCATCAAATCATCAATACGCCAGTTTGGAATAAAGCGAAACGGCTCGATTAACTCGGCAGCCTCAGGATGCCAGTGGTCAACGGCTTGCACAAGAAGTGTGCTGTTTTTTGGTGTTAATAATTCGAAATCTTCAAACGGGCCGTGGTGTGCTTGCCATTCATTGTTGTGATTAGAAATGAGACGCGACTCAATGCATTCCTCCATCGCAAGGCCTGCAAGTTCATCTGGACTAATTGGATCAACAAAGTCAGCAAACCCCGACTTGATTAACGCCGGTTTTTTTTGCCAATACTCATTAATAAATTCTTGTTGAGAGAGGGTTTTAACACCATCTGGTGTTTTGATATTGAAACTGAGTTGATACATAGGCGTCTCTAAAAATTGATAATAAAAAAGCGAAAGATATTAGAAATACCTTTCGCTTTTTATTCAAGCTAAAACTGCTAGTTATTTGATGTCGTCGATAAATTCAACTGCACGGCCAATATAATTAGCCGGTGTAAGTTGTTTTAATTCTTCTTTTACCGCTTCTGGTAAATCAAGATTATCGATGAAATCAGCCATGATCTCTTTGTTAACGCGCTTACCACGTGTTAACTCTTTAAGTTTTTCATATGGCTTTTCAATGCCATATTTACGCATTACAGTTTGGATTGGCTCAGCAAGTAGTTCCCAGTTCTGGTCAAGTTCAGCAAGTAGCTTCTCTTGGTTAACTTCTAATTTGCTAATACCTTTAAGTGTTGCTTGGTAAGCGATTAACGCATAACCCATACCTACACCTAAGTTACGTAACACGGTTGAATCCGTAAGGTCACGCTGCCAGCGAGATACTGGTAGTTTTTGCGCTAGGTGTGCAAAAATTGCGTTCGCAATACCTAAGTTACCTTCAGAGTTTTCAAAATCAATTGGGTTAACTTTGTGTGGCATGGTTGATGAACCAATTTCACCTGCAATTGTTTTTTGCTTGAAGTGATTAAGCGCAATGTAGCCCCAAACGTCACGGTCAAAATCAATTAAGATAGTATTGAAACGTGCAATTGCATCGTAAAGTTCTGCGATGTAATCGTGTGGCTCGATTTGTGTTGTAAACGCATTCCACTCAAGACCAAGACTTGTTACAAACTTTTCAGCATGTGCATGCCAGTCGTAGTTAGGGTAAGCGCTAATGTGTGCGTTGTAGTTACCAACTGCACCGTTGATTTTACCAAGTAATTCTACATTAGCGATTTGGTCGCGTTGACGCTTTAAGCGCATGTACACGTTTGCCATTTCTTTACCCATAGTTGAAGGTGAAGCTGGCTGACCGTGAGTACGACACATCATCGGAATTGTTTGGTATTCTTTTGCAAGTGCGTGAACAGCATCAAGTAGCTTATCGCAGTATGGTAAAAGAACATTTTCACGTGCTTCTTTTAACATTAAACCGTGTGATAGGTTATTGATGTCTTCTGAGGTACATGCAAAGTGAATAAATTCGTTAATTGCATTAAGCTCGGCGTTGTCAGCTACTTTTTCTTTTAGTAGGTATTCAACCGCTTTCACGTCGTGGTTTGTGGTGCGCTCAATGTCTTTAACACGCATTGCATCTTCTACATTAAAGTTTGCAACGATGTTATCTAAGATTTGATTTGCTTCAGCGCTTAGTGATGGTACTTCGTCGATACCCTCGGCAGCAGCAAGTGCTTGTAACCAGCGAACTTCTACAGTAACGCGGTATTTAATTAGGCCATACTCACTAAAGATTTCTCTAAGCTCAGTTGTTTTGCTGCCGTAACGACCATCAACAGGTGAAATAGCAGTTAACGCTGAAAGCTCCATAATCACTCCTAAATATTTGTACTAGAGATTAACAATACTGTTTTGCAATTTTGACAATTTTACCTTTGCCAAAGAAAAAGTGGCGGCGTTTACCACCAACTTGGCGCCATAATACTGCGGCGCGTATACCAGCTAACAACAGGGCGCGAATACGATGTTGCACCGATTTTTGTTGTAGCAATGCTGGTTTACCAAATACTTGAATACGTTGTCCAAGCGGACTAATTACATCTGCATAAATATCCGCAAGGCTTGCAATAATGGCGTCATCTGAAATTGATAAATGTGCCAATCGTGTGTCGATTGAATTAATGCGTGAGCCAAGTTCATTTAATGCTTTGGGGTTTGCGTTTAAAGCACGTTCTAACTGAATTAAACCGCCAACGTACTTTACAAGCTCAATGCTTTTATTTTGGCCTGATTCGAGTTGTTCAACAACTAATTGATAACCTTGGCGTAAATCCATATCACGAAATACATCTGACGGTGCATCTGGATTGGTTACTAAAATACCCGAAAGTAGTTGCTGCATTTCATAATCGGTAATTGAACCGGTTTGCGCAACTTTTTGCACTGCTTTGGTAATTTGGCACATGGCGGCAAGCGCCATAACCTGATTTTTATCCATTAGCGGATCACCGAATCAATAATACCGCCACCTAAACATGTTTCATCTAGGTAAAATACCGCAGATTGACCTGGGGTAACGGCTTTTTGCGGCTCATCAAATAATACGCGTGCAACGCCGTCTTCACCAACCAGTAAAGTGCATGGAATATCAGTTTGGCGATAACGGGTTTTCACTGTGCAACGTAGCGTTGATTGCGGACCTACGCGGTCAACCCAGTGCAGCTGGTTTGCCATTAGGCCGTTTGAATATAGGCGAGGGTGATCTTTACCTTGACCAACAACAAGTACGTTACGCGCAATATCTTTATCTACAACATACCAAGGCTCACCCGAACCTTCCTTCATACCACCAATGAGTAGGCCTTTGCGTTGACCTAAGGTGTGATACATTAAGCCTTCATGCTCGCCAACATCGTTGCCTTCGCAATCTTCAATTTTGCCAGGTTGAGCTGGTAAGAATTTTTGTAAGAAGTCTTTAAATTTGCGCTCACCAATAAAGCAAATACCCGTGCTGTCTTTCTTATCGTGGGTAATAAGGCCTTGTTCTTCCGCGATACGGCGTACTTCAGGCTTTTCAATTTCGCCTACTGGGAATAAGGTTTGCGCAACATGCTCATGACCAAGGGTGTATAGGAAATAGCTTTGGTCTTTATTGTCATCAAGGCCACGTACTAAGGTTGCTTTACCGTCTTTTTCAGCGCGGCGAACATAATGACCAGTTGCAATATAATCTGCACCGAGCGCTTCAGCAGCAAATTCAAGAAACGCTTTAAATTTAATTTCTTTGTTACACATAATATCGGGGTTAGGCGTACGGCCTGCTTTGTATTCAGCAAGGAAATACTCAAACACGTTATCCCAATATTCTGCGGCAAAGTTTACCGTGTGTAACTCAATACCCAGTTTTTCGCATACAGCTTGTGCATCTTTTAAATCTTCTGCAGCTGCACAGTATTCATCAGTATCATCTTCTTCCCAGTTTTTCATAAACAAGCCTTCTACCTGATAGCCTTGTTGCTTAAGTAAATAAGCTGAAACGGAAGAGTCTACACCGCCAGACATGCCAACGATGACTTTGATGTTACTGTTATCACTCATGATATTGAATTACTCCGAAAATTTGAGGCGCGAATTATATCATAGCTGTTTTAATAAAACATGTTCTAAAATGCGCGAGTAAGGTGCTTATTTATTCTCTGTTATAAGTCTATATTCGCCATTTTCAATACCGTCCAAGGTGTATTTACCAATGGCGTAACGAATTAAGCGTAACGTCGGAAAGCCAACATGTGCTGTCATACGTCTTACTTGGCGATTTTTACCCTCGGTGATGGTGATTGACAGCCAAGTTGTCGGAATTGCTTTGCGCTCACGAATAGGTGGGTTACGGGGCCAAACGTTGGGCTCATTGATCCGCTTAACGTCTGCCGGTAGGGTTTTACCATCTTTCAGTACAACGCCTTGCGATAGGGCGTTTATGGCATCTTGTGTTACATCACCTTCTACTTGCACCCAGTAGGTTTTCGGTGATTTATGTTTAGGTGAAGCAATTTTATGTTGCAGCTTACCGTTGTTGGTAAGCAGTAATAATCCCTCACTGTCTCTATCGAGACGACCTGCGGCATACACATCTTTAATGTCGATAAAATCAGCCAGTGTTTTGCGATTACCTTCATCGGTAAATTGGCTTAGCACATCAAAAGGCTTGTTAAATAACACGATATGAGTTGGCCCTTGGTGTGGCTTTACATCGCGCGTTTTGATGTGTTTTTTAGCTGCGGCGACACGTTGTTTATTTGGTCGTGTTGGCTTTTTAGTAATTTGTGCAGATTTAGGTTTAGATAATCGAGTCATGACTTTGATTAATTACAAGCAAGGTAGGTATTGTAGCAAATAAAAAAGGGCAACAACATGTTGCCCTTTTTCTTATTCAAACAGTACGATTATGCGATTTGCGCGATAATGTTGTTGAATGTTTCGCTTGGACGCATTGCTTTGTATGCAAGCTCTTCGCTAGGCTGGAAGTAGCCCTTAATGTCAACTGCAACGCCTTGTGCATCGTTAAGCTCTTTAACGATAACCGCTTCATTTGCTGTTAATTGCTCTGCAACTGGTGCAAACTTCGCTTTAAGTTCAGCGTCTTTGTCTTGTGCAGCAAGTTCTTGTGCCCAGAACATCGTTAGATAGAAGTGGCTACCGCGGTTATCTAATTCGTTTACCTTACGAGAAGGTGATTTGTTCTCAAGTAAGAATTTAGCTGTTGCCGCGTCTAGCGTATCTGCTAATACTTGTGCCTTAGTGTTACCTGCGTTTACTGCAAGGTGCTCGTAAGAAGCCGCTAACGCTAAGAATTCACCAAGTGAATCCCAACGTAAGTGGTTTTCTTTTTCGAACTGCTGAACGTGCTTAGGTGCTGAACCACCTGCGCCTGTTTCAAATAAACCACCACCGTTCATTAATGGAACGATTGATAGCATTTTAGCACTTGTACCAAGCTCAAGAATTGGGAATAAGTCAGTTAGGTAGTCACGTAGTACGTTACCTGTTACTGAAATAGTATCTTGACCTTCTTTGATGCGCGCTAATGAGAATTGCGTTGCTTCAAATGGTGCAAGAATGCGAATATCAAGGCCGTTAGTATCGTGGTCTTGTAGGTATCGGTTAACTTTCTTAATTAACTGCGCATCGTGAGCACGGTTTTCGTCTAACCAGAATACCGCTGGCGTGCTAGTTGCACGTGCACGATTCACTGCAAGCTTAACCCAATCTTGGATTGGTAGGTCTTTAACTTGACACATGCGGAAGATATCGCCCGTGTCAACGTCGTGAGACATTACAGCAACGCCTGCTTGGTTAACTACGCGTACTTGACCTTTTGCTTTAATTTCAAATGTCTTGTCGTGTGAACCGTATTCTTCCGCTTTTTGAGCCATAAGGCCAACGTTTGGTACGCTACCCATAGTTGTTGGATCAAATGCGCCATTTTCTTTACAGAAATCAATCGTTGCTTGGTAAACACTTGCATAACAACGGTCTGGAATAAGTGCTTTGGTGTCTTTTAGTTTGCCATCTGGACCCCACATTTGGCCTGATGAACGAATACATGCTGGCATTGAAGCATCAATGATGATGTCACTTGGTACATGTAAATTTGTAATGCCACGGTCAGAATCAACCATTGCAAGTGCAGGGCGGTTTGCATAAACAGCTTGTAAATCAGCTTCAATTTCAGCGCGTGTTGCGTCATCTAACTGTGCGATTTTAGCGTAAACATCACCAATACCGTTGTTAGCATCGACACCTAGCTTTTCAAAGGTTGCAGCGTGTTTTGCAAATACGTCTTTGTAGAATACTTTTACAGCGTGACCGAAGATGATTGGATCAGATACTTTCATCATGGTTGCTTTCATATGTAATGAAAGTAATACGTCTTCGTCTTTTGCTGCGTTGATTTCACGCTCTAAGTATGTATTTAACGCTGCAACATTCATTACAGAGCTGTCGATGATTTCGCCTGCAAGTAATGGAACTGATGCTTTTAATACTTCAACATCGCCATTTTCGTTTACGAATTCAATACGCACATCATCAGCAGCATCAACCGTCACTGATTGCTCAGATGCAAAGAAGTCGCCTTCGTTCATTGATGCAACGTGTGATTTAGAATCGCTTGCCCATGCGCCCATTGAATGCGGGTTATTTTTAGCATAGTTTTTAACAGAACCAGGTGCGCGACGGTCAGAGTTACCTTCACGTAGTACTGGGTTTACAGCACTGCCTTTAATTTTGTCGTAAGTTGCTTTAACTTTCGCTTCTTCTTCGTTTTTCGGCTCTTCAGGGTACTCAGGAAGTGCGTAACCTTGAGCTTGTAATTCTTTGATTACTGCTTGTAGCTGAGGAATAGATGCACTGATGTTTGGTAGTTTAATGATGTTTGCGTCAGGTGTTTTTGCTAGTTCACCTAATTCAGCTAGTGCATCACCGATACGTTGTTCTTCGGTTAAGTACTCTGGGAAGTTTGCGATAACGCGACCTGCAAGAGAGATGTCACGTGTTTCAACGTTTACGTCAGATACAGCGCTGAAGGCTTTAACGATTGGTAAAAACGAGTACGTGGCAAGTGCCGGTGCTTCATCCGTTTTTGTATAAATTATCTTAGATTTACTAGTCATTATTATTCCTAACTTTTAAATGCCATTACTATGGCGTTCAATACTTACATTGAAAGGGGTGTGATTTTGCAAAATCACAAAAACTGAATGTAATTGACTTAGTCTAGCGTTATTTATAGTGCTGACAATTGGCCGATAGTATAGCAGGGCTAGTTTAAATAAAAAGAATTAGCAATCACAAAATGTTCAATTGACATGGGAGGGTAAATTTTAGGCATAAAAAAAGCGGGCGATCCGCTTCTTTATTATTATAATGTGTCGTAAGCAGTACTACTTAGACTTCGCCTTCAGTTGGCGCAATATTGGTCGCGTGTAGGCCTTTCGGACCTTGTTGCAACTCAAATGTTACATCTTGGCCAGCTTTAAGTGTTTTGTATCCATCCATTTGAATGGTTGAAAAATGCGCAAAGATATCCTCCGTGCTGCCTTCTTCTACGATAAACCCAAACCCTTTTGCGTTATTGAACCATTTGACTTTTCCGCAAGCCATACCTCAACATCCTTCTATAAGTTGACTAAAATCATGTTATTCTACATGGTAAATTACTTAACAAGCTTAAAACGAACCAGTGCTGCGGATTACACAAGCTTTTGTTCGTAAATTGCTTAGTAAATAATCACATATTGACTGTAGTTTAATTGACCAAACAGTCAAGTTTTTTTTAATTGTTTTTAACAATTTAAATAATTTTTTAATTTTTAAGACTCAAAGTTGCTTGAGTTTACAAGAGATGACTATATTAAATTATGAGTGGGACACAATTTTCAGATTTAGTAGATAGCCAAAAGGAAAAACAGCGACAAAGTATTAAGCCGCCGCGCAAGTATAAAGTTATTTTAAATAATGACGATTACACGCCAATGGACTTTGTTGTTGAGGTTTTAGCACGATTTTTTAATATGGATTCAGACAGGGCGACTGAAATTATGTTAAAGGTCCATTATGACGGCAAAGCTGTCTGTGGCGTTTACAGTGCAGAAGTCGCTGAAACCAAGGTAGCGCAAGTGAACCAATACGCGCGTGATAATGAACATCCACTGTTATGTAGTTTTGAGCCCGAATAAAGAAGTATTTAGAGGAGTTTATTATGCTTAATAAAGACTTAGAAATTACCTTAAACTCCGCATTCAGAGAAGCGCGTAGTCGCAGGCATGAATTTATGACTGTGGAGCACTTACTGTTAGCGCTATTAGATAACCCATCGGCAATTGATGCGTTGTCGAGCTGTGGCACCGATTTACAATCACTTAAAATCGCGTTGTCAGATTTTATCGATGAAACCACACCATTAATCCCCGACTTAGAAGAAGAGCGCGAAACACAGCCAACGCTTGGTTTTCAACGCGTATTGCAACGCGCTGTATTTCATGTGCAGTCGTCGGGTAAAAGTGAAGTGAACGGTGCTAATGTACTTGTTGCAATTTTTAGCGAGCAAGAAAGCCAAGCTGTTTATTTACTTAAAAAATGCGACATTACTCGCCTCGATATCGTTAATTATATATCACACGGTATTTCGCGTTTAGACGAGGAAGAAAGTCACCACCCAAGTGAAGAAGAGCAAGAGATTGAAAACAGTGCCGAGCAGAGCGCAGATGAGAAATCTAAGCTAGAAAACTTTACCACAAACCTTAATACGCAAGCAGAGCTTGGCTTAATCGACCCGCTGATTGGGCGCGACAGTGAAATTGAGCGCACTATTCAGGTGTTATGCCGTCGTAAAAAGAACAATCCATTGCTTGTGGGTGAGGCGGGCGTTGGTAAAACTGCTATCGCAGAAGGTCTTGCTTATCGCATCGTCAACGAGCAAGTGCCAGAAGTTATTTCAGATGCGACTGTATTTTCACTCGATATGGGCGCGTTGCTTGCTGGTACAAAATACCGCGGCGATTTTGAAAAACGTTTTAAGGCGTTGCTAAAACAACTTCAGCAACACAAAAACGCAATTTTGTTTATTGATGAAATCCACACAATTATTGGCGCGGGTGCAGCCTCTGGTGGTGTGATGGATGCATCAAACCTAATTAAACCGTTACTATCAAGCGGGAAGCTTCGTTGTATGGGTTCGACCACGTACAACGAATTTAAAAATATTTTTGAAAAAGACCGCGCTTTAGTACGTCGTTTCCAAAAAATCGATATTGTTGAGCCGTCAGTTGCCGACACTACTAAGATATTAATGGGCTTAAAAGAACGCTATGAAGAGCACCATGGCATTCGCTATACGCAAACAGCACTGAAAGCTGCTGCTGAACTATCAGCTAAGTATATCAATGAACGCCACTTACCAGACAAAGCGATTGACGTGATTGATGAAGCGGGTGCAAGTCAGCGTTTGTTACCCGCATCGCGTCGTAAGAAAACAGTAACGGTATCGGATATTGAACACATTATTGCGAAAATCGCGCGTATTCCAGAGCAAAATGTATCAAACTCAGATAAGCAAGTTCTGCAATTACTTGATCGTAATCTGAAAATGGTGGTATTTGGTCAAGATGATGCCATTGATGCACTAAGTGCAGCAATTCGATTATCGCGTTCAGGTTTGTCTAGCGAAGATAAACCAATTGGTTCGTTCTTATTTGCAGGGCCAACGGGTGTCGGTAAAACTGAGATCACCAAGCAACTTGCAAAATGTTTAGGCGTTGAACTTGTGCGTTTTGATATGTCTGAATACATGGAAAAACATGCGGTAAGTCGCTTAATTGGTGCACCTCCTGGTTATGTGGGTTATGAACAAGGCGGCTTATTAACTGATGCAGTGATTAAACAGCCTCATTGCGTGGTATTGCTCGATGAAATCGAAAAAGCGCATCCTGATATTTACAATGTATTGTTGCAAGTAATGGATCACGGCACGCTCACGGATAACAACGGCCGCAAGGCAGATTTCAGAAACGTTGTACTTGTGATGACGACTAATGCGGGTGTGCAAGAAACAATTCGTAAATCAATTGGCTTTAAGCAACAAGATCACAGCCACGATGCGATGAGTGAGATTAATAAAACGTTTACACCTGAATTTAGAAACCGCTTAGATAACACCATTTGGTTTAATCACTTAGATGAAAAAGTGATCTTGCAAGTGGTTGATAAGTTCATTGTTGAGCTGGAATCACAACTCGATGCTAAATCAGTGTCACTGGAAGTAACCGAGCCTGCACGTAAATGGCTTGCAAAAGAAGGCTACGATAAAGCGATGGGCGCTCGCCCAATGGCTCGCCTGATCCAAGAAAAGCTGAAAAAGCCATTAGCCAATGAAATTTTATTTGGTGAACTCAGTGATGGTGGTAACGTAAAAGTAAGCATTAAAGATAAGCAGCTTACATTTAGTTACGAAAATGAAAGCGTTGAAGCATAAGCAAAACATCAATAAAAAAGCCCGCAATTAGCGGGCTTTTTTTACATTCGATACTACTTAAAAATTAGCGAGCACGGAATACAATGCGACCTTTCGAAAGGTCATATGGCGTTAACTCAACCGTAACCTTGTCGCCTGTTAAAATACGAATATAGTTTTTGCGCATTTTACCAGAAATGTGTGCAACAACCACGTGACCGTTTTCTAATTCAACGCGGAACATAGTGTTAGGGAGTGTGTCAAGGACAGTGCCTTGCATTTCAATTACGTCTTCTTTCGCCATATTGAGCGTATAACCTCAGTTGTATTCTTTAAAGCTGCAGATTTTGCCGAAAACCCATGCATATGTAAAGCTATGATTGGCATTTACAGTCATCTTTTTATAATTCCAGATGCCAAACATTATTATTGAGCTTTTGGTAAGGTTTAAATTTAGTTTTGTAATTCATTTTGCGACATTCATCGATTTGGTAACCCAAATACAAATATTGCTTGTTGATGCTATTAGCAAATTCGATTTGTTTCAAAATCATCATGGTGCCAAGACTGTAATCTTCAAAATCAGGGTCGAAGAAAGTGTAAATAGCAGAAAGCGCATTACTTAATGTGTCTGTGACCGCAACTGCAATCAATGTGTTATTGTGCCAAAGTTCAAGGTAGTTAATTGGTAACCAACTACAGGTCAAAAAGCTTTCGTATTGTTCAACAGATGGTGGAAACATAGCACCGTCTTGGTGTCTTAGCGTGATATATTTTTCGTACAGTGTGTAATAAATATCTTTGCTGACACTACTTACTTTAAGTTCGAACTGCTTACTTTTATTAATGATGCGCTTTTGTGATTTACTTGGTGAAAACTGTGACACATCAAGGCGGATAGCTTCACAGGCGGTACAGTTAGCACAATGTGGACGATAAATCTGGTCGCTAGAACGACGAAAGCCCAGCGCAAGAAGGTGTTCAAAACGCTGCTGGGTATAAAAATCGTGGTCTAGTACCACCAGTAAGCGCTCTTGCTCTTTATCGATATAACTGCATGGGAATTGTTGGCTTATCCCCAATTTTACCGGCATATGCTCAGTCATAAATATCCGTCAATTGTGCCTTATTCCACATAGTGGGGTGAATTGGTTGATCATCTTTTACAGTAAGTTTAGCCAAAAATTCTTCACGTGTAATGCAAGTAGCACCTAATGACGATAAATGCGGGTTTTCGATTTGGCAATCAATCAAGTTAATATTATGGTTTCGCAAGTGATTATGTAGCGCCCAAAATGCTAGTTTTGAACAGTTACTTTCAAAATGAAACATCGACTCACCACAAAACACATGGTTAACCATAATGCCATACAGTCCGCCAACTAATATGTTGTCTTGATTATACACTTCGATACTATGCGCATACCCTTGATTGTGAAGTGCGATATACGCTGCCTTCATATCATCGGTTATCCACGTACCTTCAAGTTGTTCTCGTTGCTTAATACAATTATTTATAACACCGCTAAAATCAGTATTAACGGTAATGGTGTATTTACCCTGTCGAGCGAGTTTACGCAAACTGCGGCTGATGTTGATGTCGCCGATATTTAATACCGCTCTGCTGCTTGGACACCACCACATAATTGGCTCACCTTGATTAAACCAAGGAAAAATACCACTTTGATAGGCGGTTATTAATCGTGGCGTTGATAAGTCGCCACCAATTGCAAGCAAACCATCAGGCTCGGATAAAGCAAGATCTGCGGGAGGAAATTGAGTTGATAATGAATCGAGTAGTGTAAGTTGTGCTGTCATAAAAAAGGCTGCGTTAGTGGCAGCCTTCAGTTTAGCGAATTTTACTTGAGATTGTCTAGGTAGCGCTCGGCATCAAGTGCTGCCATACAACCTGTACCCGCTGAGGTAATTGCTTGGCGATAAATGTGGTCGCTTACGTCACCTGCTGCAAATACACCTTTAACACTGGTTTGAGTTGCATTGCCGTTTAAGCCCGACTCAACAACTAGGTAGCCGTCTTTCATTTCAAGCTGGCCTTCAAACATACCTGTATTTGGCGAGTGACCGATAGCAATAAATACACCTGCAACGTCAAGCTCATTAGTGCTTTCGTCTGTGGTTGATTTAGTACGAAGACCTGTTACACCCATATCGTCACCAAGTACTTCATCAAGCGTTTGGTTAAGGTGCAGGGTAATGTTACCGTTCTCAACTTTATCCATTAAACGATCGGTTAAGATTTTTTCACTACGGAAAGTGTCACGACGGTGTACTAAATGTACTTCAGACGCGATGTTAGATAGGTAAAGTGCTTCTTCAACAGCTGTGTTACCGCCACCTACAACCGCTACTTTTTGATTACGGTAGAAGAAACCGTCACATGTTGCACATGCTGAAACGCCACGGCCTTTAAATGCTTCTTCTGAATCTAAGCCTAAGTAACGAGCAGACGCACCTGTTGCAATAATAAGTGCGTCACATGTATACGTGCCTGAATCGCCTGTTAGGGTAAATGGACGGTTATTTACATCAACAGTGTGAATGTGATCAAAAATGATCTCAGTTTCAAAACGTTCAGCGTGCTCTTTCATACGTTCCATAAGAGCAGGGCCGGTTAAACCGTGCGCATCACCAGGCCAGTTTTCAACTTCAGTTGTCGTTGTTAGCTGACCACCTTGTTGCATACCTGTGATTAATACAGGGTTTAAGTTTGCTCGTGCTGCGTATACTGCAGCTGTGTAACCTGCAGGGCCTGAGCCTAAAATAAGTAATTTACTGTGTTTGCTTGCGCTCATCGCATTTCCTAATTAATACTGCTTTTGCTAATTAATGCGGTTGATTCTATTAAAAACAAGGCAGATGTAAATTATTTTACGGAATTTGATATTACCAACTTGGCGTAAGCGTCAATTTAACGTAACACCCGTCGCAAATTTAGCCACTTAGCAAATCTTTCTCTCAAAAATTGTGCGTTTAATCTAATAATTTGTTATGTTGACGCTTTTATACAAAACTGATGCTATAGGATAACAGCGTGCGTTTGGATTTTTGGCAAAAAGAGCCAAGCTTTAAACTTGATAGCGAGCAAATATCAATATTGCTTGATGCGTCGTCTTATCGAGCAAAATTATTATCGTTAATTAAAAATGCTAAACAGCGCATTGTTATTACCGCGCTCTATTTACAGGATGATGAAGCGGGCCGTGAAATTTTAGAGGCACTTCATCGAGCGTCAAATGCGAACCCTGAACTACGCGTCGACATTTTGGTTGATTATCACCGTGCCCAGCGCGGCTTAATTGGTGAAGCCCAAAGTGAAGGTAATGCCGCACTATACTTAAAACTGCAACAAGCCCATCAAAATCGTGTGCGTGTTTTTGGCGTTCCTGTAAAAGGTAAAGAAGTATTTGGTGTGTTGCACCTAAAAGGTATGGTGATAGATGATACCGTGCTTTACAGCGGCGCGAGCTTAAACAATGTTTATTTACAATATGAACAGCGCTATCGCCTTGACCGTTATTTCACTATTGCTAATCAAGCACTAGCAGACTCCTTCACACAGTTTGTTGATGACTACCTGATTGCGTCAAGTGCGGTAATTCGTCTTGATGTACGTCCGATTAAAAAATTAGCAGAGTGCAAATCTGACCATAAAGCCCTGATGAAGTCGCTAAAACGTGCGAAGTATCCGTATGTTACATCGTCAGACGAAGGCTCAATTGATAGCTTTTTATTTTTAGGTTTTGGTCGTCGCGGCAATATGCTTAACCGAGCGATTAAAAATCTGTTTGAACTCGGTGAGAAAGAGTTGGTTCTTTACACCCCTTACTTTAATTTTCCGGCGCCACTATTGCGCGTACTTAGAAAGAAATTAAAGCAAGGGCTAAAAGTGACCATTGTTGTGGGTGATAAAACCGCGAACGATTTTTATATTTCGCCCGATAAGCCGTTTAGTAAAATTGGTGCGTTGCCGTATTTGTACGAAACTATATTGGCTAAGTTTTTAAAACTTAATGATAAGTTTGTGCAAGATGGCCTTTTAAATGTGCATCTTTGGCGTCATGACAGCAACTCATTTCACTTAAAGGGCATTAGTGTCGATAACCGTTATCAAATGATGACAGGGCACAACTTAAACCCTCGAGCGTGGGGTTTAGATATCGAAAACGGTATTTTATTTGATGACAGCCAAGGTTTACTAACAGATGTACTTGAGCAAGAAAAGCAACAAATATTAACGCATTGTACTAAGTTAAACAGCTACAAAGAGCTGCAAACAATGCATGATTACCCAGAACCGGTTGCTAAACTTTTAGGGCAAGCGAAGCGTGTTAAAGTTGATTTTATTATTAAGCGCTTTATTTAATTAATAATGTTTGAAACTAAAAAACACACATAAAAAAAAGCAGCTTTCGCTGCTTTTTTTATGCTTTGCAGAATGATTAGCTATTTAAAGCATCTTCTGGCGTTACGTATTCCATGTTGAAGCCTTCAGCAACTTCTTTACATGTTACTTTGCCTTTAAATACATTTAAGCCATTCATGAAGTGTGAGTCTTCAAGTAATGCAGCTTTGTAGCCTTTGTTAGCTAGCTTAATAATGTACGGTAGTGTTGCATTGTTAAGTGCAAACGTTGACGTACGAGGAACTGCACCTGGCATGTTTGCAACACAGTAGTGAACAACGTCATCAACAATATAAGTAGGCTCTGCGTGCGTTGTTGCTTTAGAAGTTTCAATACAACCACCTTGGTCGATTGCAACGTCAACAATAGCTGCGCCTGGCTTCATACGTTTGATGTGGTCTGCTGTTACTAGTTTTGGTGCTGCAGCACCAGGGATTAGAACACCACCAATTACAAGATCAGCTTCTAGTACGTGCTTTTCCAATGCATCAGCAGTTGAATAAACAGCTTTAACGCGGTTACCGAATTGTGCATCGATACGACGTAAAACATCAACGTTACGATCAAGAACAACAACATCAGCGCCCATGCCAACCGCCATTTGTGCTGCGTTGTTACCAACCATACCTGCGCCAATAACAACAACTTTTGCTGGCTCAACACCTGGTACACCACCAAGTAGCATACCGCGACCTGCATTTGATTTCTCAAGTGCTTGTGCGCCTGCTTGAATTGACATACGGCCCGCTACTTCAGACATAGGCGCAAGAAGTGGTAAACCACCGCGTGCGTCTGTTACTGTTTCGTAAGCGATACAGATAGACTTAGACTTAATTAGGTCTTCAGTTTGTGGAAGATCTGGTGCTAAGTGTAAGTAAGTGAATAGAATTTGGTCTTCGCGTAGCATTGCACGCTCAACTGCTTGAGGCTCTTTCACTTTAACAATCATGTCTGCTTTAGCGAAAACTTCTTCAGCAGTATTTAGAATTTCAGCACCTGCGGCTTCATAATCTTCGTTTGTAAAACCAATGCCAATACCTGCATTCGTTTCTACAAACACACTGTGACCGTGGTTGATTAACTCACGAACACTTGCCGGAACCATACCTACACGATATTCGTGGTTTTTAATCTCTTTAGGTACACCGATAATCATAAATTCACCTTACTTTGAACTGTGGTAATAGATAATACTATTTTATCTAGCTTTAATTAGTCGATGTAACTTTATTTAATTGAAATATTGGTTAATAAAACCATATAATCAAAAAACAAAGAGTAATATTCTAATTTGGTTAGCTAGTGTTAGATCGCATTGATAAAAAGATAATAGTCGAATTACAAAAAGATGGCAGAATTTCGAATGTGGAACTTGCGCGCCGTATAGGTTTAAGTGCAACACCTTGTTTGGAGCGGGTAAAAAAACTCGAGAGGGAAGGGTATATAAAAGGCTATAAAGCCATTATCGACCCAAAAAAAGTAGGCGCAGCATTATTAGTTTACGTTGAAATTACTCTGACAAAAACCTCACCTGATGTATTTGAAGAATTCAGTAGCGCAGTAAAAACCCATGATGAGATTTTAGAATGTCATCTTGTTTCTGGTAACTTTGACTTTCTATTAAAAACCCGTGTAGCAGATATGTCTGCATACCGTGACTTATTAGGTGATATATTACTGCGTTTACCGGCAGTTTCAGAAAGTCGTACTTATGTTGTCATGGAAGAAGTGAAAAGTGATGATGTTTCGCTTCTAAAAGTAGCACCATAGTAATAGAATAAGCACACTACATACTATTTGTATCTTAGAAAGTGTTATTTGCGCTGATGTAGTCGGAAGTAAAGAATAATAAAAAGGGGAGTTGTAATGCGCCTTAATGGTGTTCAAAGATTATTAGAAGCAGGCCTTATTTTAACGACTGCATTTGCAGCGTTTGTGTTAGTTGCTTTATTAACATTTGACCCAATCGATCCGTCTTGGTCTCAAACGGGTGACTATATCAAAGTAAAAAACATGACAGGTACAGCAGGGGCGTGGACTGCCGATTTACTGTACTTTAGTTTTGGTTGGTTGGCGTTACTTGTTCCCGTTATTATTCAAGTCATCGGTTATTTGCTGTTTAAAAAAACACACCAAGTATTTAAGTTAGACTACCTCACTTTGTCATTACGCGTTGTTGGTTTGGTACTGTTTGTCGTGTCATCAACGGCAATTAGCAGCATTAATTTCGATGACTTCTATGAATTTTCTTCTGGTGGTGTAATTGGCGATGTGTTTGCCAATGCCATGTTGCCTACCTTTAACTTTACTGGCACAAGTATCATTTTACTGTGTTTTTTCTTTTCAAGCTTAACCCTGCTGACAGGGGTTTCTTGGGTACAGTTTGTCGACCAAATTGGCCGTTTTGCAATGCATGCTTTTCTATGGTTAAAAGCGTTACCAGAACGATTAGCAGAACGAAAAGAAGCGAATAACGCACCGATTAAAACCGTAACTAATGAATCGGTTACTCAAGCGCCAAAACAAGTAACCTATCATGTTGACGAATTACCAGAGCAAGAAGTAAGCGATGAGCCACAAGAGCCGACAATCGATGTTCAGCCTGAAACCACAATCGAACCAACTTTTGGCGATGATATTGAAAATACTGACATTGAAACAGCAAAACAGCCTGAGGCGAATAATAAAAGCGAAATGCACCCGGCACTACAAGAATTCGACGAGATAATTAGTGATGATTTAAGTTTTTCAGCGCTTGACGATATTCCGTTTGATGACGATAAACAAACGAATGCGCCAAAGGCTGCTTCGGAAGATTTTTTAAGCACGCTAGAACCACAATCAGATGCAGAGCCTACGTTGGCACCGGTTGTGCAGCCAAGCGTAAATGAAACCCCAACAGAGCCAGCGCGCAAATCTACATATGTTAAGCCAAAAACAGCCAAAGAGCAGTTTGAAGACTTACTTGAGGTGACACCGCCAGCAACGCCAATGCCAACGTTAGATTTGCTCGATAGACCAGATAAAAAAGAAAACCCAATTACACAAGAAGAGCTGGATGCGGTTTCTCGCTTAGTTGAAACCAAGTTATTAGATTTTGGTGTGCAAGCGCAGGTTGTAGGAGTTTACCCAGGCCCTGTCGTTACGCGTTTTGAGCTGGACTTAGCACCAGGTATTAAGGTCGCGAAAATTAGCGGCCTCGCGAAAGATTTAGCGCGTTCACTTTCAGCAGTAAGTGTGCGTGTAGTGGAAGTGATCCCTGGTAAAACCTATGTTGGCTTAGAACTGCCCAATCAGCACCGCGAAATTGTACGCCTCTCAGAAGTTATTGGTGCGAAAAAATTTGCTAATAACCCGTCTGACTTAGCAATGGTGTTAGGTAAAGACATTGCAGGCGTACCTGTAGTTGCTGACCTTGCAAAAATGCCACACCTTCTAGTTGCTGGTACCACAGGCTCGGGTAAATCTGTGGGTGTAAACGTAATGATTTTATCGTTACTGTTTAAGTCGACTCCTGATGATGTTCGCATGATCATGATTGACCCGAAAATGCTTGAATTATCGGTTTACGAAGGCATTCCACACCTGCTGTGTGAAGTTGTAACAGATATGAAAGAAGCAGCTAACGCGCTGCGTTGGTGTGTTGGTGAAATGGAACGCCGATACAAACTCATGTCTGCATTGGGTGTACGTAACTTAAAGGGTTACAACCAAAAAGTGTTAGATGCCATTGAAGCAGGCGACCCAATTAAAGACCCGCTTTGGAAAGATACAGATGGTATGGAAACGGAAGCGCCTGACTTAGGCAAGTTGCCAGCCATCGTTGTGGTTATTGATGAATTTGCCGACATGATGATGATTGTTGGTAAAAAAGTTGAAGAGCTCATTGCCCGTATTGCTCAAAAAGCACGTGCTGCGGGTATTCATTTAGTGCTAGCAACTCAGCGTCCGTCAGTAGATGTAATTACGGGTTTGATTAAAGCGAACATTCCAACGCGTATGGCATTCCAAGTATCAAGTAAAATTGACTCGCGTACGATCTTAGATCAGCAAGGCGCAGAGCATTTATTAGGCATGGGTGACATGCTTTACTTACCGCCAGGTACTAGCGTGCCAATTCGTGTGCATGGTGCATTTGTTGATGACCACGAAGTTCACGCGGTGGTAAATGATTGGAAAGCGCGCGGTAAACCAAATTATGTCGACGAGATATTGAACGGAGAAGCCGTTGAAGATGTCTTACTTCCAGGTGAGACTGCCGAAAGCGACGAAGAAAGCGATCCGCTTTACGATGAAGCGGTCGCATTTGTAATTGAAAGTCGTCGTGCGTCTGTATCGAGTGTTCAGCGTAAATTGCGGGTTGGTTACAACCGTGCAGCACGCTTAGTCGAGCAGATGGAAATGTCCGGTATCGTATCAGCGCCGGGTCACAATGGCACTCGTGAAGTAATTGTTCCGAATAATGCAGGATAATATGACAAAAAGAATCACATTAATTGTTGCGAGCGTATTCGCGATGAGCACGGTAAGTGTAACAGCAGTGCACGCGCAAACAGAAACAGCGCAACACGTCGTAGACAGTAAAGCGCAAAGTGAATTAAAAACGCGTTTAACAAAGCTAAACAACTTACAAGCAGACTTTTCTCAAACCGTAATCGACAATACCGGTAGCGAAATTATGCAAGGTACGGGTTTATTAAAAATTAAGCGTCCAGAAAAGCTTTATTGGAAGCAAACATCACCAGATGAAACGGTTCTGGTTTCTGATGGCATTAAAACCTTTTATTACGATGAGTTCGCAGAACAAGTCACTATTTTAGATAGCAAAAAACTAATCGATAATACGCCGTTTGCGTTGTTAACTTCTGCGGATGAAAGCTTATGGCAAAACTACTCAGTAACGCATGCAGATAACGCGTATGTGATTACACCGAACAATCAAGGTCAAAGCCAAGTAGAGCGTTTAGAGCTTAAATTTGATGCAGATGCATTACGCTCAATGACAGTGTTTGATAATACAGGTCAAACTTCCGTTTATGTGTTCTCAAAACAGCAAGTTAATCAAACCATTGATGATGCGTATTTTCAATTCACCATTCCAGCTGACGTATTAGTGGACGATCAAAGTCAAGGTGAGTAATTTAAGCTTTTCATTTGCCCCAGAAATTAGGCCGCTCGCAGCACGCATGCGGCCAACTAATTTAAGCCAATACATAGGGCAAAAACATCTGCTTAGCGAAGGTTCACCACTGTACAACGCTATTTTAGCCGGTCGTTGCCATAGTTTAATTTTATGGGGGCCGCCCGGCGTTGGTAAAACAACGTTAGCTGAAGTCATCGCCCATCATGCAGATGCAAACGTGATCCGTTTATCAGCAGTGACCTCAGGCGTGAAGGAAATACGAGAAAGCGTTGCATCGGCAAAAGATCATTTAGCAATGCAAGGGCAGCGTACATTGTTATTTATTGACGAAGTGCACCGCTTTAACAAGTCGCAGCAAGATGCGTTTTTACCACATATCGAAGATGGCACTTTTATTTTTATTGGTGCCACAACGGAGAATCCTTCGTTTTCACTGAATAATGCAATTTTATCGCGTGCACGCGTGTATCAATTAAAAGCGCTTGAACAGCAGGACTTAATGCAAGCCATACACAGTGCGCTTAATAACGATGAGCAGCTACAGCAAAAGCAAATCGAGATTGATAATGCTGCAATTGAAAAACTGGCACTCGCAGGAGATGGCGATGCTAGACGTACGCTTAATTTACTTGAGCAAGCCATTGATATGGCCGATCAACAAAATGATAAACTGATTGTGAGCGAAAATGTGCTGGCGAATGTTCTGCCTGCACATATTGCAAAATACGATAAAGGCGGCGATTTATTTTACGATCTTATTTCAGCGTTTCATAAGTCAGTTCGCGGCTCTAATCCTGATGGTGCGCTTTATTGGCTTTGCCGTATTTTAGCAGGTGGCGGTGACCCGCTTTACGTTGGTAGACGATTATTAGCGATTGCTACAGAAGATATCGGCAACGCCGATCCTCGTGCGATGCAAGTCGCACTTAATGCTTGGGATATTTATCATCGTGTAGGGCCTGCAGAAGGTGAAAGGGCGCTTGCCCAAGCCGCGATATATTTAGCCAGTGCACCAAAGAGTAACGCAGTTTACACAGCGTTTAAGCAAGCAAAACACGATATTGCCAATGAGCCAAGTTTTGAAGTGCCGCATCATCTGCGTAATGCACCAACCAATTTAATGAAAGACCTTGGTTATGGTGCAGAGTATCGCTATGCCCATGATGAACCAGGTGCTTACGCTGCCGGCGAGAAATATCTTCCGGAAGAAATCGCAAATAGAAAATACTATCAACCGACAGAGCGCGGTCTTGAGCAAAAGATAAAAGCAAAGCTCGACTATTTAACCGAGCAAGACAATTTAGCCACTAGGAAACGTTATGACAGGGATTAAACTCTATTTTTACGTTGCTCTTGGTGGTGCAACAGGTGCGTGTCTTCGTTATTTTATTAGTGAATCAATGATAAAACTTTTGGGAAAGGGATTCCCTTTTGCTACCCTGACAGTTAATATTCTCGGTTCATTAATGTTAGGCGTTTTATACGGCCTACTAGAAAAAGAATTAATTGTTGTTAACCCCACCAAATCACTTATCGGAATTGGCTTTTTAGGGGCGTTAACAACGTTTTCAACCTTCTCGATAGATACGCTATTGCTGTTACAGCAAGGGCACTGGTTGAAAGCAACACTCAATGTATTTTTAAATGTAATTGGTTGTGTTTTTGTTGCCTATTTAGGTATGCAGCTAGCAATGCAAAAAGGTTAAAAAAGAATGTTAGACCCACGATTTTTACGTCAGGATATCGAAGAAGCCGCAGAGCGCCTAAAAGGCCGAGGTTTTGAATTAAACGTAGCAGAAATTCAAGCGCTTGAAGAAAAGCGTAAAGCGCTACAAGTTAAAACACAAGAATTACAAAATGAGCGTAACACACGCTCCAAAGCAATTGGTCAAGCAAAAGCAAAAGGTGAAGACATTGCACCTCTGTTGGCTGCTGTAGGTTCCTTAGGTGATGAGCTGGATGCTGCTAAAAAAGAACAAGACGAAATCCTTGCTGAATTAAATGCCATTGCTGCAACGATCCCTAACTTACCAGATAGCGAAGTACCATTTGGTAACGACGAAGACGATAACGTTGAAGTGGTTAAATGGGGCGAGCCAAAACAATATGACTTTGAAGTAAAAGATCACGTTGATTTAGGTGAAGGTTTAGCAAAAGGCTTAGATTTTGAAGCGGGCGTTAAACTTTCAGGCGCACGCTTTACTGTAATGCGCGGCAAAGTGGCGCGTATGCACCGTGCCCTTGTGCAATTTATGCTTGATACGCACACAGACACAAACGGTTATACCGAAATGTATGTACCGTATTTAGTAAACAAAGACAGCTTGTACGGCACAGGTCAGTTACCTAAGTTCGCAGAAGATTTATTCCACACAGAAGCAATCAGCGAGCATAATGAAGGGTTTAGCCTAATTCCAACGGCAGAAGTACCATTAACTAATCTTGGCCGCGATGTTATTTTTGATGAAGCTGAATTACCATTAAAAATGACTGCACATACACCGTGTTTCCGCAGTGAAGCAGGTAGCTATGGCCGTGACACACGTGGTCTTATTCGTCAGCACCAGTTCGACAAAGTTGAATTAGTACAGCTAGTAAAGCCTGAAGACTCAATGCAAGCGTTAGAAGATCTGACTAACCACGCCGAAGGTATTTTACAAGCACTTGAACTACCTTACCGTAAAGTAATTTTATGTACTGGTGATATGGGCTTTGGCGCAAGCAAAACATACGACTTAGAAGTATGGCTTCCGGCGCAAGACACCTACCGTGAAATTTCAAGCTGCTCAAATATGCAAGATTTCCAAGCACGCCGTATGCAAGCACGTTTCCGTCGTCAAGGTGAGAAAAAGCCTGAGTTATTGCACACACTAAATGGTTCTGGTTTAGCGGTTGGTCGTACACTTGTAGCGATTCTAGAGAACTACCAGCAAGCAGATGGCTCGGTAGTAGTACCAGAAGTGCTTCGTCCATACATGGGCGGCTTAGAAGTTATTACTGCCTAACAGTTAATAGTATTAAAAACCGGCGATATGCCGGTTTTTTTATGCCTGTTAAAT
Source organism: Pseudoalteromonas sp. XMcav1-K (assembly GCF_044005875.1). Classification (NCBI taxonomy): domain Bacteria; kingdom Pseudomonadati; phylum Pseudomonadota; class Gammaproteobacteria; order Alteromonadales; family Pseudoalteromonadaceae; genus Pseudoalteromonas; species Pseudoalteromonas sp. XMcav1-K. Next base: position 410,696 of record NZ_JBIPJE010000043.1, on the reverse strand, counting down.
AGCCTGTCTATCACGTAGATAAATAGTGTTTCGCTATCGACACACATTAAAGTTAGAAACTGTATCGAAAGTGGCACAGTTATCTGGATTTATTCTAATGTAAAATTTATAAGTCATTGGAAAATATATAAAATAATCTTGGCCTGATAATTGTAATTATCCATGTAATGCAATTATTGGATTATGCTTTATGGACATAAAAATAGAGAACAAATCACATAAGCTTAAAAGACCATTGACCTACGCGGTTTTTGCGTGTGTGCTACTAAGCGCTGTTATGTTTATTCGTCATTATACCCAAGGTGCGTCAAACTTGGTTAAACGAGACGAAATCTTGGTCGCAAAAGTTAAACAGGGCGATTTTGCGATAGACGTAAAAGGGTTGGGCAGTCTAGCACTTGAAAAACGCAATTTGATAACGACAAATGCGGGCGGCAAGGTTGTTGAAGTGTTGGTAAAGCCGGGTGAATATGTTGAGCGAGGCGACATTATAGTGCGTTTAGACAATCCGCAAATCAAAGAGACACTCATTCAAAAAAATAGCCTGTTACTTAAAATGGTTGCGCAACATAAAGCGGAGTTGGCACAGCAAAAAGCCTATCTTCAAGAAGCTGAAACCGCCTACCATGATGCCGATCTTGCGCACAAAGCCAACACAATGGAGTGGCAAGCGCAGGCAACCTTAATAGCACAAGGCAATAGCACTATTTCGAAACTTGAACATCAGCGCAGCGAATTCACCGTAAAGCGCAGTTTAAAGCAACTTGCGTTACAAAAAGCGAAAGTGGCAACGCAAAAAGAAATACTCGCCGCAAAACAAAACGCGCAACAAGCAGAGCAACAAAGCTTAAAATCGGAAATCAGTTTGCTTAGTCAACATATTTCACAGTTAGATGTGAAATCACCTATTACTGGGCAAATCCAAGATGTGTTTGTTGAGCTAGGCACGCAGCTGGCAAGTACAGGCTCAGTTGCCGAAGTAGCAGATCAAACCAAACTAATTGCCAAAATAAATGTAGCGGAACTTGATGCACCTAACGTTAAAGTAGGCCAGCAGGCTACAATTGATACCTATACTTCTCGCTTAGATGCACAAGTCACTCGCGTATCGCCCAAAGTGAACAACGGCCATGTTGAAGTTGAGCTTTCATTAATTGATGCAATTCCGTCAGAAGCGCGCGATAAACTCAATATTGAAGGCATTATTAACACTAGCTTTAAAACTCACACACTATTTGTTGCGCTACCGCGTAACGCCATTGCCGAAAGCACAAACAATGTATTTGTGTTGGAAAAGCATCTTGCAACCAAACAAGCGGTAACATTTGGTAAACGCTCCGTGAATTATATTGAGGTTGTAGCAGGGCTAACAATCGACCAAGAAATTATTATTTCCGATATGGAAAAATATACCAACGACACTCAAGTGCTTGTACGCTAGAAGGAAATTACAATGAATCCAGTTATCACATTAAAAAACATCGAAAAATTATTCAAAACTGATGAAATTGCAACGCAAGCACTTAATGGCATTAATCTAGTGGTTAATCCTGGGGAGTTTGTGGCTATAACAGGGCCTTCTGGTTGCGGTAAGTCGACGTTACTTTCTGTGCTAGGGCTGATTGATGAGCCAACAGCAGGCGACTACACCATTAGCGGCAAACAAGCGATTAATTTAAGTTCTGATCAACGCGCGCACATTCGCGCAAATCATATTGGTTTTATCTTCCAAGCATTTAACCTTATAAGTGACTTAAATGTACTCGAAAATGTGATGTTGCCACTGACCTATATTGGTGGCTACTCGGAACAACAAATGATAGAAAAAGCGCGTAAGGCGTTGACGTTAGTTGACCTTGAAAATCGCATTAATCACTTTCCTTCACAGTTATCAGGTGGTCAGCAGCAGCGCGTTGCGGTAGCTCGCGCGCTCATTAACGAGCCTGATTTAATTTTAGCGGATGAACCAACTGGTAACTTAGATTCGAAAAACGCGCAACAAGTATTGCAGTTACTAAAAGATTTACACCTGTCAGGTAAAACAATTTGTATGGTAACCCACGATGTAGAGTCAACGCACTATGCCAGTCGTACGTTGAACATGTTAGACGGTGCAATTGTGCGTGATAAACAGAAAACCTCGGATACTAACCCTTCAGTGGCGTTAGAGGTATAAGCTATGGGGCTTTTATTAGACTTTCGCTATGCGCTGCGCAATATCGTTAAATCACTGCGTTTTTCACTGTTAATGATCTTTATTATGGTAGGGAGTTTAACCATTTCATTGATAGGGTTTAACTTTATTCATACCATCGCGTTTTCGCACTCAAGTTTTCATCACAACAAAGAAGACATTCGCATCTTAAAGGTATGGAATTCGTTAACATCGCAACGAGAATTTACGTATTCGATGTTAGATGGCTTTAAACAGCTGGATGAGGTCAATTCACTTGAAAGCTGGATCACCATTAAGCGCAGCAGTTTATGGTTGAGTACGCAACATTATGGTAAGCATTTTCGAGCGTCTTATGTTGACCCGTCATTTTTTAAGTTTTTGGGACAAGAGCCGGTAATTGGGCGAGGCTTTACGAACGTCGATTACAGTAATAATGCGCCTGATGTGGTAGTGATTTCACATATCGTGTGGCAGCAACTATTTCAGGGCGATAGCGCTATTCTTGGTAAACAGTTAAACGTGGCAGGCAAGCCGCATACTATTGTTGGCGTAATGGAAAAGCGTAATCATTTTCCGATTTTTTCAAAGATTTGGCTGCCGCTAAAGCAGGCGAATATGAAGCCTGATGATGGTATCGATATTCTTTATAAGTTGCCAAATGCCGAATTCGAACGCACCTTCGAAACCCAAATCGCTCATTATTTTTACAACGCAATCAAAGATCAGGTAAGTGACAGTGATAAACAAACCGGGCAGGGTGTGCGTATTGAGTCACTTACCTTGGTTGAACTCAATACCGATGGTGAAGCCGTATTCGTATTTGGTTTGTTTGTGTTTGGTATTGTGATTGTGCTGTTTATTTCAGGGGTGAATATTGGCAACTTACTGTTTGCGAAAATTATGGAAAAGCAAAAGGAGTCTGCTATTCGCGCTGCAATCGGTGCAACACAAAAGCGTGTGATCCAGCAGCATGTTACAGAAGGTCTAATATATTGCATCGTTAGTTGGGTATTTGCCTTGATCTTTACGTCGTTAGGACTAGAAATACTGAATTTTTACATGAATGTAATGTTTGGCGGAAAAATGCCGTATTGGTGGTATTGGCATTTAAATGTGCAAACAGTTTTAGTCTCGCTGTTACTATTAGCCATTATTTTTACATTTGCTGTGTTACTGCCGGCATATAAATCGGCAAAGTTTAATATTAGCAATGTACTGCGCGATGGTACACGAGGCGCAACGGGTAAAGAAACCACACTGATGTCACGCCGCTTATTGTGTGTACAAGTATCATTGGTGAGTTTTTTGCTAATGATTGCAAGTACTGTTGGTTATGTGATGTATTCAATTGCAACGAATATTGATGGCGAACTCAGTAAAGGCGTTTACTCGGTTTATCTAGAGTTTGATAACAATGATGATCTAACCAACGACGAGCAATTAACACTAATAAATACGTTAGCGGTGGGGCTTTCAAAACAAGGCAATATTATTGACGCGGTAGTGTTTGATTCGCATATACACGCTGACGTACTGTACCCAAATGGTGATATCTATAATGAGAAGTTTATCAGTATTAGTGCAGAGTCACATTTGTTTGCCCGAGAGTTGTTAACTGGGCGAAATTTCAATAGCAATGACAACAGTGAATCAAAACCAGTAGTAATCATTAGTGAGTCACTTGCTAACGCTTTGTTTGGTAATCAAAATGTGATCGGGTCTCAGCTAATGCTGCAAGACGCAATGTGGCCAAGTGTTGAAATTATCGGCGTTGCAACAGATTTAATCAGCGGAGTATCAGGTGACTCGCGCCATGAGCTTTACTTTAGTTTACGCCAAACCCATTTTATGGATGACAGTGTAAACATTCGATTATTGACCAATAACACGGCTAATGAGGCGTTGGAGGACTTCTATCGCGTTAAGATGCAATTATCTCATGATTTAACCATGTATTACATGTTCGACCATTACGATAACCACACATCCATGATTAATTCATTTGCAGCAATTATTTATGTATTTTTGCTGGTAGGTGGTTTCGCTCTAACGCTATCGCTAATCGGTATTTATGCGATGGGTATTAGTAATATCAATAAATCCCGTTATGAGATAGGAATTCGCCGCGCGATTGGGGCTAAAGATAGTCAAATTATGCGGTTATTTATTAAAAAGAATATTACGCATATTTTGTACGGTATTGGTACGTCGTTGTTAGTGTTTGGCATTCTATGTTATCTTGCAGAAAGCTTTTTAAGAGGAAATGTGCCAATTAACATTATGTTAGAGGCGGGTGCATTGACTGTAGTTGTGGTACTTGCAGCGGTTTGTCTCGCACTATACGTACCAGTAAGGCACGTTATTAAACAGCAGCCTGCAACAAGTTTAAGAATGGATTAAGGTTTCTTGAAAACAATTTTAGTTGTCGACGACTCGCTTGATATTCAAGCGAGTCTCAAGTTCTTTTTAGAAGATGAAGGGTATCTTTGTCACGGTGTGCTTTCACCGGATACAGCGCTCGATTATGTTGCAAAAAACAGTGTCGATTTAGTGCTGCTTGATATGAATTTTAGCCAAAACACTACCAGTGGCGCAGAGGGTTTAACTGCAATTGAAGCGCTGAAAGAACTAGACCCGCTGTTACCTGTGATTGTGATGACGGGTTGGGCAACGCTTGATTTAGCCGTTAAAGCGTTAACCACGGGGGCTGCAGATTTTATCGAAAAACCGTGGCAAGATGAACGTTTAGCTCATGCAATTAAACTTCAGCTGAACGCACGTCGCGATAAGCAAGACTTAGCGCGATTAACCCAAGAAAAACAACGCTCAATTGCACACCAATCCGCATTACACGCATATAGTACACAAAAGCAGCAAGTTTTGAGTCAACTCGAAAACTTAGCAAAAAGCGATATGAATATACTGCTAACGGGTGAAAACGGCACCGGCAAAAGCTATTACGCGAAGTATATTCATCAGCATTCTAATCGCTCTAAAGCCGGTTTTATCGCTCTCAATATGGGGGCGCTGAGTGATGAGTTGTTTAACTCTGAAGTGTTTGGCCATAAAAAAGGAGCGTTTACTGGCGCAAGCCAAGATCGTTTAGGAGCGTTTACCTTAGCTGAAGATGGCACCTTGTTTTTAGATGAGATCGCTAATTTATCAGCACAATCACAAGCAAAGTTATTACATGTGCTTGAAGAGCGAAAATACACAGCCCTTGGTAGCAGCAAGGTGTTAGAGAATAAAGCGCGTATTATTTCTGCAACCAATGCGGATTTATCTGAAGCAATTGCAAACGAGTTGTTTCGCCAAGATTTATATTACCGTTTAAATACAGTTGAAATTGAAATCCCCCCGTTAAGATCGTGTAAAGACGATATTTTACCGCTAGCAAACCAGTTTTTAACATCATTTTGTAAGCAATACGATAAGCCTGCTTTGTCACTAGCACAGTGCGCTAAACAGGCACTGCTTAACTATGGTTTTCCGGGTAATGTTAGGGAGCTTAAACATATTATTGAGCGCGTTATATTTATGGCGAATGGACAGCAAATAACTGCTCAAGATTTAATGTTAAGTGCTACAACAAGCAATAATAAACCAGATGTACAACACACAGTTGATATGACGCTCAGTATCGATGAAGTCATTGAACAAGCGTTATTATCACGACTCGAACACTTTAATGGCAACGCATCAAAAGCGGCCAAAAGTTTAGGTATGTCGCGCAGTGCTTGGTATCGCAAAATGTCTAAGTATGATGCGGTTTAACGCATTTTCAGGGCGCTGGCTGACAAGCCTGCTGTTATTGATACTCGTCAATGGCTTACTGATCACTCATGATTACCCGTTAGCGCTTATTATATTGGTAAATCTCACTTCAGCGTTATGGTTTTTAATAGAGACCTATCGCGATGCGATAGCTAAACGCAATACCATTAATTTAATCGATACGTTATTGATTTCATTGCGCCAAGGTGAGTATGCAATTAGAGCAAACGAGGCACAAGATAGCGCGCTAAGCTCCACTGTTGAACACTTAAATGCCCTTGCAACTAAAATGCAAATAGACCAGCGGTTAGTAACCGAGCAACAAGATTTGCTAGCGCAGATAATCGAGAAGGTTGATTTTGCATTGCTGGTGTTCAACGAACACAGCTGTATATTCAGAAATCAATACGCGGCGCAAACATTCGATGCAAGTGATCAAAGTAATATGTGGACTTGGTACAAGGCGTTACTAGCAAATCAACAACAAGGAAAAGTGGCTTTAACAATTAATGGCAAACAGCATGCATTTTTAATCGAGCAATCGCACTGCCGTATCGGTGAACAAAATTACGTTTTGTTAGTTTTAAAGCAATTGGATTCTATTTTATATCAACAAGAAAAAGACGCGCTTAAAAAGTTTGTTCGTATTCTAAGTCACGAGATTAATAATACACTGGCGCCAATTGGCACAGTCGCGCGCAGCCTAAATAAACGGCTCGCAAATGACATTGACACGAATAGTTTTGCAACGGGTTTAACGCTAATTAATGAACGTGCGAATTACTTAAAATCGTTTATGGATAACTATGTGTCGCTGGCAAAATTACCAGCGGCTCACAAAAACATTGAAAGCTGTGATACGTTATGCGAGCAGTTAAAGGCAATTTACCCGGATGTCCAAATTCAATATGAGCAAAGCGTGTTTGGCTTTTTCGATATAAGTCAGATAAAGCAAGTACTCTGTCATTTAATTAATAATGCACGTGAAGCATCTAGTCCATCACCACATGTGTTTTTAAAGCTTAGCGCAAACGATACAGACATTATATTTGATGTAATCGATACTGGACCTGGCTTTTCTAATTTGGAAGACGCCGGCGCTGCGTTTTATACAACAAAAAGCGGGGGTAATGGTATTGGTTTAATGTTGTCACGCGTAATTATTGAAAATCATGGTTCGGTACTTAAACTTCAAAACCACACAGAGGGTGGTGCGTGGGTGCAATTTGCATTAGAACGGGTTGTTAACAATACCAATTCATTTAAGTAGCTGAGCATCTTAGCGCGCTAAATATCATGCGAACTGCATTAGAATTTATCAATGTTCAGCAACTACATAAGAAAACTTCCGCCTAGTTTGAATTTCAATTATCCAGCGCTCTCGCTGATCACATACTTAACAGAATTGATATAATTAGCGGTCAATTGATAAACCAAAGTGCCTGTTGGTTGCTAACAAGTATTATAAAAACAACATAATACAAACAAAAAAAGCGCCGATTGGCGCTTTTAAATCATCGACCTAACAATTAGCTGTTATCGTCTGCATATTTTTTACATGCTTCTTTATCTTCACATTCACCGTAAAGATAAAGCGAGTGGTTTGTTAGCTTGATGCCGTTGTCTTTAGCAATCTCTTCTTGACGCGTTTCAATCACGTCGTCTTCGAATTCAACTACTTTACCGCACTTTAAGCATACCAAGTGATCATGGTGTGTGCTGCCAGCTAGTTCAAATACTGATTTGCCGCCTTCAAAGTGGTGACGGGTAACAATACCGGCATCATCAAATTGGTTAAGAACACGGTAAACAGTGGCAAGACCAATTTCTTCGCCTTTATCTAATAAGATTTTATAAACATCTTCAGCGCTGATATGTTGATTATCTGGCGACTGTAAAATCTCCAAGATTTTGATTCGCGGCAGTGTTACTTTTAAACCTGCTTTTTTTAGCTCTAAATTGTGATCAGTCATCAACTTGGTCTCGTTTTTCTATTGTTTTGTCTATATTTGCACGACGTTTTAGTAAGGCTATACTAGATATAGCCTAATGTAAACGCAGGTTTAACTTTAATCTTCTAATTCTGCCAAGCACATTTCATCATACACTTGAGCACACCAATCTTTAATGCGCTTTTCTGTTAGTTCAGGCTGACGGTCTTCATCAATACCTAAACCAACAAAGTGGTTGTCATCAACTAATGCTTTTGACGCTTCAAATTCATAACCTTCAGTTGACCAATGGCCAACAACAATAGCGCCACGTTCAGTAACGATATCGTTAATCATGCCCATAGCGTCAAGGAAGTACTCGGCGTAATCTTCTTGGTCGCCGCAGCCAAAAATAGCAACTAGCTTACCGTCGAAGCTAATTTCTTCCAGTTCAGGGAAGAAATCATCCCAATCGCATTGCGCTTCGCCGTAATACCAAGTTGGGATACCAAATAAAATTAAATCAAATTCAGCAATGTCTTCTTTTGAGCTTTTAGCGATGTCATGAACATCCACCATTTTCTTACCTAGCTCTTTTTGAATTAGCTTGGCGACGTGCTCTGTGTTACCTGTATCACTACCAAAAAAAATGCCTACGCTTGCCATAGTTTATTACCTTTTTGTCGCTAATTTCTCTTGTAATATAATTTCTATTAATGCGCTTCGACTCACGTTCTGCTCTTCAGCCATATCATTTAATGCTTGATATAGCTCTGAAGACACCTTGAATTCGACGCGTTTTAAACCACGTGCTTTATCACGTTTAAGCTGATTACGCTTATTGATCTTAAGCTGTAATTCTCGTGGTAAGGGGTTGGTTTTTGGACGCCCCGGTCGCTTATCGTGTTCAAATAAGTCTCGGGTCGTTCTGTCAGATTCCGCTTTGGCCATTATCCAACTCCAGCACCTTGCCAAAATACCTGAATAAGCCCTTTCGCAATAAACCCAGAACAGCCTAAAAACAGCACTAACCAAACGACGTAACGCCCAAATTTAGGAACGTCACCTTTTTTTAAAACGTCTTGGATTGCCATACCGATTAAAAAGAATATTCCGGCTAAGCCGAAATAGAGTCCAAGTATATCAATACCATCTAATAATTTATCTAACATTATTATTCTGTATCTGCGCGAAAACGGCCGCAACTATAGCATAGTAAGCCGTTAAATACATTATCAAAGATCAAAAATAGTACCACTTTAAAAAGTGTGGTTTTTAAAGTTAACAAAATCACAAATAAGTAAATCTACTTGGGGAGGGTTTGGTTTGTATTTAAAGCATTTTAGTGTGCTTTGTAAATTTCGTGTACGTTAATAACGTCACGTATAAAAGCGTGAATTTAGTGAATGCAACGAATAGATAATTTAATAAATGTATAAAACATCGAGGGGATAAGAACCTAACTAATCGTTTGCATGTTAAACACAGCTAGGTTCTTGATAAAAACAAAACTATTTAATCTGCACTTAGAAACTGAGCTATTGCCAAATTCACTTGGCTTGGTTTTTCAGCATGCAACCAGTGACCTGCACCTGCGATGATCTTGGCTTTTGCATTTGGGAAAAGCGCTGCAATTTCACCGCGATGAGCTTCTAAAATGTAGTCTGAGTTAGCACCTTTTATAAATAAGGTTGGCTTTTTAAACGCATCACCTTGCGGCTTATCTAAAATATTATCGTACGATGCAATTAGTTGAGGCAAATTAAAGCGCCATGCAAAACCGCTATCTGTTTTTGCAAGGCTCTTTAATAAAAATTGCCTTACACCAGCCTCTTGAATGTACTCTGCCAATTGTTTATCGGCGTCGCTGCGGTTAGTGATTGCCTGTAAATCAACATTATTTAATCCATTAAATACTTGTTGATGACGAGGTGAATATTTAGTTGGCGCGATATCGAGTACAACCAATTTTTCGACACGGTTACTATTAGTTAACGCCATTTGCATTGCGACTTTACCACCCATAGAGTGACCAATCACAATTGCACGAGAAATAGTTAACTCATCTAATAGTTTTAAAACATCATCTGCCATCGCAGTGTATGTCATTTCGCTATTGTGAAATGACTGTCCGTGATTACGTAAATCAATGTTGATTACACAATTTTGCTCGCTCAGAGGTTTGGCGATTACATTTAGGTTTTCTTTTGAACCAAATAGTCCATGAATAATGACAATTGGGAGCGCGTCGGTTTTCTCACCTAGCTGAGTGTAATTTAATTGCATAGGGGTCGCTAAGCTAATGTAAAAGCTGCATTGTGCCGAGTGAAACTTGAAAAAGCAAACATAGAGAAATGAATTTAAACTGGGTATACTATGCGGGATTTTTGCTAAATTCGTCTAACAATTAGGATAACCATGAAAAAAATCGAAATCGACGACGAGTTATATCAGTATATAGCAAGTAATACGCAGAGTATTGGTGAAAGTGCATCGCAAATATTGCGCCGTTTGTTACAGCTGGATACGGAACTCCCAGAAAAGGCAGTAACAGAAACGCAAGAAGAGGCGCCTGAAGCCGCTCAACCAGAACAAAAAGAACATAAATGCGACAACGTATTTAATATTCTTAATAAAGAAGAGTTGGCAATGCAAAAAGGCGTGGTTGGCCGCTTTTTGTTTATTCTTTCTGCGCTGCACCGTACACATAAAGGCATTTTTAATCGTGTACTGGATATTAAAGGACGCGACCGTATTTATTTTGCAACCAATAAAGAAGATTTAATTGCATCGGGTAGCAGTACTAACCCAAAAAATATTATGGATAGTGGCTATTGGGTTATGACGAACTCAAACACGACACGTAAAAAAATGATGGTTCACGAAGTTGCCATATCATTAGGCTACAGTGAAGAAGAAGCCGAAAAGCTACGCGATTACTTATAAATATATTGAAGGTGAATCATGGCAAACCATGAAAAAGCAGGGCAGCGCGCCGTACAATCTGATTTAGTCAACATTCCTAAACTGATGTCAGCTTATTATTTGTATGAACCAGATATTGAGCAAAACCCAGAGCAAGCCGTTGCGTTTGGTACATCAGGGCACCGTGGGTGTTCGTTAGACACAAAATTCAACGAGTCTCATATATTGGCAATCACTCAAGCGATTTGTGATTACCGTAAACAAAACAATATATTTGGCCCACTGTTTTTAGGCAAAGATACGCATGCGTTATCAGAAGCTGCGTTTAACTCTGCTATTGAAGTATTAGTTGCGAACGAAGTGCAGGTTGTAACGCAAGAAAATGATGATTTCACACCGACACCTGTAATTAGTCATGCGATTGTCACGCACAATAAAACGCACAGTGCTGAACTTGCGGATGGTATCGTGATTACACCTTCACACAACCCGCCACAGGATGGTGGTTTTAAGTACAACCCGCCAAATGGTGGTCCTGCTGATACCGACATTACAAAGTGGATTGAGAATAGAGCAAACCAATTGTTAATTGAAGACTTGGTTGAAGTTGAGCTATTTCCATTTGTAAAAGCAAAGCGTTCGGGCTTTATTCAATACCAAGACTTAATGACACCGTATATTGACGATTTAGCTAATATTATTGATATGCAAGCGATCAGCAAAGCAGGCATTAAAATTGGCGTTGATCCACTCGGTGGTTCAGGTATTAATTTCTGGCCACTGATTGCTGAAAAATACAATCTTGATATTACTGTGGTTAACGAGCAAATCGACCCACAGTTTTCGTTTATGTCGTTAGATAAAGACGGCAAAATTCGTATGGATTGTTCATCACCACACGCAATGGCAAGCTTAATTGCCATGAAAGATAAGTTTGATATTGCGGTAGGTAACGACCCTGATTATGACCGTCATGGCATTGTCACGCCCGATGGTTTAATGAACCCGAACCATTATTTAGCTGTTGCGATTGATTACCTAATTAGTCATCGCCCAGATTGGCCGACCAACGCCAAAGTAGGTAAAACTTTGGTATCGAGTGGCATGATTGATAAAGTCGTCGCCAAGCATGGTCGTGAAGTATTTGAAGTGCCTGTTGGCTTTAAATGGTTCGTTGATGGTTTACTAGAATCAAGTTTACTGTTTGGCGGTGAAGAAAGTGCAGGAGCCGCATTTTTACGACGCGACGGTAGTGTGTGGGAAACCGATAAAGACGGCTTTATTTTAGCGTTACTAGCCGCTGAAATTTTAGCGGTTACGGGCAAAACACCAAGTCAGCATTATAAAGCACTCACTGATGAATTCGGCGCACCACTTTACAAGCGCTTAGATGCCCCTGCAAATACGGCGCAAAAAGCCAAACTGTCAAAACTATCGGCGGAAGATGTAAGTGCAAATACCTTAGCGGGTGATGAAATTACCGCAAAGCTAACTCACGCACCGGGCAACGGCGCGGCAATTGGTGGCTTAAAGGTAACAACGGCCAATGGCTGGTTTGCAGCCCGTCCTTCAGGTACCGAAGATATCTATAAAATTTATCTTGAATCGTTTGTCTCTGAGGCACATTTAAACGAGCTTGAAACTGAAGCCATCGCTTTAGTTAATTCAGTTATTTCATAACATTATTAGAAGTTTTAAAAGGCGGTTTACCGCCTTTTTTATTATGTAAAGAACAAAGATGAGTACTATGACAACAACAAATCTAGCAACTTCAGGCGATTTTTTATCAATTACCCGTAATCATGAATGGCATTTAGACCCTTTTGAGTTCACTTTAGATAACGGCACGCATGTCAGCGTTAAAGATACAGGCGTCATTGAGTTTACTCCTCCGCGCTATGGCAAAAAAGACATTGTGTTATCGTCAGCTGTGCATGGCAATGAAACAGCGCCAATCGAAATTTGCGATGAGCTAATCCAAAACATTATCAAGGGTAAATTAACCTTAGCGCATCGTGTGCTGTTTATTTTTGGTAACCCTGCATCTATTAATATTGCGAAGCGTTTTGTTGAAGAAAACCTCAATCGTTTGTTTTGTGGCGCACACAAAGCAGGTGAGCAGAATAATGAAAAAATACGTGCGGCAAAACTCGAAAACTACGTAAGTGATTTCTTTAATAAAGAGGCCGGTGAAGACAGAAAACGTATCCATTACGACTTACACACAGCCATTCGTGATTCTAAGAATGAAAAATTCGCGGTATACCCATTTTTACACGGTAAACCATGGAAAAAAGAAGAATTAAGCTTTTTATTAAGCTGTGGTGTAAATACTGTAATGATGATGAAGTCTGCTGCAACCACATTCAGCTATTTTTCTAGCAGTACCTTTGGTGCCGATGCGTTTACTATCGAACTAGGTAAAGTAAGGCCGTTTGGCGAAAACGATATGTCACGCTTTGAAAAGGCAAAGCAGAGCTTAACGCAGCTGATCTCTCAACATGAGATGCAATATCCCGCGTTTAACTTTGATGACTTTGAATTATTCGATGTATACCGCACCATTAATCGTACAGAGCAAAACTTTAGTTTTCCGTTTAGCGACAGCGCTGCAAACTTTACAGGCTTTGCCAAAGGAGCGCTATTGGCAACCGACGGCAATACCGAATATTTTGCCGATGTTGATGGCGAAGCAATTATTTTCCCTAACGCAAAGGTGGCACTTGGCCAACGCGCATTATTGACAGTTATCCCGCTACAAAATAAAACAGATTTTGTATAAATATCTTGCCACACCTTTTCGGATATTCAGCTAAAATTAGTTGAATATCCGTTTACGTTAACGTAAAGTCGAGCTAACTTTAATTTAATATCAGTCCAATTTATGGGTGATATGTACTAATCATACCAGTCATTTGCATAAATTAGTTGTTTAATGGTTATTGTTAGTTGAATTGATGCATTTATTTCAAATAACCTAGCTGTTATGCGTATCTCAACGTGTTGCTAATTATGTTGCTAAATTGGATATTTACTCATTTTTAAAGCGCTACATCATTAGAGGTAAGCTATGACGAACCCGCAAAATGTGTCGTTAAATGCGTCAACGGAACTCGAGTTTATCGATCCATCCGCATTAGACATACCTACTGTTAGTTTATTAGATGAAAATGGTCATTTAGTAAAAGGCGCAGTAGATCCAAACATTGATAAAGACACTGCACTAAAAATTTACAAAACCATGCGATTCATCCGTGCGTTAGATGAACGTATGCAAGCAGCCCAACGCCAAGGTCGCGTTTCGTTCTATATGCAATGTTTAGGTGAAGAAGGCGCAGTTACGGCCAGTGCCGCAGCGCTAAAAGACAGCGATATGATTATGGCGCAGTATCGCGAGCAAGCAGCATTGCGTTATCGCGGTTTTAGCTTAGAGCAGTTTATGAACCAAATGTTCTCTAATGAGAAAGATTTGGGTAAAGGTCGTCAAATGCCAATTCACTATGGTTCAAAAGAATTGCACTACATGACGATTTCATCCCCTCTTGGAACGCAAATTCCACAAGCAACAGGCTATGCATATTCACAAAAAATTCCACACATTAATGCGCAATCGGGCGAGCTTGATTCTGAAATTGATAACATCACGTTATGCTATTTTGGTGAAGGTGCTGCATCTGAAGGTGACTTTCACGCGGGCTTGAACATGGCTGCAGTGTTAAAAGCGCCGGTTATCTTTTTTGCGCGTAACAACGGTTATGCAATTTCGACACCGGCAGACGAGCAATTTGCCGGCGACGGTATTGCCAGCCGCGGTGTTGGTTATGGCATCAAAACAATACGTGTTGATGGTGCAGATGCGCTTGCAGTTTACGCTGCGACGCAAAAAGCACGTCAATACAGTGTAGAAACGGGTGAGCCAGTATTAATTGAATCGATTGCATATCGCTTAGGTGCGCACTCGACGTCGGATGACCCAACGGGCTATCGTTCAAAAGAAGAAGAAAGCACCAATACGAAATGCCCAATTCAACGCTTTAAAGGCTACTTATTAAGCAAAGGTTGGTTAGACGAAGCGCAAGATAACGCAGAAGATGAAAGCTTGCGAGAAGCAATTTTAGACGCTGTAAAAGTAGCTGAAAAAGTGGCTAAGCCACCGATTGAAGATTTAGTTACAGATGTGTACGACACACCAATTCCATTACTTGAAAAACAACTCGAAGCATTAAAAGAGCATGTAAAAGCGCATCCAGACGCTTACCCGACAACCGCAGGGAGAATCAAATAATGGCACAAATGAATATGTTACAAGCGATTAATTCTGCGCTTGATATTTCAATGTCGGAACATCCACTTGCCTGTATTTTTGGTGAAGATGTGGGTTACTTTGGTGGTGTATTCCGTGCTACCAGTGGCTTACAAGAAAAATACGGTAAACACCGTGTGTTTAACACGCCGCTTACAGAGCAAGGTATTTTAGGTTTCGCTAACGGTTTGGCGGCAGCAGGTGCACCTGCCATCGCAGAAATCCAATTTGCTGACTATATTTTTCCAGCGTTTGACCAAATCGTAAACGAGTCTGCTAAGTTCCGTTACCGCAGTGGTAATGAATTTAATGTGGGTAAGCTAACTATTCGTACACCATACGGTGGCGGTATCGCCGGTGGTTTATACCACTCTCAATCGCCAGAAGCGTATTTTGCTCATACACCTGGTTTAAAATTGGTTGTGCCACGCAACGCTTACCAAGCAAAAGGTTTGTTACGCGCATGTATTAAAGACGATAACCCAGTTATTTTCTTTGAGCCTAAGCGTTTATATCGCGCCTCTATCGGCGATGTGCCAGAAGATGATTTTATTATCCCAATTGGTAAAGCGGAAGTGGTTTCTGAAGGTTCAGACATCACGCTGCTTGCATGGGGCGCACAAATGGAAATCATTGAAAAAGCAGCTGAAATGGCGAAGCAAGATGGCATTAGCTGTGAAGTGATTGATTTACGCAGTATTCAACCTTGGGATGTTGAAACGGTTGCAAAGTCAGTAACTAAAACTGGTCGCTTAATCATCAGCCACGAAGCACCTATTACGTGCGGTTTTGGTGCCGAAATTGCTGCAACAATCCAGCAAGAGTGTTTCTTACATTTAGAGTCGCCAATTAGTCGCGTATGTGGTTTAGATACACCGTATCCGCTTGCACTGGAAAAAGAATACATTCCTGATGCATTAAAAGTGTTATCAGCAATTAAGCAGTCAGTGCAGTTTTAAGGAGTGGTTATGAGTCAAGATTTTATTTTACCAGACATTGGTGAAGGCATTGTTGAATGCGAAGTAGTCGAATGGCTTATTAGCGAAGGCGATACGGTAGCTGAAGATCAGCCTATTTGTGATGTAATGACCGATAAAGCATTGGTACAAATACCTGCAGTGCATAATGGTGTGATCACTAAGCTGTATTATCAAAAAGGTGAAATAGCAAAAGTGCATGCGCCGCTTTTTGCGATGGATGTTGATGGTGCAGCGGTTACGAGTGCACCTCAAGAAGTAGCGCCAGAAACCAGCACTGAGCAGCCAGTGGTAAGCGATGCGCCACAAGGCACCGCACTTGAAGATTTTATTTTACCGGATATCGGCGAAGGTATCGTCGAGTGTGAAATTGTTGATTGGTTAGTTGCTGAAGGCGATGAAATCAAAGAAGACCAAGCGGTTTGTGATGTAATGACAGATAAAGCGCTGGTACAAATTCCTGCTAAACACACGGGCCGAGTAACCAAGCTTTACCATCAAAAAGGTGAGATTGCCAAAGTACACGCTCCGCTTTTCCAAATGCAGGTTGCCAGTGCACAAGTTATCAATATTCAAGAAAAAGTGGTGAACGCTCAGCAAAATGCCTCAGCTAAACAGCTTGAAGCGACACCATCACAAGCTATTGCGAGCGGCAAAGCCGTTGCTAGCCCAGCAGTACGCCGTTTAGCGCGAGAGCATAACATTGATATTGCGAAGGTGGATGGCTCTGGTAAAAATGGCCGTGTTTATAAAGAAGATATTAAACGTTTCTTAAATGACGACAGTACAGCGTCTAAGCGCACTGACGACACATCAGCGCCAGTAGTAGCAACACAAACGCAAGCAACGCGCGTTGAGCCAATTCGTGGTATGCAAGCTGCGATGGCGAAACAAATGATGGAGTCGGTATCGACCATTCCACATTTCACATTGAGCGATGAGATTGATTTAACAGAACTTATTAGCTTGCGTAAAAGTCTTAAAGAACAGTATGCAAAGCAGGGCGTTAAGCTCACCATGATGCCGTTCTTTATTAAGGCATTGTCTCTAGCGTTAAAAGAGTTCCCTGTGATCAATTCGCAAGTTAATGCGGATTGCACAGAGCTTACATACTTTAATGATCACAACATAGGTATGGCGGTTGACTCAAAACTTGGCCTGTTAGTACCAAATATCAAATCATGCCAAGCTAAAAATATGGTGGACATTGCCAATGAAGTATCTCGCTTAACAGAGCAAGCGCGAGAAGGCCGTGTAACGCCTGCAGATTTAAAAGGCGGCACAATTTCAATTTCAAATATTGGTGCAATTGGTGGCACAACAGCAACACCAATTATCAATAAGCCAGAAGTTGCGATTGTGGCGCTCGGTAAACTACAACATTTACCGCGCTTTAATGAAAAAGGTGAGGTTGAATCACGTGCAATTATGCAAATATCGTGGTCAGGCGATCACCGCATTATTGATGGTGCAACGATGGCACGATTCAATAACTTGTGGAAACACTATTTGGAAACGCCAAGTGCCATGTTAATGGCAATGAGCTAATAGAAAAAAGGGGTCACATGACCCCTTTTTTAATTTACTAAAAAAAGAAGATTAAGTAGCCGATAGCTAAACTAGGTATGGAGGTATACAAGGTTGCTATGAGCGCCGCTTTTGGTGCAAGTGCAATCGCCGGGAAAAGGGCATCACCATCATTTGAAATGGCATTCGCCATAAGTGCCGAAAAGGGTACTAATCCTTGCATATAAAGTGAGGTGACAAGAATTTGTGGCCCGCACCCTGGTAGTAAACCAATTAAGCAGGCAATAAGCGGCAGTAACACGGCGTAGTTTTGAAAAAGAGCTGCTATATTCACATCAGACCACAGCACGAATAATTCATAGCCAATAAACGCAGCCACCACCCAACTGGTAATAAAGTGTGTATCTTGCAGTACCTTTGTCGTTAAATTTTCTTTACTGCAGTCGTCTTCAGCGGTGACATCTTGATAACTTTTACCAGGAGATGAGCACGCCCACAATAGCGCCACGATAAAACAACAGGCCGCAGCGATATAACCTAAGCCTTGGTTAATATTTTCACCAAAGTCATATTGAAATGCGACAAGCAGAGCGGCAAGTGTCATCGGTAACGCGACAATACGCCAAAATTGAAGGCTAATAAAACCAATAGGCTTAGGCAACCTTTGGCACTGTAATTGTTGATGTGATGGTGTATTTGGCGCAAGAAAATCAGCTGGGTGCAGCAAATTCACGAGCCAACCAAACAGTGTTGCAACTGTAAAACTAGTGGTTAACACCAACAGTGCTGTTTTTGGCTCTGCCGCGATAAGTAAGAATGCAGCATCGCCCATAGTGGCAATGAGCACTGCTACCAAGGAGCCAAAACTGGCTTGTTTTTTAGTGTATTGTGTTACTACTATTATTGCGCCGCCGCAGCCTGGTAGTGCACCGAGCAAAGCGGCAAACGGAATTTCAAGCTTTGGTGCAACCCGTGCAATATAACTCAACTCGAGTTTAGGAAATCGATTTACCAATAAGTAATAGCCATAAAGCGTTACTGCAACAAACATAGTTACTTGTAAAAATGCATCGGCGAGTGCGCCGAGCACCACAGCGCGGGTAGACTCATTAAAAATAAGGCAGAGCAATGCTATTGGTAAAAACAAGCGTTTATAAGCGAGAGATCTTTTAATTGTGTGTTTTGGTAGCGCGAATTGTGAGAGGGAAAACAACATATAGTGTACCTAATCGAATATTAGCTTCACTATAGTACTAACGGTAATGCGAATCAATCACATTACCGTTTAATTTAATCAATCGTAGTGATTATTTTTTTCGCTGGAACTCTGATTGACTGTACCACTTAGGCCAAGCCGTGCTGTCAGCAATATCTAAACCAACTTGATAAAACAGCTGTAAGTCCTCAACAGCACCTGAAAGGTCCCAGCCTTTACGGTATTGATCGCATGGTTGGTGATAGCATCCACGTAAAATCAGCCCCATACGTTTGCGATAACGGGCTGTTTCGTCGTCAATCGCTTCGGTGCCACCGCCTGAATACATCGCTGGAATGCCCATTTGTGCAAATGCAAAGTGATCAGAACGATAATAGCCACCAGCAGCAGGGTGCGGATCGCCTGATAGTGTACGACTTTGCTTTGCAGCAGCACGTGCTAAGTACTCATCCATTTCTGATTTACCAGCGCCAACTACGCTCATGTCTTTTACACGACCTAGCAGGTTCAAACTATCCATATTAATATTGGCAACAGATTTATTTGCGTCGATAACTGGGTTTGCTGCGTAATACTTGGCCCCCAACAAGCCTTGCTCTTCAGCTGTTACCGCTAAGAATGTGACTGAACGAGCAGGTTTCTTAGGTAGCATTGCAAATGCTTCTGCGATTTCAATCATACCCGCTGTACCGGTTGCGTTATCATGCGCACCGTTATAAATGTTGTCGCCTTTTTTACTTGGATCTTTGCCGAGGTGATCCCAATGCGCTGAGTATATAATGTGTTCGTCAGGTGTTTCAGCACCTGGCAATGTAGCAATAAAATTACGCGAAACTGACTTTTTAATTTCGCTTTTAACCGTTACAGACGCCGTTAGATCACCCATATCAATTGAGTAGCCACCTTTCGCGGCTTTTGCTTTCTCTTTAGCAAAATCAAGTCCGGCTTTCGTAAACAGTTCATTGGCAACATCAAGTGTGATCCAACCTTCAACTGCTACGCGATCCATATTCTTGTTTTCTTTTTGAAAACCAAATTGCGGGCCTGACCATGAGTTTTCAACCACCGACCATGGATACGATGCAGGGGCAGTTTCATGAACTATAATTGCGCCAGCAGCACCTTGGCGTGATGCTTCTTCGTATTTATACGTCCAACGGCCGTAATAGGTCATTGCATTACCGGTGAAGAGTGACTCGTCTTGCGTAGCAAAACCAGGGTCGTTAACCAGCATTACGACGGTTTTTCCTTTTACGTCTAATCCTTCGTAATCGTTCCAGTTATATTCAGGCGCGTTAATACCATACCCGACAAATACCAGCTCTGAATTTTCGATGGCTTCAAGCTCGCTCATGCGACTCGTACCCATTACCATATCTTTTTTGTATTGATATGTTTTGCCATCAATGGTTAGCGACATATCAGGTGATGCTTCGATTGATACAAGTGGTACCTCTTGATAAAAGCTACCTTTGTTGCCACCTACAAAGCCTAATGCTTTAAAATGTTTTTCTAAATAGGCAAGAGTGAGCTCTTCACCTTTAGTGGATGGCGCACGACCTTCAAACTCATCTGATGCAATTGTTTTTATATGTTGTCCGAGTTGTTCGGCATTAATGCTGTTATAAGCAGCATCGAGCGCGTGTTGATCATTGGTAGTTGCACAGCCACTTAACAATAAAGAGACGGCAATACCGATTGGCGTAAGTTTTTTCATAATTCAACCTGTGTCACAAATTTAGGCGATTATAAAAACTAGTTTAGTGTTGTGCTAGTAAATGCGTTAAAGTACGCGTTTTAGTTTTTACTTTTTAAATCACCAGAATGAAATTTGAAGCCCCAGCACATTGGACGACTGATTTTTTACATCATGGGATCTTTGACGATTTAAACGCCTTATTTAATTTAACGCAATTTTCCAACTGGCCAACACTTGATTGGCTAAACTCCTTAGCTATAAACATAACAAACCGAAATAACCAGCAAATTTCATTTGTTGCCAATGACGATGTTGACTGGCAACACGGTTATTACGAAGAAATCATTTTTGATAAGGGAGAGATCCCAACGCGTTTGGAGAACTGGCACGATTTGTTTGGTGCCTTTATTTGGTTACTCTTTCCAAAGACAAAGGCATTGCTTAATCAATTACATATTGAGCAAATAAATAAACATGGTAAAACCGAGCGCTCAAAAAAGCGCAATGCTATCACATTATTGGATGAATGCGGCGTGTTAGTCGTATGTGACCAAGCACAGGCAGATTTATTGAAAAATCACTTATGGGTCGAAGGTTTTTATAATCAGCGTGAACAGTGGCACAGTACGATTTATCCGTTTATGTTTGGCCATGCAAATTACGAAATGGCAACACGCCCTTACCTTGGATTAACCGGAAAAGCCCTGTATATCACCGTTGAACATCAATTAATGCCAAAATGCCTGAAAGATAGGTATGCTTGGCTAGACAGTTATCTTGAAAATCTTATTGAAAACGAAGACATTCTTTGCGATAACAGCAGTTTGTTTCCATTACCGTTACTTGGCGTACCAAATTGGTACGAGCAAAACAAAGAAAAAGCATTTTACGAAAATACCGATTATTTTCGTCCTAAACGAAGGAAGTTGAAATGATAGAAGTGTCGGCGCTGAAAAAGCGTTTTAAGCTTACTAAAGATCACAAAGTAAAAAACCAAGAAAAAAAGGATCCTAGAGAAGACAAAGATTACTTTCACTCAGTTCGTGATGTGTCGTTTACCTGTAACAAGGGTGAAGTACTGGGTTTATTAGGACCAAATGGAGCCGGTAAAACTACGACATTACGCATGCTTTCAACTGCATTGGGCCCTGATGCTGGAAAAATTGAAATTAACGGCATAGATGTTGTTAAAAAGCCACTTGAAGCACGTAAAAAGATTGGCTTTTTATCAGGTTCTACCGGACTTTACGGGCGTTTAACGGCGAAGGAAAACATCGAGTATTTTGCACGGCTTCATGGCATGAATAAGCAAGCGGTAAAAACGCGTTGTGAAGAGTTATTTGAAATGCTTGATATGCATAGCTTTTTAGATAAGCGAGCGGAGCATTTATCAACCGGCATGAAGCAAAAAACCAATATTGCCCGTGCAGTAGTGCATAACCCCGAAGTGATTGTGCTTGATGAGCCAACAACGGGCCTTGATATTATGACAACGCAAACTGTTATTAGCTTTATTCAAAGTATTAAAGCGCAGGGCACACCGGTTATCTTCTCAACTCACCATTTAGATGAAGTTGAGCTTTTATGTGAACGCGTAAGTGTTATTGATAAAGGCATTACCTGTTTTGATGGTACGATTGATGAATTTAAAGCACGTGGCCAAAGCGATGTATTAAACAATGCGTTTTTAACGATTTTGAAGGAGCAACAAAGTGTTTGAGGTATTTTTAAAAGAGTTAAAAGAACTGCTGCGCGATAGAAAAACCCTTATTTTTGTCGTTGCCTTACCGGTTGCAATTTTTCCGGTGATTTTTGCGCTGATGGGCTTTCTAATGAGTAAAGCAGCCTTAGAGGCTGAGCAAAAGGTTCATAATTACGCAATTATAAACGCTGAGTACGCACCTGAATTTAAAGACAAATTGTTTTTTCATAAAAACTTTAAGCTAGTAGAAGGTGACTTCAAAACCGTTGAAGAATTAAAACAAGCGGTGAAAGACGAAGTAATTGATGTCGGTATTGTTATTCCTTCAGATGCGCGCGACGCGTTGGAAAATGGTAGCAGTAATGAATGGCAAATTGTATTTAACGATGCGTCATCACTGAGTTTTATTTTTACCCGCATTAAAGAAATGGCGGAAGAGTTTTCGCAAACATTACAAAGTGAGCAATTTAACAAGCTCGGTATTGCGAAAGAGCATCAAGAATCACTATTGAACCCTGTTGTATTAGAAAAAGTAGATACCGCCGATTTACGTGAAAACTTAGGTGAAAAACTCGGCGCGTTAATTCCATATTTATTGATCCCGTTAGTGCTTGCTGGTGCAAGTTATCCAGCCATTGATTTAGGCGCGGGTGAAAAAGAACGCGGTACATTAGAAACTCTACTGCTTACACCAATTCCACGTACCGAACTGGTATTGGGCAAGTTCTTTACAGTACTTTTTACCTCACTTGCCACGGCATTAATAACCGTTGCCAGTATGGGAGTCTGGATGAAGTTGGCAAGTAGCTTCTTTGACGTTGAAAAAATAACTGATGCATTTTCAATGCTAGGTTTTATGGACTTTGCCTTGATCTTATTACTGCTAATTCCACTTGCGTGCGTATTTTCATCACTCGTGCTTGCGATTTCAATCTATGCACGTTCGTTTAAAGAAGCGCAAAACTATATGGGACCATTATCAATGCTGGCGTTTTTACCGCTGATTGTTGCCATGATGCCAAATATGGAACTCAGCATGAGTACAGCTATGGTGCCAATTACCAATGTTGCATTAGCAATTAAAGAAATTATTAAAGGCACAGTAGATTATAGCTATGTTGGTATGATTTTTATTGCTACTGCTGTTTTAGCTGGTGTATTAATGGCTGCATGCGTACATTGGTTTAAAAAAGAAGAAGTGTTATTTAGATAACAATTGGTTAGATAACAATTGGTTAGATAACAATTTTAAAAAATGGAATTGTAAAACGCCCAACACAGGTTGGGCGTTTTTGTTTAGAGCAAGTCTGTGCGTTTAACTAGCTCGACACGGCGGTTAGATAAACGCCCGTTTTCTGATGCATTGCTTTCTTTAGGTGAAAACTCACCGACACCAATTGCAACTAAACGCGATTTCTCAATACCTAAATCACTTAACTTAGTTTGAATAGCCAAGGCGCGCTTTTTCGATAATGTTTGATTGTACTGAGCATTACCACTGTCATCCGTATGACCGACTAAATAGAAGTTTTGATTAGGCACAGATTTTAGGTAAGTTGCCAGCTTTTCGATGCTTTTACCCGAAGATTCGGTTAACTCATCACTGTCAAACTTAAATTGAATATTGGGGATTTGATACTTTCCTTGTTTGTCGATAAGCGAATCGATATACGCCTTGTCGACAGATACCGTTGAATCATTATTGCGTTTTTCCACAACCTGCACATTTAGATTGCGCGCTTTATCGTAACCCGTTGCATAAATGGTGACATAAAGGTCGTCTTTAATGGCAAAAGAGCGAAACTCTTGTGTCTCATCAAATCCAAATGGAGCAGAAATACCTAAGGCGTTAGCCATACTCGCGATACTGCCACATGCCGATGCAGAACATTGACTTAATAGTGTAAAACCACTTTTTTCAAGCGCTGCTTGATATTGCTCTACAACATCCACTTCGCTCAACGCAAGTGGAATACTATAGCTAGTTGAGCTCAGTGAACCTTTGACATCTTTACCTTGATAGCCAGTTTGTTCAAACCCAACCAATACGGTTTTTTTAACGTACTTTTTGTAATCTTGATGGGTTATCGAAGACCCTTCAATATTCGACATAAATTGCGCTAGTTGATTGGTTTTAGCATTTAAAGCGAATGATGCAGAAATTGCTATTGTGGCACAAATAGCAAGGGGGTTGATTTTCATAACACGTCCTATGTTGTTCTGAATTTATAAAGTTACTAAATTACAAAGCGTTGCAAAATGTAAAATAATATGTTCCCATAAAAAAGATTTAAGTAAAACCTCTAATTTCTGAAAAATGCTTCAAGGATTGAAACTATGCTGCGTAGCCTACTTACGACCATTGTATTCGTATTATTCTCTTTGTGTAATTCTCTACATGCGAAATCAATTAAGTTAACTTATCAAGTGCTTCATGATGATTCGCCCTATGGTAACAGTGAGTTATGGATTAGTGCCGAAGCCACACGATTTGATCTAAATATTGAAGCACAACACGACATGACAGAAGTCGTATTGTTTAACGAAAGAACATCATCGCTATATAAACACGATTCTAAACAGCATTATGTTTTGGACGATAAAAGTTATAAAAATCGTGTTAAAAAGCAAATGAATTGGAAAAAGTCGGATGACGAATTTCACCAATTACTTTTACAAATGGAAAAACAATCTGGGTACCCACGTTTTTTAGATTTTGAAAAACAAGGCAACGTCTTTGTCGCTGAAAATGAGGGTGAGCAACTTTACATTGTAACGCCAGTTTTAGGTAACCAGTATTCATTAACAACTGATGAGTTAAAACTAATAAAACACGCAGTTGTAGAACGTAAAAAAATGGCGCTCGCAAAAATGGGCTTAATTGATTTTTTACCACTCGATATTTTGTATATGTTGAGTGAAAAACCTCAAATGATGTTTTCAAAATATACAAACAAAATGTATGCGTTAACATTTAAACTAAAATCTGTTGAGCGCATGAATAACACGCTTTTTTTAGAGAACCTACCAAAAAACTATCAAATGTCTAAACGTTAATATCAGAGATTAAAATGGATTTTTACATTATTGGTAAAGAGCATGATCTTGCGAGCAAGGTCTTTAAATGTGCTTGCTTAATTGACGTTAAAGTGCGCTTTGTAATGCCAGGCGACAGTATTATAAAAATTTATAATACACTCAATGCTGTTTGCTTCGTCGAGTCTGATTGTTTATCAGACGAATTAACTCGTCAATTTGATAAAACTTCGATTGTGGTGCTATCAAAACGGATTAGCTTAGAGCAGGAATGTGTGTATATGCGAGAAGGATATCGCGGAATTATAGATACCACACGATCGCCACAGCAAATTATCGATCAACTACAACTTTTGTTAAGCAATGTGGAGCTGATTTATAGTAGGGCAGCATTGTCTACGATTGCGTTGGAATATTTGCAAAATCGCGTGCTTGAATTTAAACCTATTAGTGCGCTTACTCGCAAAGAAAATCAAATAGTTACTTACATTCAAAGTGGTCTTCAGAACAAGGAAATAGCGAAAGAGTTAGCGATTTCTCCGGCAACTGTAAAAACACATGTGCAACGTATTTTGAAGAAAACGGGCGCAAAAAACAGAACGCAAATCATAAGTAAAACTGCGTATTTTTAAGTACGCCAAACGGAGTAGTTTTTTACCCTTATTTAATTTTGTAACAAAATCTAATCCTCCATTTGGTGAATAGAGCATTCTCTCTAAAGCACGTATCATTTTGTTGCGTTTATTCTATTTAAGGAGAAAATTGTGAAAAAACGTCAACTTGGTCAAGGTATGACCGAATACATTATTATTGTTGCTTTAATTGCGGTTGCAGCGATTGGTGTGTATAGCTTTTTTGGTAAAACAGTACGTAACCAGGTTTCAGCACTTGCAACAGAAGTTGGTGGTACTGATTCGTCAACTCAAATTCAAGCTGCTAAAACGGCTGCAGAAGACGGAGCTAAGGTAGCGGATAAGAATTACAACCTTGGTAACTACAACGAAGCTGCTAATAAGTCATCAAACTAAGCTAAACCATATTTAGTTGAGGTGGGTTATGAAACGGTACCAACATGGTCAAGGAATGACTGAATACATCATTATTGTTGCGTTAATAGCGGTAGCGGCAATTGGTGTTTACAGTTTTTTCGGGAAAACGGTCCGCAACCAAGCTGCTGCGATTTCAACTGAAATATCGGGTGTCGATTCAAGCAATCAAATCCAAGCAGCGAAAGACGCCGCAGATGACGCGAGCAACACAGCTAATAAGAACTACAACCTTGGAAACTACAATGAAGGCGCAAATAAAGCGTCAGGTGGTGGCGGTAGTGGTTCTGGTGGCGTCGATTAGGGATTGTTAGTTAAATAGTTCTAGGGAGTTTCGCTTCCTAGAACTACATATGGAGATGAAAATGAAAAAGCAGCGTGGTCAATCGTTGGTTGTAGGGCTCATGTTTCTGCCAATTATTGTTCTGTTCATACTTTATTTGTATAACGTTTCTCAACAAAACCTTCATAAAACGAGACTACAGAACACTGCAGACGCAGCGGTCTTAAGTAGTTCTCAATATTTAGTGAGGGAATTAAATTTTAAGGCGTACACCAATCGCGCAATGATCGCCAACCATGTTGCAGTGGGACAATATGTCGGTGTAGCGTCATGGTTCAACTTCCTTGTCGAAACAATTGATAACATTGAGAATGTAGCTAAATATATTCCCTACGTTGGGCCTGTTTTTTCTCAGGCTGAAGCGTGGGTAGATAATATTAATGAAGTGGCTGTTCAGCCAGGAATGGAAATTGCTGTTAGAGCGACTGATTTGGTGAATAACGCCCTTTCTATGTCGCAAGATATTATGGCTTACGCCTCGTCAGCGACCATGATTGAATCACTTAATGACGTGATCAAAGTTAATGATAACCACGCATCTCTTGATGCGATTGCTGCTCCTACCTTAGCCAATACACTTTTTAATGATTGGCGTGGGTTTCAAGGAGATTTCAACCGCCAAGATAATTCAGGCAGGTATAACGATTTCTATAAAGTTATATTAAATTCTCGAGACCCATTTATGAAAAACCGCTCACATGAGTGGCCATTCCCTTTTACGATAGACATTATTAGTTTCTGCTTTTTAGGTATGAGTATGAATTACTGGACCAAACAGGCAGGCGGTACAGATCTTGTTAACAATGGTAGATATGACCCAGAAACGTGGACATCAATGGACACATTAAGTTGGCATAAAGAATGGTTTAAAAAAAGTTTATTCAGCTCAGGTTGTCGTCGCAGCGAATTAGAAATCGGCTGGGGGGCAGCACATGCTGGCGAGGATAAAGATACAGGTCAGTTTAGAAGCCGCCAATATTATGGGCGCTCGCGTATGATAAATCGCGATGCATCAAATCGAGCAAGGTACAACGAATCGGAGTTCAATAATGCATACGGTGGCATTTATGATTTCTATTCGATAAAAAAAATTAACAAATCAAATGATGCGCCACCAGTAACAATTGTTGTGTCGAAATCAATCAATGATATTCAATCTTCAAAATCGCTAAATATAGGCACTATTAACGAGGCGACGACTAAAGAAGTAGACATCAATATTGAAGAACACTTACAAGTGCCGAGAAATCAACAATCATCAGCGTCAAAAGCTCGGATTTATTATTATCGAGCGAACGACCTGTGGAAAAACAATAAATTTGAATACGGTAATCTATATAACCCTTACTGGCAAAATACCTTATCCGATATCGATAATAATCAGCGTAGAGATCTTCTTCTCTTGTTAGCTTCCTTTAACTTAGCAGGTGCCTAAATGTTTATTTCACGTAATAAAGGACAGTCGCTTGTCGAGCTATCAGTATTGTTGGCATTTGTTATTGCTCCGTTAATGCTAATTTTACCCTATTTTTCAAAGCTCATTGAAGCGAGACATTACAACGATATGGCCGCCCGTTATGTTGCGTTTGAAAAAACCGTATGGTTAGAAAAAGGACCTGAGAACTACGCAAATAGTGGATACGGTAGACTGGCAGTAAAGCAAACAACAGATATATCAAAAGAGGTGCCCGATAGGGTATTTGGTAAAATAGAAAAAGCGATTAACTCTAGCTTGCCGTCATCACTGGTTTGGAATGCAAAAGAACATGGTTATGCAACATTCCAATTTAATCAATCGAAACGTAATGATGCTCAGAGTCTATTCGCAGCTTTTAATCCTAATGCAGAGCAAAGCAAACAACAGTTTTTCAAGGTTGAGTCAGGAAACGGAAAAGCGCCGGGTAAAATTTCAAGTATCACCAATGGTTCTTTAAACCTGCTTGAATTGGGGGGTACGGACTTCAATGATAAAAGCTTTTATACGGGTCGCTCGTCAATACAAATCGCGAGTCATTTATTACTAGAGGATGAGCGCTATCGGAACCAGCCGTCGAATATCAGTGGTCGTGAAACCAAGCGGCGTAGCGAATTTGAGTTTGTAATGAATAGCTCACTGTCACTTTTAGCCGATGGTTGGAATGTCGGCGGACCAAAACACAATTATAACCAAGTACGTGGTCTTGTGCCGTCGTCATTCTTAGATGGTGACATCTTAAACAAGGCCCGTAATTTATTGTCAAAATCAGGTATTCCAATTGTTAAAAAGCTAGGTCCCAGTGACTTGAAATTTGGACATATAGCCATCGAAGAGCTTCCTAAGGAAAGGTATCGAAATGAATAAGTACAACGTTTTTTTTGTTCTATTCACTCTTGTTTTTTGTAATCAAATTTATGCTTTTACGCTTGATTTTCCGAACGATGCGTCAGTAAAAGTAGTTGGTCACGACCTTTTTATCGATAGTAAACAAGTCTCTATTTGGCAAGTAGAGAGTAAAATGAGCCGTGAAGAGCATGCTCAGTTTTATGCTGAGCAATGGAAGCGAAACGGTAACAACTTTGGCGTTACTGCACTAAAAACCGAAACTGTGGTAAGTAAACTTTATGATAACGCACTCTATACTGCACAAGTTATTCAACACTTTCCTCACTCAATCGCTGTAGTCTCGGTATCAAAAGAACCGTCAAACTCATTAAAACGAATAGTTAGAAAAATTGAAGACTTACCGAGCCCAAGCGGAAGCGAGATTTTAAATAACATTAAAGCAAAAGACGGCGCAAAATATTCAAACACCTTGGTATTAAAGAATAACCGTACGATTTCGAAAAATATGAATTTTTATCAAACGTTTATTCAAAAGAAAGGGTTTTCGGTCGAGAAAGCACAAGTGCATCCAAAGCGTACAATGGGCGTTTTACTCGCTCGTAAAGGGCCTAACGAATTTAATGTAACCTTTGAAAGAAAAAATAACCAAACCTTTGTTACCGCAATTAAAGTTGACACGGATATATAGATGAAAAGGACACAAAAAGGACAATCGGCAGTCGAGTTTTTCGTTGTTACCGGCGCGCTCGTAGCTGCGTTACTCACGCCAATACCAAGTAATGAGTTGGGCGGTTTTTTACAAGAGCATCAAGGTAAAAATGCGATTGAAATCTTAACGATAAAAATTAAAGAAAGTTACGCTGCGTATAGTTATGCAAAAAGCATAACACCAATCCCTACAAACATAACAAACAACTAAGGAAGAGGTTTTAGTTACATGAAGTCTATAAAGTTTTTGGATAGAAACTGGATACTGTTATTCGTTTCACTGTTGTTAGGTGGCATTGCCGCTTGGGCAGTGGGAAACTATCTAAAAGTAAAAGAGGGGGAGATCAAACAACAGTATGCACGTACCGACATTGTAAAGGTACCTGTAGTAGTGGCGGTTTCACCTTTGTCACGTGGTGATGTAATAACCCCTGAGTCAGTTGTTGTACGTGAAATCCCAAGTGACTATGTGCCAGATGACGCAGTGCACCCAAATGACTTCGGTCAAATTGCGAACAAAATTATGCTGAATGACGTACAACCAGGAAAACCTATTTTACGTTCTTACGTACCAAAAACGGGCCAGCAGCAATTCTCTGACATCCTTCAAGACGGGCGCCGCGCAGTAACGATAAATATTAATGAAAATAACTCTAATGCAAACATGTTAAAACCTGGTGATTTCATCGATTTGTATTTATCTCAAAGCCAAGACGAAAAAAGCCTTCATTTAATATTAGAGCGTGTGACAGTGTTGGCGACAGGGCGTCAGAGCATTTCCGAGAAAGACAAGATCAAGCAAAGCATTTTTGGCGAAAGCGAAGATTACTCTACAGTGACGTTGGATCTGTCAGTTAAAGACGCAGGCCGAGTATCTTTGGCACAAGAATATGGAAACTTTGTGGCATTACTTAGAAATCGTACTGATGAACTTAAAGTTACAAATCGCCTTGTAAAAGAGGCGGATGTTTTTTTACATAATGAAAGAGAGCATCACGTTGAATACATTATTGGTGGCAGCGGTGGTATCGCTGAAGGCGTAAATAGCCAAAATAAAATTAAAGAAAATTTAAGTACATTGAAATCATTCGCAAATAATGTGAATAACAAGTTTTAGGGATAAAAATGAGAAGTTTATTTTATTTAGCGATGTGTGTCGTAGCGCTTTTTCCTAGTTATTTGCTGGCAAGTATTAAACTTGATATGCATGTGGGTGCCATAGAGGTTTTGCCGGTTTCTAAAGTTACGCGAGTAGTGGTTGGTAAAGGTGGCATCGTTAGTGCAAAAGTATTAGATGACAACCGCTTACTGCTTATTGCAGAAGAGTTTGGACAGACTGAAATTCAAATTTGGGATGAGGCAAACAATACTAAAAAGATTTATGTCAACGTAGATTCGGTCAATATGGAGCAACTTGTCGAGCAAGTACGAGTGCTAGTTGCAGGATTACCTGGTGTAAGCGCCAAACAAGTTGGCTCACTAGTCGTTTTAGAGGGTGAGGTGAGTAGCGAAACAATGAAACAAGCGCTTAAATTGTCTCAGGTTATTCCAAACTTAACTTCAATGCTGAGTTTATCTCCTCAATCAGTTGATCTTAAACACATGATCCGCATGGATGTGCAAATTGTTGAAATGCGTAACAACACATTAAAAAATGTTGGTGTAAAGTGGGACAATTCTATGGCAGGCCCTGCTTATGGTGGAGTAAAGAACTTTGTGCATAACGATTTATTTGCAACATATACACAAAGTGACATTGGCGACAAAATTGTTGAGTCTATCGGTGATGTTGCAATCGGAGGCAACGGTTATGCGTCATTTGGAATTGTGACAGGACTTGCATCGCAAATTCAATTGTTAGACGAGCAGGGCGACTCTCGTACGTTGGCAAGACCAACGTTAAGCACTCGAAGCGGCGAAAAGGCAAAGTTTTTAGCGGGTGGTGAAGTTCCTATCCCAATTACTGATTCTAATGGTGGGCTTAATGTCGAATATAAAGAGTATGGCGTTAAATTAGAAATTGAGCCGACATCAGATGAAAGCGGCAACATCGTGTCTTATGTAAAAGCGGAAGTTAGTGCTATCGACCCATCGGTTACGGTTGCCGGTTATCCAGGTTTTCAAACCCGTGAAACCGAATCAGTTGTGAATGTAAGAAATGGTGAAACACTTGTAATTTCGGGGCTTGTGAATAGTGATATGTCGAAATCTGTTAATAAGGTGCCATTATTAGGCGACATTCCAATTTTAGGAGAGCTCTTTAAATCTCGCGACTTTATCGACAAGAAAAGTGAGCTTGTGATACTAGTTACACCAAAAATAGTGCCAATTGAGGACGAATCTCATAAAAACCGCTTAAAACGTGCTAAAGAGTTGATCGGTGACGCT
This sequence comes from Pseudoalteromonas sp. XMcav1-K, assembly GCF_044005875.1. NCBI lineage: Bacteria > Pseudomonadati > Pseudomonadota > Gammaproteobacteria > Alteromonadales > Pseudoalteromonadaceae > Pseudoalteromonas > Pseudoalteromonas sp. XMcav1-K. The sequence goes on along the minus strand of NZ_JBIPJE010000043.1, from coordinate 378,622 downwards.
GAAAAGCTCGAAATGTTTAATATCTTGGATTAATTATTATGTTTGAGATAAGTATAAAAACAGCTAAGGGCACAGATGTAGGCACCGTTCGTTGTAGTGAACCATCTTGTTTAATCGGTAAAGACAAGCATCACCACATTAAACTACATGGTTTTAAAGTGTCAAAAGAACACGCTAAGTTATATTACCGTCCCGAGGGTATTTTTTTAGAAGACAGAGCTAGTCGTACAGGTACATTTGTTAATAGCCAAAAAATTGAGTCTGCAGGACCTTTATCTGAGTCTGATAGAATCGAAATTGGTGGTTATCATATTTACGTAAAAGCTGAAAACAAACACTCTACAAATTCGAGCCAATCGTTTAATACAAGCGCGTCAACAAATAGACCTTTAGGCCCAGACCTCGAAACTGACATTTCAGTTCCGAGCAAGCCAATGCCTGAAACTAAAATAGAAGGTCATGATTTGGCTCAAGGTGACAACGACGAGACGCGACAAAAAATTAGAGAGCGTAACGAATGGCGTAGACGTGTTCACAAGGAACTGATCAATCAAATTGATTTAAGACGAGTCAATGTATCTGAAATGTCCGATGAAGAATTGCGCTCTCAAAGTGGAAATTTAATCTCAAACATAATTAAAGGATTAAATGTACCTCCGCATATAGATGGACAAGAGCTCGCTAAAGAGGTTTTGGATGAATCTGTTGGTTTAGGTCCTTTGGAAGCACTTGTCAACGACAAAAATGTGTCTGAAATTATGGTAAACGCTTATGATGAGATCTTTTATGAACGCTCTGGAAAGCTTTTTCTTTCAGATATTAGCTTTACCGACCAACAGGCTGTGCTTAGTGCAATTGAACGAATAGTGACTCCAATTGGGCGTCGTATCGATGAAGGGCAGCCAATGGTTGATGCGCGCTTAAAAGATGGTTCTCGAGTTAATGCAATAATTCCGCCATTAGCATTAAAGGGACCCTGTATCACAATTCGTAAGTTCATGGAAAAAAAGTTAGAGATAGAAGACCTCATTAACTTTGGTTCAATGAATGAAAATATGGCTAACTTCTTAAAAACTACTGTTTTAAATAAGCGAAATGTCGTTATTTCGGGTGGAACAGGTTCGGGTAAAACAACATTACTGAATGTGTTATCAAACTTTATTCCAGATGATGAACGCATTATTACTGTTGAAGATGCGGCTGAATTAAAACTTTACCAACCAAACTTAGTGTCACTTGAAGCAAGGCCACCTAACCAAGAAGGCAAAGGTGCTGTTGAAATTCGAGATTTAGTTAAAAACTGTTTACGTATGCGCCCGGACAGAATTGTAGTAGGCGAGTGTCGTGGCGGTGAAGCGTTAGATATGCTGCAAGCAATGAATACGGGTCATGATGGTTCTTTAACTACCGCTCACGCAAACACTCCGCGAGACTGTATTTCCCGTCTTGAAGTCATGGTTATGATGGCGGGAATGGATTTACCAATAATGGCGATACGCGAACAAATTGGCTCAGCAGTAAATATGATTGTTCAACAATCACGTTTTAGTGATGGCTCGAGGCGTGTTACGTCAATTACAGAAGTTACCGGCGTAGAGGGTAACACCTTGCAATTGTCTGAAATTTTCAAATTTAAGCAAACAGGGTATGACCAGAACGGGAAGGTCGTTGGGCACTATATGGCAACAGGTATGGTGCCTGAGTTTTATGAAAATCTCCGAGATCGTGGTATTGATGTAGATCTAAGTATCTTCAAACCTGAGGTGCCAAATGTCTAGTGTCTTATTGATGGTAATAGTTGGTATATCCGTTGCTATTTTAGTGTTCGGAGGCTCTTTTATTTCACAAGAGTTAGCGCAAAAATACCATGAAACCTTCAAATACAATGCGAAGCGTAACCTTTCTGACATGTTTCTATTTATTGAACCAGGAAAGCTTTTTGTTGGAAACATTGTCTTAATGGTTGTTACTTTTATTGTCGTGTGGGCTTATACAGGCGCATGGTTTGTAGCATTAATTGCGGTTATTGGCATGGCTATTTTACCGCCGTATTTGTACAAGTATTTACAAAAACGACGTCGTAAAAAGTTTATTCAACAATTGCCTGATGGATTGAATATGATCTGCGCATCAATGCGCTCAGGTTCAAGTTTAATTAACGCCATAGAGGCTATGGTGCAGGAAGCTGAAGCGCCAATTTCTCAAGAGTTTTCACTCTTTTTAAGAGAGCAGCGGTTGGGGGTAGATTTTATGGAAGCCCTGGACAACATGGTCGAAAGAATGCCTGAACAAGACTTTAAACTCGTCGTTTCGGGTATGCAAATTTCGAAAGAAATCGGTGGCAATTTGGCCGAAACGCTCGAACGTCTAGGCGAGACTCTTAGAAAGAAAATTGAGATGGAAGGTAAAATTGACAGTTTAACTGCGCAAGGTCGAATTCAGGGAATTGTGATGACGTGTTTACCTATTTTTCTAGGATACGTGCTGTATCACATGGAGCCAGTTCATATGTCACGCTTATTTACAGAACCGATGGGATGGATTGTCATTGCGGGGTCATCAGTCATGTTGTACATCGGATATTTCTTTATTCAGAAAATAGTTAACATAGATGTTTAGAAGGTAAAAATGGTTTATTGGATACTTTTTTTCTTTGGCGCATCAATATGCCTAGGTATATATAGCGTTACTAAAATAAAACAGGAAGTGCCTGAAGATACGCGTGATTTTATGGATCCATTGCCACCGTCGTTAAAGATTATATGGCCTTTGGTTAAAATTGCTTCCTATTATATCGGTGAACGTTTACCAATTGATTACTTGGTTAAAACCAATAAAAAACTGCAAATTTCAGGTCTTTCTTACATTATTTCAGCAGAAGACTACTTTGGCATTCGTCTTGTTGTGTCAATGATATGCGGTTTAATGACATGGTTTTGTTTATCTGCTTTGGACTCTGTGTCGTTAGACTATATTGTTTTCGCGTTGATTGCTGGTTACTTTTTACCGTTAGTCACGTTAAGTGATTTGAAAAAGAAACGTCAATTAAAAATAGTTAAAGCGCTTCCTGTTTATCTCGACTTTATTACTATGGCGGTGGAAGCAGGCTTGAATTTAACAGGCGCGATCGCACAATCCGTAGATAAAGGCCCTGATGGTCCATTAAAAGTAGAGTTTGAAAAAGTAATGCGAGATTTACGTTCTGGCGTTGGCAAAATCGACGCATTTAGATCGATGGCTGAGCGTGTCCATATAAGTGAGATCAATAACTTAGTAAGTGCTTTAGCACAAGCTGAACGTACCGGTGCGAGTTTGGGTTCTACGTTACGTATACAAGCTGATCAAAGGCGAGTAGAACGATTTCAACGTGCTGAGAAAAAGGCTCTAGAAGCGCCAGTTAAACTTGTGTTTCCGCTTGTTGCATTCATATTTCCTGTGACATTTGCAATCTTATTTTTCCCAATCGTTATGAAATTTATATACGAAGTGTAAATGATGAGAGTTAGTAGATTGATGCTCGATGGTGAGTACATATCAGGTTTTGATTTGGGTATTGCAGATTCAATTTGGTTACGCCTTCGTGGATTGCTTGGACGCAAAATATCAAATAATTTTGGTCTAATTATTATGCCTTGTAATAGCATTCACACAATGTGGATGGCCTACGATATCGATGCGGTATTTTTGGATTCCAAAGGACGTATAACGTCAATACATCAACATTTAGCACCTTGGAAATTCGCGCGATGCAAAAACGCAAAAAATGTATTGGAGCTAAAGTCTGGCAATGCAGAAAAGCTAAAGTTAAAAGAAGGGAGTGTAATTTCATGGGGTTAAAATCAATTCGATGCATCGCATTCGTGCTTGCGGTAATACTCACTCATGGATGTTCAACTGCAAATGCACCGAAAAGTGCTGCACAAGAGAACAATATTGATTTATTGGTGTTAGAAGGTAACGCAGATACAGCATACAAATCTGGTCATTTAGAACTAGCAGAAGGGCTTTATCGTCAATTGCTTTCTTATAAAAAAGATTATGCACCGGCATGGTTTCGGTTGGGAAATATTTACACCCGCACTAACCGTCTTGACGCGGCAGTTAATGCGTATCAAAACAGTATATCAAGTGACAACGAGCATGCAAAAGCTTGGCATAACCTTGCGATTGCACGTGTTAGACAAGCAACTGATGTTTTGATTGAAGCGCAGAATCATTTGGTGGTAGACACCGCAGCGAAAGATAGAATGGACCAACTATTTCTTGAACTAATGCGGATCCAATCGGCTAAAAATCAGGGACCGAAAGTAGCGAGTTATGAAAACTTATAACGTTAAAAGGGGGCAAGTGGGACAATCGATGGCTGAGTTTTCAATCAGTCTGCCATTTTTAGCTCCGATCGTACTTGTATTAATTATGCTTTTGATTCAATGGGCGACGATTTACCGAGACAAAATGACATTAAACGCTGCAACGTTTGATGCTGTGAGATCGGGAACATTAAATCACGGTAGTATGGCTAAAATGCGAGAAGCGCTCGCACAAGGTATGACGCCATTATTTATGCGTGATGAGTCGTCTGGTGTTGAGGTTGGTAGGGCTTATTTGCTTGCAAGAGCTTATGTTGAAGGGAGTAATATGCTTGGGGTAGGCGCGCAAATTAAACAATTACACCCTACCAACGAAGTCTACGAGAAACATAAGGTTTTAAGAAAAGATGGCAGCGGCAATGTCTGGTATGAAATCCCGAACGATAATTTAATGTATCGAAATCCAGTACAAAAGCATATTAAAGGTGATGTGTTTCTCAATGTACAAGATGCCAATTTACTCAAGATAGAAGTAAATTGGTGTAAAAAACTTGAAGTGCCAATTGCCAATTGGGTAATCGGTAAAATCTTAACGTTTACCGACGTTTCTATTAATCCATTTGACGCAAAATATGTAAATTATGTACCGAGTAACCATCAACTTGGTTGTAATGCGCTCGGCTTAGTATCGGGTGCTGACGGTACATTCAATATTAACGAGTATTACATTTCACTTAAGTCATATGCGATTGCACGAATGCAAACCCCATATAGACAACAAGACTCATCTATACCGGATATAAAAGATTAGAAAAAGGACAACTAATGAAGACTAAAACGCTTATAGCGATGTTTTTGAGTGGTGTAATTTCACTCGGATTAGCTGGATGTAACGACCCAATAGAAACAGAACCTGACACGGTGCAACCAGATGATGGAAATGGGGGGACTGATGATGGAAACGGAAATGATGGCACTGATGGTAATGACGGTGGAGATGTAATCGACCCTTCGACAGGTACATGGGAAAACAATGACGAAGATGGGGATGGTACACCTGATTTAGAAGATGACTTACCTTTCGACCCTAATGAAAACAGTTATCCAGAGTTCTTTGAACAGGAACCCAATGACAATCCATCAATTGCTAATCCAGTAAGCTTAGAACATGGGTTTATTGTTAATGGTGTGATTTCTTCAAACCTTGATAAAGGTGATCTATTCGCGTTTGAAGTACAAGACACTAAATTTATTACCGCAATTTTTAGAACAGATGCACAAAGGTTTTCACCACAAGTTTATTTGTCAAATGCAGACGGTGAAGTGCTTGAATCTTATGAAATGTATCGTTCAGTAAGTCCAAACGTTGTGATTGTTAACTTTCAAATTCAAAATGCCGGTACATATAACCTAAGTGTAATGGATAACAATTACGCCGGTGGAAGCGACCTAATTTACAACGTAAGTGTTTTTACCGATGAAGATGTAGACGCCTTTGATGACATGAAGGAATATGCATTTGGCTCTAGTCTGGTATCTCAAGATAACGATAAAGATGGGATTAAGGACGGCTTCGAGTACGCGCTTATGGCTGCACCAAGTCATATTGATTTCGATGAGGATGGTATTCCAAACTGGTTCGATGAAGATGCGGATGGAGACGGATTTAGTGATGAAATTGAAGGTATCAACGATCTAAATAACGATTTTTTCCCAAATTACATTGATAGGGATTCGGACGGAAATAATATTGACGACCAGTTAGAAAGTGGCGACCCAAAGAATCCTAATAATTTTGACAATGATTCGTTTATCGACCACTTAGATTTAGATGATGACAATGATGATATTCTTGATGTATATGACCAAAAGCGTTTAGAACACGCGTCGCGTATTACTGCTATAGAAGAAAACGGCATCATGCTACGCTGGACCAATAATGTAACGTCAACAGCTTATACGGTAAGAGATTTTATTAGAGCTGGAGACAAGGCTGAGTTAATCGTAAGTGGTATAACAGAACAAACGCAGAATGTTGTGGTGTCATATAAAATAAACGGCGTCGTAACAAATTCAAAACCTCAAATCACACAAGATCTAGATAATAATTATAGATTGACGTTAGAGGTACCAAATATTGTTGGTAATGGTTATCTAAAAGTAGCCTATGAAGGAGATTACATTTCTGAGGAAATGCCTTTCACTGTACACGAATCAAGTTTACCTCTGTTGTCTAATGAGATTAGAACGATAGGAGAAAAAGATTTGTTAACGTTATCAGGTGATAATTTTGATAACGACACAAGTGTGTTTTTTGGTAGTAAAGCGGCTAAAGCAAGCTTGATTGACGAAAACACAATCACGGTGCAAGTGCCAGAGGGCATCACTGGTGGTTCATATTGGGTTACTAACACACATGGCGCAAGTAACGCTGTTAGTTACATATTGAACACAAATGTTGAATTTAATGTAACGTCAAGCAATGTAAAGGAAATTACCCATATCGGCGGAATTTTACCTAGCCATGGTTCCGCTATAACAGGAAATACATTTGAGCACCAAGTACTCGGTAGCCAACCTGAAGTGATTTATAGCTATACAGTAAACCAACAAGGTGAGCGTGAAACTTATTTGAGTACATTGTTGGTTCCTGGTCAGCGTAAAATCGAATTTAGTGATGAGTCTACAGCGAGTTCAGCACTGGTTGCTTATCTTGATTTAATGTTATTAGGTGCGGGTATTGGACCACAGGAATTTTTAGAGAAAGTAGCTGAATTTGAGGAGTATAAAGACTATATCGAACAGTCTGTGGCTTATTTAGAACAAGACTCGGCGTTTTTCTCATTTACCGAACCTCGTCAGGAGCGTATTGCGCTATTGAACCAATATGGACGTAAAATTTTAGACAAAGTAACTAGGCCTAACAGTGCCGAAAAGCATCGAGTTGCTAAAGCCAATGGTGAAACTGGCGCGACAAATAAATTTATTTCTACCAATACTGATACGTCAATTGAACCAAGTATTGTTTCTTACCCTGAAACCAACGGAACATGGGCGCTTTTCGATATGTCTATGGAGGCAACTACCTTTCTTGAGAATAAGTTTGTTGCCGGACATAAGTGTGGTGAAGGCGTAGACCCTAAATGGCACGAAGTGCTCAATTACGATGGTTGTGTCGAGTTACAAAACCGAAGCCAATTGTACTTAAGTTATCGTGTATATGAGGTAAACCCCATGACCGGTAACTTGAAAGACGGTGCTTTAAATAACCCACTGCAAGAGCATGTCGATACACCTTATCATAAAGATATGATGGGGCCTACGAGTGGTACTTTCCTTGGTTTAGAGTTTTGGTCAGCTGATTCATTAATTGATAAATGCGTTTATAAAGACTGCTTGTATCAAATAATCACGCCTGGAGTAGATGGCATCTATGGCATCAGTCCTTTTAGTTTAAAAGGTACTGAAAGTTATAATTTATCGGGCCAAAAAGCTAAGAAAATGTTAGCGATTAGAACGATCATCGATAACATTGTAATTCGCTTTTACAATACGCTAATTGATGCTGTTGGAATTGGCATACCAGCCGACAACGCAACAAAAGCGAAAATGGTACGTGACGTTATTATGGCAGTGTATCAGCATATGCCTGCAATCACAGATCAGGTTGAAGCTCTGGCCGCTAAGGACACTGTGACCGCGCAGGATTGGGAAGATCTTGCATATAATATTGGTCAAGAACTTTATAAGAAAGAAATTCAGCCAATCCTAACGATGGATATGAGTAAACTACCAAACATACCGGTAGGCCCAGCTACTCAAGCGATTCTTTCTGCCTATGAAATTCAAATGCCTGATTTTAGAAAGGCACTCGCTGAAAAGCTTGCGAAAAAGTTATTCCCTGGTTGGGGGGCCATAGACACAGCATATGATGCCTCAATGGTTGCGTCCGCAATGATAGATATGGCAAAAACACTAAAAGATATGGCGGCGGTTCCGACAAAGATCGATTATGTTGTTTCGTGGGGGCTAACGCTTTCAGACATTACACCACGAACAATTTTCAAAGATAATACCCAAAAATCATTTGAGATTGTCGGCAGTGGTATGGCTGTTGTAAAAGGGATTTGGGACGACGAACCAGAAGTAATTGTTATTGATAGCGTTACGGGTAAAGAGCTTGATACTGATGTTCAGTATGTAAACAAAGAGGGTACAAAACTAACATTTACACTCGATAATATCCAGCAGATTGAAGAGGCAGTTGGTCCTCTTACGGTTTATGTTAGACATCGAGGCGATGAAGCAAAGCTAGGTTATGAAATACTAATTGGCTCTAGTCTTTCAATCACAAATGTTACACCTAACAAAGCGCCACCCGGAACTGAGGTAACAATTGAAGGCGTCGGGTTCAGTACGAAAATATCAGATAATAAAGTCACTTTCACAGGCCCGAATGACACGCGGATCAGTGCCACGATTGTTTCAGCCACTACCGAAGTGCTCGTAGTTAAAGTACCGAATCAGGTTCAAACAGGCTTTATTACTGTAGAAGTAAATGGCGATTTAAGTAACGAATATCCTTTCTTCGGCCCAAGTCAGCTAGAAATTATATTTGGCGACAACGGTAACTTTAATGATGACGTTTACAAACTATCTGTTAATGGTGCGGTTAAATATGACAATAGTTCTCCAAAACGAAAAGTAGGACCTGTCTATGTATCTCTAGATGAGGGAACACACTCAGTTGAACTTACAGGTATCCGAGCTGATGATGGAATTGGTACCTACTACATACAGTTCGGCGGTGATGTTATAAGTGTTTCCGGTGATGCGCAGTCAGGCAGAGATTTATGTCCAGATGTTGTTAAGCGCTATCAAGTAGAAGTAGGTCAATCAGGCACTCATTATCATGCAGTTACACAACAAGTAATGGTAAAACAATCTGAATTTGCACGCTCAACAGATGACGAATGTGCAGCGAGATAGTTAATTTAAATAAAGCCCTTTTTTAAGGGCTTTTATAGGAGTTGTAATGAAAAAATTATTCTGTGTTGTATGCTTTTTTTCACTAAGTCACGTATACGCTTCGGAATATAGTGAGCAAGAAAATCAATGTGCAACAGCGTCAGACATTGTAACGAACCAAGACTATGATACGTTTAAATCATTTTTACCAGAGGTACTGTCGAATAATACCTCTGCGCTTCAACGTTTGGTTACTAAACAACATAACAAGTACTTTGGCTCTCGATATAACGGCATAGCAAACTTTAAAACAACTGATTATGAGCTCATAAAGCAACCTCAAAGTCATAAGGTTTCTTCAGTTAGAAGGAGTCATGAAAAATGGGGGGCCACCAAGCTATTACGAATCAGGTATACATTTGATACAACGATAGTAAGAACTCAAAAAGAACAATCAGTTGGTGGTTATTGTGAGTTTGGCTATATAGATAATAACTGGTATATGCTGAACTTACTTAAATAGAGCGCAAAAATTCATTGGTTAGAGAAGTATTTAACACTTGTATAAAGGTTAACTTGCGCTCAAGTTTGATTCTAACAATAACGTGACCTCAACTGATAAAACAGTGTATTTAATTACTAAGCAAAGGGTAAAGATGAGTAAGCTAGCAAATTTATTATTTCTTTCGCTGTTTACAACCAATGTAATGGCATCTGGGTCAGTATTAAGTAGTCAAACTGAAAAAGACACAGATCATGATAAAGTGTTTGATATCTATGACAGTTCGCCACAGCAAAAAGTTAAAACAATGTCGATTGAGGACCTGCCGATAATTCAATTATCACGAATATCAGGCAACTTTAATAACAAAATTGTAAAAGGGCGTTATCGCATCGGTGATACAGTTACACTGACCGGCATGGGCATCGACAAGATTAAAGACCCTGTGGTTGTAATTTACGATAACGTACGAAGCTATAACGTAAAGCAGATCGAATTAAGCAATAAAGGCATTTCTTTTCAACTTAGCGTTCCGCAAGGTAAATATAAGCTATTTGTTTACAGCAATGATAAGCGTACAAATGACTTATATATCGAACCTTTTGCAGCGGACGCACCGCTAATTTTCGGCAGCACGTCAGTTATCTTAACGAGAGGGAAAGAATACACCATAACTGGTACAGGATTTGATACAGATACAAAAGTGTTAATTGGCGCTAAAACCATTACTCCTCTCGCAGTGTCAAACGATTCCCTGTCATTTAAAGTGCCAGAGTCGAGTAGTGAAGGGTATTTGCAAGTACGCAATAAATTCGCAAAAAGTAATAGTATTCGCGTATTCAAATATAATTAACGATTCACATATCAAGCTAAACAAGGACTGTTATGAAATTTAGATGGACTATGTTTGCACTAGCATTGTCTAGCGCATCACTAATTGCATCACCAAACTACGGTATCGCTGCAAAAAATAACCAAGATCCAATTTTTATAGAAAAATGCGATGTTTATCAACAAGCGCAAAAAGAGGGAGACTTAGAAACTCTAAAGTCATTTGTAGATAAAGTGTGGTTTGAAGGTGATAAAGCTAAAAGAGCGGAGCAAGCTTTGTTAAAGAAAGCAGCCCGCTTTGAACAAAGAGTGTCAAAAGCCGGTAACTATATCGTTAAAGAAAAGCGTCTTTCAGATAAAACGCAAGATAATTTCGCAGAAGTACTCATAAATTGGACAAATGGGGAAAAATTTTCATCACATGACGGTTGTGTTTTTGAAAAAATAAAAGATAGCGATTTGTGGAGAATTCACTTATAGCGTTTTTATTTACTAAAGTCGCTTTATGATGACGGTTAAACCGTGAACATAAATAAAGTAACAAGGATTGTTATGATTTTTCGATTAGCGTTAGTAGCGTTCACATTATATAGCGCAGGCGTGTATGCAGCGCCACTTAATCAACTCGAAACGCCTAAGGGCACTTGGGAAAACAAAGACGAAGATGGCGACGGCGTTTTAGATGAAAACGATGATTTTCCATTTGACAAGAGCAAAGCGGTTTTTCCTGAACACATAGAAGAAGAATTTAACAATAACGTTGGTGAAGCAAACTATATTGGTTCAGTCCCTTTTAGAGTAGAGGGGGTCATTAACCAACATATTGATATTGATGATTTCAAATTTGACGTAACACAAGAGATTATTGATAACGATGACCTAATTACTTTTATAGTTTTGAAGCAAGCAGATAGATTTTCACCAACCGTTGGTGTGTTAACTAACGAAGGTAAAGCTGTTCAACATGTGAAACTTAAAATAGATACCGTTAATCCATTGGGTGCTGCGATTAATATCAGACCAAAAGAAGAAGGACAACTGAACTTCTCAATATTAGATGCGAATGGTATTCATGATGAATTATTCGAATATGAGGTTATCGCATTTATCGATTCAGACCGAGACGGCGTGCCAGATGAAATGGAACAAGCGCTAGGCTTAAACCACTTAGTTCAAGATACAGACGGTGATGGCGTAGTAGATGGCAATGAGTATTATGCTTTTTCAAGTCGCAATGTATTTTCTCACGATAGTGATAATGATTCAGTACCAAACTGGTTAGATGAAGACAGTGATAACGATGGCATAAAAGATACGTTTGAAAAAACAACGGATCTTGATGCGGACAAACTGCCTGCGTTCATTGATAAGGACAGTGATAACGATGGTACGTCCGACAAGGCAACGTTTGAGGCTGATGAAAAGCTTTTGGATAGCGATGGAGATTCACTAATAAATGTTGTTGATATAGATGATGACAATGATGGGGTACTCGATATATTCGATAAAGCTCCGCTAACGCCTATTGATTATTCAAGTCAACAAACTAATGCTGTGTTAACTCAGGTGACTCTATCATTGTCTGAGTCGGAATCAATGGTAAACACAGCCCGTCCTTTTTGGCCTATTACATTACATGGCCATAATCTAGACTTAACAAATGCCACTGTAGTTGTTTTTAAAGGTGATAAACGTATACCAATCGTTAACGAAAGGATTAACAACAACGACCCTGATAAGCTCACTATTGTCGTACCAAATTATGAATCAGTTGAACTGGGTGGAGAACCGTTAACTGTGTTTGTTGCAACCGACGAGTACAAAACTAATAGTGTCGAGCTGCATTTACTACACCCAGAAACACCGCTTATTTACTCTATTAGCGAAAAACGGGCTACACCCGGTACCAGTGTTGTTATAGATGGAGAAAACCTTACTTCTCTATCAGAAATAGTGCTTGGTGAATATAAAACAGCGGTTACTTGGCAAAGCGATAACTCTATTAGTTTTATTGTCCCACAAAATACACAGTCTAATTATTTACATGTAGAAAACTCATATGGAAAGAGTAACAAGGTCTTCTTTGCAATCGACGAAAGTAAATCACTGCAAACGTCAGTAGATATTCCTTCTGTATATCAAGGGTTCACAGGACCTTTTAAAGTATTACCTACAAAGCAAGAGGTTGCCTCATGGCAAGATTTGCCAGAACAGTTGGTGGTAGACATTGATGAGACCAAGGTGAGTATTTGGCATAACGAGCAAGAAATATTATCAACTATATTGTTAAAAGGTCAGACTAGTGTTGAACTTTCGTTAGAAAGCTTTATTAAAGAAAATGTCCTAACGCCATTATTTTTAAACAAAGACGACGCATTTAAAACTAGTGCATTAAACACACTTGTTGAGCTGGATGAATATCAAGAAATTATTTTATATTATGAGCAAGGTTTAGCTTCGGATTATGAAGTTTTCCTTACTGATGAAGAATATGCATTAGAAATGAAGCTAGTTCAAATTAGGGATATCTTAATTGCAGAAATGGCAAAAAAACAGTCTCAACAGGCAAGATGGAATTAAGGTTGAACCGACGAGGAAAGGCGTAACAAGTTTGTTTGATTACGACGGATACACGGAAGTTCAAAACAGTACACCGATGTACTTAAGTGCGGCAGTATATGAACTAGATCAAAACCCTAACCCAAAAGGTACACCAGCAACCGGAATTGATGCACTGTAAATTCGCGCTCTTAGATAACAAGTGGTACATGATCAACTTATTAAAATAAAAAGGATTGTGGTAAACAACCCATGGAAGAGACGATAACAACCGACAATAAACATTGGTTTAAATACACCGACTTTAACGGTAAAAACGAGCTGTGTGAAAACAGTGTTATCCAATTAAGAGTAACAAAGACATTTTATCCATTACCTTTTTGGCTTGAACTTATTTTCTTTGTATTACTGTTAGCAGTTTCGCTGTTTCCGCTCGTTAATCATTACGTTGCAATAGTTAATATTGCTTTTAGAGACTTAACCTTAGTCTATCTGCCCATTGTGCCATGTTATTTAGTTATACGAATGCTACTGGTGAATTTGTATTATCAAACTGGTAGCAAACTGTTTGTGTCAGTCAGTAACAGTGCGTTAGTGCTGCCTGCAAATCGCTTAATTGGTCATAAAAAAGGGCAGCTGGTTTTAGCAAAAGGCGATATAAAAGAGATAAAAGTGCAGTATATGCAAAATACTACGAGTCATAGTCTGTCTTGTCGCGCCTTACAGTTAACAATAGAGTCAATCTCTAACAACGTCATCACACTAAAAGTGGATTATTTTCCAATTCAATCAATGCTTTATTTACTAACGTACTTTGGTTACCCGCTTAGTTTCGAAAGAACACATTTTGGTATTTTAAAAATGGCACGTATGTTTATGTTAATTATTCCGGTAATTAGTGTAATGGCTATAAGCGGAGCATTATTCAGTGATAGCTTTTTATAACAAGAATAAATTATGAGAAATACGTGATAAATTTGAACTAACTTATTTGCATCGATTTTGTTATATCAAACTCATATAGCATCTAATAATTCCTAACACACGTAAAATATATCCAAATGAATATCGAAGAGTTACTTAAAAACCAACACCAAGTATGTTTAGCGCATACTCGGCGAATACCTTATACACGTTTTACCTCATTTTTAATCATGTTGATTGCATCAGTGGTTATTGCATTTTTTATCGATGCTGGGCCGCTTTATAATACACGGGAATCACAAACAAGCGTTATATTAGCGGCAACGCCGTTTATTTTTACATTGTTAGTGTGGTTACAGGCTTTTTTTCAACGCAGTACCTGTTATAACTCAGATGTGTTTATTACCCGTAAAGGTGTGAGTATTCCTGATTTAAAAGGGCAGCAAGACTACTTTATAAAATATGCCAATATCGTAAGTATTAACGTGTATTATTTACCACTAACCCCATTATTCAAATTTGGTCCGTACATTACAACGCACTTTTCCCTAACGGATATATTAAACGTGTCTCATGGAGTGCATACATTTAACACCAAAAATTCAGAATTGTTCATTGCGTTTTTAAAGGCGCGCGGGGTAAAGGTCAAATATCGTATCGCACGTTGGCCTGTTATTTATATTTTTCTGTTTCCACTGTTTTTTACGCTTTCGTGGCTGGTATAAAATTAGTTTCGAGATCGTTAATTATGTACTTGAATAAACAAAGCACCGTCTTTATCAACGCTGTGTGTTAACAGTCGAGAAAAACGCACTTTTGTGCAATATTTTTATAAACATCTTTATTAATAAATGGTATATGACTAACTTAATAAAGTAGTCACAATTTGAGTTAATTATGAGAAGTTATGTTATCGCTATTATTACGGGTTGTTTGTTTTGTGCAAATGCTTTTGCATCAGACAGTGATAACGATAAAGTACTTGATACCTTTGATTTAAATCCATCTTCTAAAGTAAAGCCGTTTGCTAAAGGTTTTATTCAAATTAATGAATTGGGTGGAAATTTTAACAACGTGATAGAAAAAGGGCGCTATCGTTTTGGTGATTCAATTACGTTAATAGGTGATAATTTCAGTGCGTTAAACGATCCTGTTGTGGTTGTGTATCAACACAATAATGTATTTAACTTTAAACCTAATTCCGTAACCGCTAATCAATTAACCTTTAATTTTGATGTGCCAAAAGGCAAGTATGCCTTGTTTATTTACGACGCTGATAGCAAAACAAATGAAATGAAAGTCGATGCGTTTAATAATGCGTCTCCGCTTATTTTTGGTCACAGTGAGATATCGCTTAGTAAAGGCAAGTCGTTTACCTTAAACGGCGTTGGTTTTACAAAAGGCAGCAAAATTGTCATTGGCGCATTAAAAGTAACCCCGTCAAACGTCACCAGTACGCAAATACAATTTGATGTTCCCAATAACGCTGCAGGTCTGCAGTTATACGTCGAAAATGCGTCCTCAAAGAGTAACATTGTACGAATTGTTAGTTATTAAAAACTGTTGATATTTTATGATTGCTTATCGCAGTTTGAATAGCATATCGGTTTAGGCGTTACGTCGAACGACGCGAAAAAATACAGTTAATAAGAGCTAAAATAGCGCAGCAAAATTACACATACCAGATATATAGGTAATTTAAAATGATGTACTTAAATGTTAAGGTAATGGTTAAAACCTAGACGGGCTTTACTAAGTCATACACAAGCTATTACTAGCCCGTTTATTAAAAGGATTGATAAAGTTAAAAGGAAACAATTATGTCTGAATTTCTCACAGCAAACTGGTTGCTCATTTCAATTTTAGTCGTTTTTATTGTTATTTTTTATGCGTGGTATGTCTCAATAATAACCAAACGCAACGCGATGGAAGAAGCGTTCTCTGGCATTGATGTGCAACTTAAAAAACGCACCGACTTAATTCCAAATGTATTAGCAATCGCGAAAAAATTTATGACACACGAAAAGGAGCTACTTGAAGAAGTCACCCGTTTACGAACTGATGTATTAAATGCGGCCAGCAGCAATAACAACGAACAACGTTTTAAACTCGAAGGTCAGTTAGAAAACTCGCTATCTGGTTTGATGATTGCGGTAGAAAATTATCCAGAGCTAAAATCGGATGCAACAATGCTTGATGCGCAACGTACCTATGCCGATGTAGAAGCGCATATATCCGCGGCAAGACGTAATTTTAATAGCGCAAATCGTGTATTACGTAACGCAATTCAAGTGTTTCCAGGCAACATCATTGCCGCCATGGTTGGCGTAAAAGCGATGGCATTTTTCGAAATTTCTGAATCTGAACGACAGCCGGTTAACGCCGCAGAACTTTTAAACTAGTTACGGGCTTTTTAGCAACAAGGAGAGTTTATGTCATCGGATAAACATGAGTTTGCAGATTTTTTGTCGAAAGAAATAAAAGGATATATTGATGCATTGTCATTACGTTTCAGACGTCATAAAAAAAATGCCACCGATGTGCCAGCATCAGACACCTTAAAAAACACGTTTGAACATGAGATTAAACCAAAGTTAGACCTTATTGAGCAGCAACGAGATTCGTTTAACAGCGAGTTTGAAAAGAGAAATCGCCTGCTTAATTTTAAAGTATTTCCTGCAGTGGTAATTATTGTTTTGTTAGTGGTTGCGCTAGGGGGCGATGGTAGTTTCTTTTCTACACTTATATTTGCGTTTTGTATTGGCACCAGTTGGGCGTATAAACCAGCGCTTGATTATATACACTTTTACAAACGAAACGTGATGCCGATATTAGTTAAAATGTATGGTGAATTTAGTTATTCACTGACCTCAGAAATCAAAAAAGACGAGATTAAAAAGCTCGCAATCTCACCTAGTTTTGATCACATTGAAACAGAAGATAGCATTGTTGGCGAGCTTGATAATATTGGCTTTCAATTTTGTGAACTAAAGCTTGAGCGCAGTGGTAATAATGGCCGACACGCTATGTTTAAAGGCTGTATGGTTAAGTTAACCATGCCGTTTGATTTTAATTCACACACTATCGTTCAGCAAGATCGCGGTAAAGTAGCAAATTGGCTAACAAAAGATCCCAAAGCAACACAAAAAGTAGAATTAGAAAACAATTACTTTGAACAAGCATTCGAAGTATTTTCAACTGATCAAGTGCTTGCTCGCTATATACTTACGCCAGTGATGATGGAACAGATCCTAGCGCTTTATACCATGTTTATGCACAAAGCCGGTGCACAAAGCTTTGAGTGTGAATTTATTGATAACACTGCGATATTTTTAATTAGTTACAAAGCTAATCTGATTGAACCAGCGTGGATAAGTCAGTCAGCTTACGATATTGATGCGTTACCACTGATTGAGCAAGAACTTGAATTATTAACCTCTATATCAAAACAACTTAACCTTGATTTAATGGCAGCACGAAAAGTATCAAGTGCACAAATGGCCGTAAATCAATAATCGTTTGTGTGTTTTATTTATGGTTTTATGGCTAGAGCGCCTGATATTAAAGGCGCTCTTTTTATGTAAAGGGGTATTACACAGTGCAAAACAATATGCGTAACTTAGCCTTTATGGCTTTATTTAGCGCGTTATTTGGTTGCAGTTCACATGTTGAAAATCAACTAATGGTTTCGGGTCTGGCTTTTTACAACGACAGCAACGAAACCATTGAAAATGTAACACTTAAAGTAACAGAGACTGGGAAAATGGTGAGTTGCACGCTTGTAGAGCCAAAGCGTTATTGTGCGACAGGTTTTCCGCAAACGCATTATAAAAATGCGAAGCTCTCTCTTAGCTGGCAAGTGTCGGGAAATAACGCAGTAACCAATGAGGTTGAATTTACTAAACCCGCTTCGATTGATAGTGATATAAGTTACATAGCGGTTATAAAATTTAATTCAACTACAGGCTTAGATGCGTTTTTCACTAAAAATCCAAGACCGTTTTAAATAAAAAAGCCCGAAAATTCGGGCTTTATCATGTTATATAAAGTGAATTATTAATACGCTTCGTTATGAACACCCGCTGCACGACCTGATGGATCGGCGTTGTTCTTAAAGCTTTCATCCCATTCAAGAGCGGCTTCAGTAGAGCAGGCTACCGACTTACCATGTGGTACAGTTTTCGCTGCAGCATCACCTGGGAAGTGCTCTTCAAAAATTGAACGATAGTAATAGGCTTCTTTTGTTTGTGGTGTGTTAATCGGATACTTAAACGCAGCAGCTTCCATCATTTGGTCACTTACGATTGATTCAACATGCTCTTTTAAAGTATCAATCCAACTATAACCAACGCCATCTGAGAACTGCTCTTTTTGACGCCATAATACTTCATCTGGTAAATAGCCATCGAACGCTTCACGAATAATGTGTTTCTCGATTTTACCGTCTTTACACATTTTACCTTCAGGGTTGATACGCATTGCGGTATCAACAAATTCTTTATCTAAGAATGGTACACGCGCTTCAACACCCCAAGCTGCCATCGATTTGTTTGCTCGTAAACAATCGAATTGGTGTAACTTACTTACTTTACGGTTTAATTCATCATGGAACTCTTTAGCATTTGGCGCTTTGTGGAAATATAAATAACCGCCAAATAACTCATCAGCACCTTCACCTGATAACACCATTTTAATGCCCATGGCTTTAATATAACGTGCCATTAAATACATCGGTGTAGACGCACGAATGGTTGTTACATCATATGTTTCTATGTGGTAGATAACCTCTTTAAGCGCATCGATACCTTGTTGAATTGTAAAGGTAATAGGGTGGTGTACTGTGCCGATGCTGTCTGCTACTTTTTGTGCAGCAGCTAGATCTGGCGAACCTTCTAAGCCAATAGAAAAAGAGTGTAACTGAGGCCACCAGGCACTCGATTCATCGTTATCCTCAACACGTTTAGCGGCAAACATTTGCGTGATTGCTGAGATTACCGATGAGTCTAAGCCGCCCGATAATAATACGCCGTAAGGCACATCACACATCAATTGACGTTTAACTGCCGCTTCTAAGCCTTCTTTTACATCGCTTACTTTTGCTTCGTTATCTTTTACCGCATCATAACTTTGCCAGTCACGTGCGTAATAAGGGCGAATTTCACCATCTTGACTCCATAAGTAATGACCTGGAGGAAACTCCTCAATGGTTTTACAAATAGGTGCAAGGGCTTTCATCTCAGATGCAACATAAAAGTTACCATGCTCATCATGACCGGTATAAAGTGGAATAATACCAATGTGATCACGGCCAATTAAGTATGCGTCTTTTTCTTCATCGTATAAACAAAATGCAAAAATGCCGTTTAGGTCATCTAAGAATTCAGGCCCTTTTTGTTTATAAAGAGCCAGTAAGACTTCACAATCTGATTCGGTCTGAAATTCAAAGTCTACGCTTAGATCTTGTTTTAATTGTTTGTGGTTATAAATTTCACCGTTTACTGCCAGTACGTGTGTCTGCTCTGGGTTATAAAGTGGTTGCGCGCCACTTGAAACACCAACGATGGCTAAACGCTCGTGTACCAAAATTGCTTTTTCTGATGAATATACGCCCGACCAATCTGGGCCACGGTGACGAAGTAACTTCGACATTTCGATTGCTTGTGAACGCAACTGCGCTGCATCTGATTTAATGTCTAGTACGCCAAAAATTGAACACATACTTCTTTCCTCATTCCTGTCAATTTTTCTTATCTTGGATAAGTTTGTTAATTAATTTGTACCAAACCAAAAATCAAATGTCACATCAAAATGAACAAAAAATAATGATTTATCAATTTGATTGTGAATTCGTTAAAAATATAAGCTCTCAATGATTGGATTATTAATAATTAACGATGATTTACAATGAATATTATCAAATCGATAATTTAGTGTGTTTTTCGCACAAAAAAGTATTTTTGAGCTAGTTTATGCAGTTAATCAAAAAACTAGATTTTGGCTTTAACAAAGACATTTATTAGCCTTTTAATGCGACGTGATAAATTTATTAAGTCGTTTTGTCGATAGGGTTAAAGAAAAAACCCCTCAATTGAGGGGTTTTTGTTGGGTTTCTCAGTGTTCATTACACCGGGAATGAGGAACTGTTACTGTGTAAGCGGTTTATACTTTCATTTCAGGAATATCACCTTCAACAATTAACTTACCAGCCGTTTTACTGATAATTTCATCAACACTTACACCAGGTGCGCGCTCTAACAAATAAAATGCACCGTCTTTTACTTCTAACACGGCTAAATCGGTTACGATTTTCTTAACGCAGTTAACGCCTGTCAGTGGTAACGTGCATGATTCAAGTAACTTTGATTCACCGTGTTTATTGGCGTGGGTCATGGTAACGACAATATTTTTTGCACCTGCCACTAAATCCATTGCGCCACCCATGCCTTTAACAAGCTTTTTAGGGATCATCCAAGAAGCAATATTTCCTTGTTGATCAACCTCAAAGGCACCAAGTACTGTTAAATCTACATGACCACCACGGATCATTGCAAAGCTTTCGGCACTATTAAATATTGCCGCACCTATGGCTGCTGTAACGGTTTCTTTACCCGCGTTGATCATATCCGCGTCAACTTGGTCACGTGTAGGGTATGGACCCATACCTAACAAACCATTTTCAGACTGCAGCATGACTTCCATACCATCGGGTACATAGTTTGCCACTAAGGTAGGAATACCAATGCCTAAATTAACGTAATAACCGTCTTGTAGTTCTTGTGCAACACGCATTGCAACTTGTTCTCTTGATAACGCCATGTTGCCTCCTAGTCTTTTGTAGTTACACGTTCGATGCGTTTTTCAAAGTTACCTTTAATCACGCGGTTAACATAAATGCCTGGGGTGTGAATTTCGCTTGGTGATAGTTCACCAGGCTCAACAATCTCTTCCACTTCAGCTACGGTAATTTTACCTGCTGTTGCGGCCATAGGGTTAAAATTCATTGCTGTGTGGCGAAACACCAAGTTACCGTAGCGATCTGCTTTCCACGCTTTTACAATGGCAAATTCACCGGTAATTGACTCTTCAAGAATATACGGGCGACCGTCAAACTCTTTTACTTCTTTGCCCTCAGCCACCGGTGTACCGTAACCCGTTGCGGTATAAAACGCAGGGATACCGGCTCCGCCAGCACGCATTTTCTCGGCAAGCGTACCTTGTGGTGTTAGCTCAACTTCAATTTCACCGTTAAGTAACTGCTGTTCAAAAATCGCGTTTTCACCAACGTATGATGCGATGATTTTTTTAATTTGCTTATCGTGTAATAAAATACCTAAGCCAAAATCATCCACACCACAGTTATTTGAAACCACGGTAAGATCAGTGGTTTTTCTACGTTTAATTTCTGCGATTAAGCCCTCTGGAATACCACATAAGCCAAATCCGCCTGCGATAACAGTATCGCCGTCTTTAATGCCTTCAAGTGCGTCTTGATAATTGTCGACGACCTTATTAAAACCTGCCATAAAATTCTCCTGAACGAGTAGGGCGAGAAATCGGTTAAGTTAGTTTGGCTTGTAATGCCAGTGAAACTTTACTTGTTGGTTGTTTATTTAATGCTTCACTAATTTGCCAACCTGCTTGGGCTAGCATTTCTAAATCAATTCCATGCTCAATGCCAAGTCCATTAAGCATATAAATTAAATCCTCAGTGGCAAGATTTCCTGACGCACCAGCAGCATAAGGGCAGCCACCAAGGCCTGCAACCGCTGAATCGACGGTTTTAATGCCCATATTAAGCGCGGTATACACGTTAGCAAGTGCTTGGCCGTAGGTATCGTGAAAGTGTACAGCTAACTTGTCAGCGGATACTTGCTCAAGCAGGGCGTTTAATAATTGTTCGGTAGATTGAGGTGTGCCAACACCTATGGTGTCACCCAGCGATACTTCGTAACTGCCCATAGCTAAAAGCTTTTTGGTTACTTTTACAACAGTATCAAGGCTAACAGCACCATCGTAGGGGCAACCCATAACACACGACACATAACCACGTACCGGAATATTATGTTGCTTAGCAAAATCCATTACAGGTTGAAAACGTGCTATGGATTCATCAATCGAGCAATTAATGTTTTTTTGGGTAAAGGCTTCGCTTGCCGCAGTGAATATGGCAAATTCATTTGCGCCTGCATTAAATGCAAGCTCAGCGCCTTTTAAATTAGGTGTAAGTGCGCTGAATGTAGTGAGTGCACTTTTATCAATTTGGCGTAATACATCGCTAGAATCAGCCATTTGTGGCACCCATTTGGGTGACACAAAAGCTCCGGCTTCGAGATGCTTAACACCCGCTTTTGCTAAAGCGTTAATCAGCGAAACTTTATCTTGTGTTGAAACTGAACCTTCATTTTGCAAGCCATCACGAGCGCCTACTTCAACTACTTTTACAAACTTTGGTTGCATTACGCTTCCTCAACTTTAGCAAGTAGGTCACCGTGCGATACAAGATTGCCCTCAGCAAAATAAAATTGGCTTAACTGGCCATCAAATGGTGCCGTTAAGGTGTATTCCATTTTCATCGCTTCAATAATAATAACTGCATCACCTTGTTTAAGGTTATCGCCTACGCTTGCCACTTGCTTGACTACTGTGCCATTAAGTGGTGCTTGTAAACTATTACCATCATTTTGTTTTTCAGCCACATAGTGCTTACTTTTCAATGCAAATTGGTGAGTGTTACCACTGTGCATAATCGCAATAGACTGCTCATCTAATACAAACTTCGCCGTGTGTTTCTCACCGTTGATAAATGCGGTGAGGTTGTTACCGTTAAAATCGGCATTTACTGCAAAGTGTTCAGTATCGTAAACCAAGGTCATAGCATCGTTATTACGCTGGCACTCAAGGTTAAAATCAACAAATGGCAAGGTATAATGATTACTGGCATTTAAGCTAAATGCGGTAAGCGTATTCCAAGGTGATGTACTTGTTTGACACGTATTTGCATTAATATAAACAAGCGCCGCCATTATTAATTGCAGAGTCTGTTCTTGTTCATCTTTTTGCGTTAGCTCACTAATGTGATCATCTATAAAATGGGTGCTAGTTGGGCTTTCAATAAAACTTGGGTGATTTGCTAAGGTATGCAAAAAGCTTACGTTAGTCGCAACACCTGAAATGGCTGTTTTCTCAAGGGCAAGTGATAGCTGGCGCAACGCAACTGTGCGATTGGCACCATGCACAATCAGTTTTGCAATCATCGGATCGTAAAATGCCGAGATTTCAGAACCTTCAATTACACCCGTATCGATTCTTACTGCTGAAAGATCACTTGCATGCTCATTTGGCATATCAAATAGGCTTAATACACCTGAAGATGGCATAAAGTCATCACTTGGCTCTTCTGCGTAGATACGCGCTTCGAAAGCATGGCCAGAAATCACTACTTGGTCTTGCTCTAGCGGTAGCGGCTCGTTACTAGCCACGGCTAATTGCCATTCTACTAAATCTTGACCCACCACACATTCAGTAACAGGGTGCTCTACTTGCAAGCGTGTATTCATCTCCATAAAGAAGAATTCATCGCCACACAATAAGAATTCAACGGTACCTGCGCCTTTATAGTTAATTTTTTTGGCGCAGCGTACCGCCGCTTCTCCCATTTCTTTTCGAAGCTCAGCGCTTAAACCAGGCGCTGGGGCTTCTTCAATCACTTTTTGGTGACGACGCTGCAGTGTACAGTCGCGATCGCCTAAATAAATACAGTTACCGAAGTTATCTGCAAACACTTGCACTTCTACGTGACGCGGTGCTTCAACATAGCGTTCAATCAGCACTTTATCGTTGCCAAAGCCAGCAAGTGCCTCTCGTTTTGCACCTTCTAACTCTTTGTTAAATGATGCGCTATCGCGTACCACACGCATGCCTTTACCGCCACCGCCATAGGTCGCTTTAATTAAAACTGGAAAGCCCACTTTTTCCGCTTCTGTAAGTAAAAATGCTGGGTCTTGGTTTTCACCATAGTAACCGGGTACAAGCGGCACATTGGCTTCAAACATCAGCTCTTTTGAGCGTGATTTTGACCCCATAGCGTTAATCGCTTCACTGCTTGGACCAATGAAAATAATGTTATTTTGCTCGCACTTATCAGCAAAATGTGTGTTTTCTGATAAAAAACCATAGCCCGGGTGAATTGCATTTACACCTGCTTTAAGCGCAACATTAATAATTTTATCGCCATCTAAATAAGATTCACGGCTTGGTGCTGCGCCAATATGGTAGGCCTCGTCCGCTGATTTTACATGCTCGGCATGAATATCAGCGTCGGAATAAACCGCAACTGTTTTAATGCCTAGACGACGTGCTGTTTTGATAATACGACACGCAATTTCACCGCGGTTTGCTATTAAAAGTTTATTAATCATGGTGATGCTCTCTATTGCCAGCTAGGTTTGCGTTTATCAAAAAAGGCTTGCAGACCTTCTTGTCCTTCATCCGATACACGAATTTGGGCAATACGTTCTGCAGTCAGTTGTCGTAAATCGTTATCAATCGATTTGTTTGCTACATCACAAATAAGCTGTTTTGCTTGCTTTGTAGCCTCAGGTCCGTTTTGTAAAATTGCATGAAGTAGGGTGTCGAGTGTATCTTCTGGTGAATCTGATACTTCATGAACTAAACCAAGGGCAAGAGCTTTATCGGCAAAAAACACTTCAGCCGTTTGGAAATAACGACGCGCTTGTCGCTCACCAATTGCATTAATTACATATGGGCTTATAACTGCGGGAATAAGACCAAGTTTTACTTCGCTTAGGCAAAATTTCGCTTTTTCATTAGCTACCGCAATATCACAACAGGCAATTAAACCTAGGGCACCACCAAAAGCCGCGCCTTGTACTAAACATAAGGTAGGCACTTTGGTTTCAAACAGTACCTGCATTAAACGGGCAAGCTCCATTGAATCCGCTACGTTATCTTCAAACGTATTAGACACCATGGATTTCATCCAGTTTAAATCAGCACCAGCACTAAAATGCTTACCTTCGCCTTTTAAAACTAACGCGCGAATATCTAAAGTGTTGGCATATTCAATTTGTTGAATAAGTTGTGCGATGGTGTGTGCGTCAAATGCGTTATGTACTTCGCTGCGTTCAATTGTAAGCGTCGCAACTTTCTGCTTTGTTATTGTTAAGGTTACAGACATCACTTACTCCTACATTCTAAATACGCCAAACTTCGATTCTTGCTCTGGCGCATTTTTAGCTGCACTTAAAGCAAGTCCGAGTACGTTTCGTGTTTCAGCAGGGTCGATGATGCCGTCATCCCATAATCGTGCACTGGCATAATACGGATGACCTTGTTCTTCATACTGCGCAATAATAGGCTTTTTGAATGCCGCAACTTCATCATCGCTCATTGCAAGGCCTTTACGTTTTAAACCATCTTGTTTTACTTGGGTTAATACGCCAGCGGCTTGTTCACCACCCATTACTGAAATACGAGCATTAGGCCACATCCACATCATGGTTGGCTCAAATGCACGGCCACACATGCCATAGTTACCAGCACCGTACGAACCACCAATTAAAATAGTGAACTTCGGCACATCAGCGCAGCTTACAGCTGTTACCATTTTCGCACCGTGTTTTGCGATGCCTTCAGCTTCGTATTTTTTACCCACCATAAAGCCGGTAATATTTTGTAAAAACACTAATGGAATATTGCGCTGAGCACAAAGTTGAATAAAGTGCGCGCCTTTTTGCGCTGATTCTGAGAAAAGAATTCCGTTGTTGGCAACAATACCTACGGGCATACCAAAGATCTCAGCAAAGCCGGTGACTAAGGTTTCGCCAAAGTACTGTTTAAATTCATCAAACGATGAATCATCGACAACACGGGCAATCACTTCACGAACATCAAATGGTTTTTTAAGGTCGGTACCTACTATGCCGTAAATTTCTTTCGCATCATAACGAGGAGCTTTGAAACTTGTTAAAATTGGGGCAGTAGGGCGTGTATGATTTAAACGCGATACACATTGGCGTGCAATTGAAAGGGCATGCTCATCATTTTCAGCGTAGTGATCGGCAACACCAGATGTTTTACAGTGCACATTTGCGCCGCCAAGTTCTTCGGCTGATACTTCTTCACCTGTTGCTGCTTTTACAAGAGGCGGACCTGCTAAAAAGATGGTGCCTTGCTCTTTAACGATAATACTTTCATCTGCCATTGCTGGTACATAAGCGCCACCTGCGGTACATAAGCCCATTACCACAGCAATTTGCGGAATACCTTTTGCTGACATACGGCTTTGGTTATAGAAAATACGGCCAAAATGCAGTTTATCTGGGAATACCTCATCTTGCTCAGGCAGGTTAGCACCACCTGAATCAACTAGATAAATGCACGGTAAATGACAACGCTCTGCAATTTCTTGTGCACGCAGGTGTTTTTTTACCGTAATAGGGAAGTAGGTACCGCCTTTAACTGTTGCGTCGTTTGCGATGATCATACATTCAACGCCTTTAACGCGGCCAATGCCTGCGACTACGCCAGCACATGGGATTTGCTCTGGATACACGCCAAAAGCTGCAAATTGCGATACTTCTAAAAACGGTGAACCTTCGTCTAATAAACAATTAATGCGGTCACGGACAAATAATTTACCGCGACTGCGATGACGTTCAACAAGGCTTTCGCCACCACCTTGGGTGATTTCTTGCGTTTTAGCTTTTAAGTCATCAACCAGTAGCTGCATTGATTCAGCTTTTGCTAAAAAGTCAGAATCAAGCGGGTTAATATTTGAAGTTAATATGGTCATGGTACATCCTATTTACTTTCGTTAAATAGTTCACGACCAATCAGCATACGGCGAATTTCAGATGTACCCGCACCAATTTCATAGAGCTTTGCGTCACGCAGTAATCGGCCTGTGGCATATTCATTGATGTAACCGTTACCACCTAGAATTTGAATTGCATCAAGTGCCATTTTGGTAGCCAGCTCTGCGGCATATAAAATTGCGCCAGCAGCATCTTTACGGGTTGTTTCACCACGGTCACAGGCTTTTGCAACGGTATAAACGTAAGAACGTGCGGCATTCATTTGCGTATACATATCAGCAATCTTGCCTTGAATTAGCTGGAAGTTACCAATTTCAGTATTAAACTGCTTACGCTCGTGAATATAAGGTACAACAATGTCCATACACGCTTGCATAATGCCAAGTGGACCACCTGCAAGCACAACACGCTCGTAATCAAGGCCGCTCATGAGCACTTTTACACCTTGGTTTAACTCGCCAAGAATGTTTTCTTCTGGTACTTCACAATCTTCAAACACAAGCTCACAAGTGTTTGAGCCACGCATACCTAATTTATCGAGTTTTTGTGCTTGACTAAAACCTGGATACGATTTTTCAACGATGAAAGCTGTAATGCCTTTCGGGCCCGCTTCTAAATCCGTTTTTGCGTAAATAACAAAGGTATCTGCATCTGGACCATTGGTGATCCACATTTTATTACCGTTGAGAATGTATTTATCGCCACGCTTTTCGGCTTTTAAACGCATAGAAACAACGTCTGAGCCAGAGTTTGGTTCACTCATGGCAAGCGCACCAATGTGTTCACCTGAAATAAGTTTTGGCAAATATTTTTCTTTTTGCACTTGGTTACCGTTACGGGCAATTTGGTTTACACATAAATTTGAATGTGCACCGTAGCTTAAACCGATTGACGCACTGGCACGGCTGATTTCTTCCATTGCAATTACATGTTCAAGGTAACCTAGGTTAGAACCGCCAAATTCTTCATCAACGGTTAAGCCCAATAAACCCATTTCACCAAACTTTGGCCAAAGCTGATTTGGGAACATATTGTCGATATCAGTTTTTTCAGCGAGTGGGGCAATTTCATTAGTTGCAAAACTATTTACGTGGTCACGGATCATGTCGGCTGTTTCACCAAGACCAAAATTTAATTCTTTATAAAGAGAAACGGTGCTCATTGTGTGTATCCTATTGATGTATTGTTGTCATAAGGTGTGATTATTATTTTAAGCGTCGTCTAGGTTTTTAAGTGTGTCACGACAGCGTCGTTCAGCGGTAACCAGTTCCATTAAAACAACTTTAATGTCATCCATTTGCTGTTCTAGATGTGCTTTTTTATCAGAGATTAGCTCAAGCATAATTTTAAGTTGAGTTGCACTTGATTTGTCGGCATCATACAGCTCGAACAAACGGCCTGTTTCAGCTAGCGTAAATCCTAGGCGTTTACCTCGTAAGATCAGTTTTAAACGCACTTTATCGCGTTTACTATAGATACGTGTTTGCCCTTGACGGCGGGGCGTAACCAAACCTTGGTCTTCATAAAAACGAATGCTTCTAGTTGTTATGTCAAATTCTTTCGCAAGTTCGCTAATACTAAAGGTCTGTTCTGTATTTTCTGTACTCATCTAAACTACACCTCATTAATTTGGTAATTAACTATAAGTGAAGTTTACGTAAAGGTAAAGCTGCATACTTGGGAGAGAGTATTTATCTACCCCAATTAGTCGTAGGTATATGCAATAAATGTTGGTTCGCCAACGAGCTTTACCAAGCTTACCGCCTTAATTTCAATACATAGTTGCCATTCATTGTCATTATTTCTTAACACTATAAAAGGTATGACATCTAGATTTACGTTTGCGTAAACGTAATTTTTATGTATGCTGAAAACATATAAATTTTGGAGATAACAAATGTCTGTTGAAAATTCTCAAATCGATCCGGTTGTAATTGTGAGTGCAAAACGCACTGCAATGGGCGGTTTTATGGGTGCTTTATCATCGGTAAATGCAACTGATTTAGGTGCTACAGCAATTAAAAGTAGTATTGAAAGCTGTGATTTAAACGCTGATATGATTGACGAAGTCATTATGGGCTGCGTATTACCTGCAGGTCTTGGCCAAGCACCTGCACGTCAAGCAATGATAAAGGCAGGGCTTAATTTAGCAACAGGCGCAACAACTATTAATAAAGTATGTGGTTCAGGCTTAAAAGCAGCGATGTTAGCCCATGACTTAATTAAAGCAGACAGCATTAACGTTGCGGTTGCTGGCGGTATGGAAAGCATGAGTAACGCACCTTACTTCTTACCAAAAGCACGTGGCGGTTTCCGTATGGGTCATGGTGAAATTAAAGATCATATGATGGCCGATGGCTTAGAAGATGCTTACGACAACAAAGCAATGGGTTGTTTTGCTCAAGAAACGGCTGATAAGTACGGTTTAACCCGTGACGATATGGATGCGTTTGCCATTTCATCTCTTTCTAAAGCCAACGCTGCAATTGAAAGTGGTGCATTTGAAGGTGAAATTGCGCCACATACCTATTCAAGCCGTAAAGGTGATGTGACAGTAGCAATTGATGAGCAGCCAGGTAATGCGCGTCCTGAGAAAATTCCAAGCCTACGCGCTGCATTTGCAAAAGACGGCACCATTACAGCAGCAAACTCATCGTCAATTTCTGACGGTGCAGCTTCACTTGTTTTAATGAAAGCGTCAAAAGCAGCAGAACTTGGTTTAACACCACTGTGTGAAATTAAAGCCCATGCAACAAATTCTCATATTCCAGCTGAATTTACGACAGCGCCAATTGGTGCGATGGAAAAGGTGTTAGACAAAGCAGGCTGGTCAAAAGAAGACGTTGATCTTTGGGAAATTAATGAAGCATTTGCCATGGTAACTATGCTTGCTATTAACGAAATGCAACTTGATAACAATAAAGTAAACGTGAATGGCGGTGCGTGTGCACTTGGGCATCCAATTGGTGCCAGTGGCGCGCGTATTTTAGTAACGCTTATTCATGCGCTGAAAAACCGTGGCCTAAATAAAGGCGTAGCATCACTATGTATTGGTGGTGGCGAAGCGGTCGCAATGGCAATCGAAGTAAAATAATTAAAAATTAAAGGCGCGTTGATGCGCCTTTTTTTATTTGGGGAGAAGAATAATGGTAAAGGTTCCTTTATATATTAATGGCGAAATGCGCCAATCGGGATCAAATGAATGGTTAGATGTTGTAAACCCAGCTAACCAAGAAGTGCTGGCACAAGTGCCATTAGCAACAGACAGCGAAATTGATGAAGCAATTGCCTCTGCTAAAGAAACGTTTAAAACGTGGAAAGATGTTCCTGTAACAGAACGTGCACGCATTATGATGCGCTACGCAGCACTTTTAAAAGAACACCATGACGAGCTAGCAACCATTATTTGTCACGAATTAGGCAAAACCTTTGAAGATGCTAAAGGCGATGTGTGGCGTGGTATTGAAGTTGTTGAACAAGCAGCTAACGCGCCTGCATTAATGATGGGTGAAACCGTTGAAAACGTAGCGCGTAATATCGATACCTATTCGTATATGCAGCCACTTGGTGTGTGTGCTGGTATTACACCATTTAACTTTCCTGCGATGATCCCACTTTGGATGTTCCCAATGGCGATTGTTTGCGGTAATACCTTTATTTTAAAACCGTCTGAGCAAGATCCGCTTACACCAATGCGTTTAGTTGAACTGTTTGAAGAAGCTGGCGCACCTAAAGGTGTATTACAGGTTATTCATGGTACAAAACACCAAGTAGACCGTATTTTAGATGAGCCAAGTGTACGTGCAATTTCATTTGTTGGTTCATGTGGTGTTGGTGAGTACATTTATTCACGTGGTACAGCGAATCTTAAACGTGTTCAAGCCTGTGTTGGTGCTAAAAACCACATGGTAATTATGCCTGATGCGAAAAAAGAGCGCGCTATTTCAAACCTTGTTGGTGCATCTGTTGGTGCGGCTGGTCAGCGCTGTATGGGTATTTCAGTTGCTGTATTTGTTGGTCAATCAAAAGAGTGGATTAACGAATTAAAAGAAGAATTTACCAAAGTACGTCCTGGCGTTTGGAATGACCCAGAAGCAGCCTATGGCCCACAAACATCGCCACAAGCAAAAGCACGTATTTTATCAATTATTGAAAGTGGTAAAGCGCAAGGTGCAACGTGTTTAATTGATGGCTCTGACTTTGTTGTTGAAGGTTATGACAAAGGTAACTGGGTAGGCCCAACGTTATTTACTGATGTAACGCGCGAAATGGACTTATATAAAGAAGAAATTTTCGGTCCTGTGCTTGCGTGTATTTGCGTTGATACGCTTGATGAAGCAATCCAAATCATCAACGAAAGCCCATACGGTAATGGTACGTCTTTATTTACAGCTTGCGGTGCGGCAGCACGTAAATTCCAGCATGAAATTGAAGTAGGCCAAGTAGGTATTAATGTGCCAATTCCGGTACCACTTCCTTTCTTCTCATTTACTGGTTGGAAAGGCTCATTCTACGGCGACCAACATACCTATGGTAAACAAGGTGTTCGCTTTTACACTGAGACTAAAACAATTACTGCACGCTGGTTTGAAGATGATATCGCAACCGGTCCAAATATGAGTATCAACCTACGATAAGGCATTTGCCTTATCTGCCGTTCAAAGGGGTGACTATGAATTTTAATCTAACAGAAGATCAACAAGCGTTTGCAGAAACCGCTAAACAATTTGCGATGAGCGAATTACTACCAAATGCGGGCAAGTGGGATCAAGAACATATTTTTCCAAAAGACGTAATCCAAAAAGCCGGTGAACTAGGTTTCTGTGGTTTATATACGCCTGAAGAAGCTGGCGGTCTTGGTTTATCGCGTCTTGATTCGAGCATTATTTTTGAGCAGTTGGCAATGGGATGCACGGCAACCACTGCGATGTTGACCATTCACAATATGGCAACTTGGATGATTGCAAGCTTTGGTACTGATGAAGTTAAAGCGCAGTATTGTGATGAACTTGTGATGGGGCAATTGCTTGCATCGTATTGTTTAACAGAGCCAGGTTCCGGTTCAGATGCCGCATCTCTTAAAACCAAAGCGGTTTTAGAAGGGGATGAATACGTTATTTCTGGTTCTAAAATGTTTATTTCAGGTGCAGGCGAAACAGATTTATTAGTAGTTATGGCGCGCACTGGTGAAGATGGCCCGAAAGGTATTTCGGCGTTTGTAGTTGATGCCAATGCTGCAGGTATTGAATACGGTAAAGCAGAAGAAAAAATGGGTTGGAACGCGCAACCGACACGTCTTATTTCGTTTGATGGTGTACGTATTCCAAAACAAAACTTACTTGGTCAAGAAGGCGAAGGCTTTAAATTTGCCATGATGGGCTTAGATGGCGGCCGCATTAATATTGCGACCTGTTCAATTGGTACTGCGCAGCAAGCACTTAACACAGCTAAAGAATATATGCTTGAGCGTAAGCAATTTGGCAAACCATTAGCAGCATTCCAAGCACTTCAATTTAAACTTGCTGATATGAGCACAGAACTGGTAGCTGCCCGTCAAATGGTACGCCTTGCTGCATTTAAATTGGATGAAAAAGATCCTGAGCGCACCACGTATTGTGCAATGGCAAAACGCTATGCAACCGATGTTGGCTTTAAAGTATGTGACGATGCACTGCAACTTCACGGTGGTTATGGTTACATCAAAGAATACCCGTTAGAGCGTCACTTCCGTGATGTGCGTGTACACCAAATTTTAGAAGGCACAAATGAAATTATGCGCCTAATTATTGGTCGTCGTATTTTGGCTGAAGGTTCACAAGAGATTTTGTAAGGAGAGCACAATGAGCGCACAAATCAAATTATCGATTGAACGGCATATCGCAGTTGTTACTATGTCTAATCCACCGGCAAATACGTGGACCAAAGAAACACTAACGCAATTGCGTGATATGGTCGCTGATCTGAATAACAATAAAGATGTGTATTCGCTTGTGATCACAGGGGAAGGTGAAAAATTCTTCTCAGCTGGCGCTGACCTAAACCTATTTGCAAGTGGCGACAAAGGCGTTGCCGCTGAAATGTCTATTATTTTTGGCCAGGCGTTTGAAGCGTTAAGTAATTTCCGTGGTGTATCTATTGCAGCGATTAACGGTTATGCCATGGGTGGCGGTTTAGAAGTTGCACTTGCATGTGATTTACGCATTGCTGAAGAACAAGCGCAAATGGCATTGCCTGAAGCAAAAGTGGGTTTATTACCTTGTGCTGGCGGTACGCAAAACCTTGCATGGCTTGTTGGAGAAGGCTGGGCGAAACGCATGATTTTATGTGGTGAGCGATTAACTGCCGAGAAAGCCCATAATATTGGACTTGTGGAAGAGGTTGTTGCTAAAGGCGAAGCGTTTGATAAAGCAATTGCGCTTGCAAAACAAGTTGAAGAACAAAGCCCAACTTCGGTTGCTGCGTGTAAATCACTGATCCAACATAGCCGCTCAGGCACTATGAGTTCAGCTTTACCACTTGAACGTGAACTTTTCATCAACCTATTTGATACGCAAGATCAAAAAGAAGGCGTGAATGCCTTTTTAGAAAAGCGTAAAGCAAACTGGGTGAACGGCTAATGGCTGTTGTTACGTTTGAAACAAAAAATACCGATAACGGCTTTGTTATCGGTATCGCAACCTTAAACGTTGAAAAGGCACTTAATGCGCTTAATCTTGAAATGATTGAGCTGCTTTATAACCAGTTACTTGATTGGCAAAGTGATGAAAAGGTTAGCATGGTGCTGTTACAAGGTGCGGGCGATAAAGCGTTTTGCGCCGGTGGTGATGTAGTTAGCTTGTACAATGCAATGCATACCGGCGAGCCAAGCAATTACATTGAGACGTTTTTCACTAAAGAGTATCGTTTAGATTACCTTATTCATAATTATGCAAAACCAATCTGTGTGTGGGGTAATGGCATTATTATGGGTGGCGGCCTTGGTTTAATGGCTGGTGCATCTCACCGTGTGTTAACTGAATCATCGCGTATCGCTATGCCTGAACTTACCATTGGTTTATACCCTGATGTCGGTGGCAGCTATTTTCTAAATAAAATGCCAACGCAAGTAGGCTTATTTTTGGGATTAACCGGTGCATCGGTGAATGCCCAAGATGCGCTTTATATTGGTTTAGGCGATACCGTAATCGAGCATCAGTTTAAAAGTGAGCTAATAGATTCACTTATAAGTACAAAGTGGTCAACCAATGCTGATGAAAACCATCAAGCATTAAGTCATTTATTAACAACGTTTAACGCGAAAAGTGATATTAACCTGCCAGCCAATGTTGAATCGCACAACGCAGTATTTGCTGCAATGGCAGAAGTAGACGAACTTACCGATAAAGTAGATGCCATTTTATCGTTTGAAACAGACGATAAATGGCTAACACGTGCGCAAAAAGGCCTTTCACATGGTAGCCCACTGGGTGCACATCTAGTATATCAACAGCTTAATCGTGCAAATGGCTTATCACTCAAAGCCTGCTTTCAAATGGAGCTAGGTATGAGCGTACGTTGTGGTCAACTTGGTGAATTTAAAGAAGGTGTGCGCGCATTACTGATTGATAAAGACAATGCACCTCAATGGCAATTTGACGCCATCAGCAATG
Source organism: Pseudoalteromonas sp. XMcav1-K (assembly GCF_044005875.1). Lineage (NCBI taxonomy): Bacteria > Pseudomonadati > Pseudomonadota > Gammaproteobacteria > Alteromonadales > Pseudoalteromonadaceae > Pseudoalteromonas > Pseudoalteromonas sp. XMcav1-K. The sequence continues at coordinate 344,043 of NZ_JBIPJE010000043.1, read as the reverse complement.
TAGATAGCGATGTGATTGCATCATTCTTTAATGTTGAATGGTCAAACGGGCATCCACTAACGGATTTATAGGAATAATCATGGCAAATATTGGATTTATTGGTTTAGGTAACATGGGCGGCCCGATGGCTGCAAACCTTGTAAAAGCAGGTCATGCAGTTACGGTATTTGATTTAAATGACTCAGCAGTGTCTGAACTGGTTGAAAAAGGTGCTAATAGCGCCACAACTGCCTTAGCATGTGCGGAAGAGAAAGACTTTGTCATTACTATGCTACCTGCTGGCAAGCACGTTAAGTCTATTTATTTAGATGAAAACGGTGTTGGCGCTGCGCTTACAAATAATACACAAGTGATTGATTGCAGCACCATTGATGCGGATACGGCTAAATTTGTTGCAAGCGAACTTGCCAAACGTGGCGTTAGTTTTGTAGATGCACCTGTTTCTGGTGGCGTAGCGGGCGCGACGAATGGCACGTTAACTTTTATTGTGGGCGGCAGTGTTACTGAGTTTGAAAATGCAAAAACCGTTTTAGCTGACATGGGTAAAAACATTTTCCATGCGGGCGACCACGGTGCAGGGCAGGTGGCTAAAATCTGTAATAACATGCTACTTGCAATTTTAATGGCCGGTACCAGCGAAGCGCTTCAAATGGGTATCGACAACGGCCTTGATCCTAAGGTTTTGTCAGACATTATGCTGCAAAGTTCTGGCCGTAACTGGACGTTAGAATTATATAACCCTTGCCCGAATGTGCTTGAAAATGTGCCAAGCTCAAATGACTATAAAGGTGGCTTTATGGTTGATTTAATGGCAAAAGATCTTGGCCTTGCTATGGATACGGCAAGCAGCAGTCAATCAAATGTACCACTTGGCCGTTTATCGCAAAGCTTATATCAGTTAATGCAAAATCAAGAGATGGGTAATCTCGATTTCTCTTCAATCTTTAAGTTGTTTAATAAGGATTCATAATATGCAAGTAAATGGTAAAAACATTGTTATTACCGGAGGTGCGCAAGGTTTAGGGCTTGCGATGGCAAAACATTTTGCAGATAAAGGCGCGAGTATTGCCCTTATTGATATGCAAGAAGAGATGCTTGCAAATGCGAAATCTGAATTAGGCACCACAACGGGCGTTATTCGCACTTACGTATGTAATGTAACGCAAGAACAAGAAGTTGAAGACACCTTTAACCAAATTAATAGCGATTTTGGTCAGATTGATGGCTTAGTAAATAACGCAGGCATTTTACGTGACGGTTTATTTTTAAAAGTCAAAGAGGGCAAAGTGGCCAAAAAAATGTCACTAGAGCAGTTCCAATCGGTCATTGACGTTAATCTAACAGGTGTATTTCTGTGTGGCCGTGAAGCGGCAAACCATATGGTTAATAACGGGAATAAAGGCGTTATTATTAATATGTCGAGTGTGGCCCGAGCAGGCAATATGGGACAAACCAATTACGCAGCATCAAAAGCCGGCGTTGTTGCAATGACGACCACTTGGGCACGTGAACTAGGCCGTTATGGTATTCGTGTAGCTGCTATTGCACCCGGTGTTATCCGCACTGCCATGACAGATGCAATGAAACCTGAAGCGAAAGAGCGTTTACTTAAAATGAAGCCTGTTGGTCGTTTAGGTGAAGCAGATGAAATCGCGCATACAGCGAACTTTATTTTTGAAAATGACTTTGTTACTGGCCGCGTAATGGAAATTGATGGAGGTATCACTTTCTAACCATTAAAGCGCGTTTAAATCTAAAAACGAGTGGTCTTTCACTCGTTTTTTTCTTTATAATCAATAAAAACACAGTTTATTTCCTTTCATGTCTAAAGCCATTCGTAATTTTTATATCAATGAAGAGCAATCAATTTATTTGCTTTCACACATTGATGCTAAAAAACATAAGCAATGGCTGAAAATTTGCGAAAAGCAGCTAGAAAAACTTGGCTACCATCACGTTAAAGTAATTGGCTCAGGCGCATTTGGTTTTGTTTTTGTTGGCACCAATACTCAAGGTAAAGAATGCGTATTTAAGTTTTCACGTATTACCCTTGCACAAAGTGTTCGGGATCGCTTAGAAGATGAAGGCTACATGCTTTCTCAGGTAAAAAATCCTATGGTGCCTGAATTCTATGCCTTTGAGCGCATTAAAAAGCAGGGCATTTTAATGATGGCCTATGCGAAAGGCGATAACCTAGAACAAGTCAGCTTACAACAAGGCCGCGTGTCAGTGCCTTTTTTGGTAAATCTGGGTCTTGAACTTCGCAATATTTTGCTGGCACTTCGCAATCATAAAACTGGCTTTACCGAACAGCCTATAGTGCACGGTGATATTAAACCTTCTAATATTGTGTGGGATGAAAACACAAACCAGTTTTCGTTAGTTGATTGGGGCTCAAGTGTGTTTGCGCAAGAAGACGGTTTTGGTAATCCCGTTGCAGCCAATATGATGGATTTAATGAGCCATGATGCGAATTATTCAAATGCACGCATGGGCGATGTTTATTTTATTGGTGATGAGCAGATGTCGGGGGCTAAATCCTCGCCTCGTTTTGATGAACAAGGTGTAGCATCTACACTTTATGCGTTAGCGTCTGCACAATCATGTCGTTTTGGTAATCAAATCTTACCCGCTAAAAGTTTAGGCTTACCGGTTGAGTTTGCCAGTATTATCGATGGCATGCTCAGTAAAGATAAAACCACTCGCGATTTATCAGGCGATTACTTTATTAAAAACATGCCAAAAATTGCCAAAAGCTATTTACCTGACTTACCACTTCATAAAGACAAAGCACTTATTCCGTTTTGGCATCATCCCTTTGATGATAAGCCTGATACCGTAGTGTATAGCTCTCGAAAACAATTTTTACGTCAAGCCGACAGTGAAAAGCAACTTGCTAAGGTTGAAGATGCCCAGCTTGATCGCTACTACAAAGAGTTTTTAGTGGATATGGGGGATACTGAAAAAGCGTTTTTGGCGTCTATTTCACGTTTAGCTAAATATCCTGTGGTAGGCGGCTTAAGTTATCAATGGCGTGAAGATAATTTGTATGTTGAATCTAATTTGGTGCTGCACGATGAATCATATCGCACAGCCTTTACTCAAGCGGTAAACAATACCATTCGTATTGCTCAAGGCATTAAGCAAAAAGGGTTGTTTAAGTGTTGTTTATTCGATGCAAGGCAAACCATTCAGCTTGAGCGCGACCAAGAAGGTGCACTCATTTTCGATGAAATGCCAACCTTGCATTATTCCGTCTCTGAAATGCCTGATAGCGAAATAGTAAGGCCGCACAGTTATTTTGAAGATGGTAAAGACCCAGACGAACAACTAACGTTACCCAATGAAATTTTAAAAGCAGTTTTTGGCTTAAACCAAATTCACCATACAGGTTGCATTATTATTGAGTCGCTGCCTGAACGTATCAAAGTGCATTATTACTATCGCTTGTTAGAACCTAGCAAAAAAGGCCTGTTTGAAAATCTGTTAAACCGCATTATGGCAAACATCGTACGGATCAAAGATCATGGTATTGCGGGCTTTATGAAGTTGCCGTATAAAAACACTCGTGAGTTTTCTCTTTGCGATCAACACCCTAGCTTTTACTACCCGAAAAATCCGAAACTATTCATTGAAAATCAAATAGATAGAGGTAATAAATAAAGTTCAAAAATTGTTTTAAAAAAAACACAAATAAAAATATTTATTCGCTTATTGTCACTTCATTAAAAAATAATTTTCCTATTTACACAAAACTGCATTGATTTCCCAAATATGCAATTAAATCTTCATACATTTGTCATGTTTATTCTATCTAACATGTTTTCTGTGTTTGATCTAACCTTATAAATATGGTCTTCTAGACATGTGGCCTTTGAGCCAGTTCACTTACTCATAATGTAAAAAGGAGCAACTTAAATCTATGTAGAGCACTTCCATTTGTTAGCAACGATTGCTAACAAGGAAATGTTAAACACCGTAACTGTAACGTGAGACCGTTACGAATTTTTTAAGTTATTGGTTAAGGGCCTTTGCCCAACTTCAACATCCAATTAGTTTAATAAGAAGGTGAGGACATTACCTATGAAGAGACAAAAAAGAGATCGTTTAGAAAGAGCACATTCTCAAGGTTACAAAGCAGGCCTAGCAGGTCGTTCCAAAGAAATGTGTCCGTATGACAATATTGATCCAAGATCTCAATGGCTCGGTGGATGGCGAGAAGCGATGGAAGATCGCACAATGTTTAAATCATAGTTTTAGGAGACGACGCCCACACAAAGTGGGCGTTTTTGTATCTGCTCGTTTTAAATTAAAACGCGCTAGTATCTTGGAAAAGACCTACTTTTAAATCTTTTGCTTCATAGATTACACGGCCATCAACTTCAACCGTACCATCTGCAAGACCCATAAATAATTTACGCTTGATTACACGTTTCATATTTAAACGATACGTTACTTTTTTAGCTGTTGGTAAGATTTGGCCTGTAAATTTAACTTCGCCAACACCTAATGCACGGCCAAGACCTGGACCACCAGACCAACCTAAGAAAAAGCCCACTAACTGCCACATAGCGTCTAGACCTAAACAACCTGGCATTACTGGGTCACCTTTAAAGTGACAGTCAAAAAACCACAGGCTAGGGTCGATATCAAGCTCAGCAATGATTTCGCCTTTACCGTATTCACCGCCTTCATCGGCGATTTTAATGATGCGGTCCATCATGAGCATATTATCTGACGGAAGGCGGCAATTGCCTTCTCCAAACATTTCACCACGACCACATGCTTCTAATTCGGCTTTGCTATAACTGTTTTTCTGTTCCATAACTTCTTTCTTCTTAAATTTTTCCGGCTACTTTAGCTTACACTTGTACGCCAAACAACTCCGAACAGTTGAATTACAACAATTTGCTACTAATAGCCACGTTATCCCTTTATAATTACAGCATTGTTAAAAAGCGCAGCTTATCTATGATTTTATTTGTAAAAGACCTAACCGTTATTGATTTTTCTTACCTTTGTAAAGACCGTGGTCCATTGGGTGAAAGTTGGATCGTCGACCTTGAAATGCATGGCGATTTAAACGACGAATCAATGGTGCTTGATTTTTCACTGGTTAAAAAACAAGTGAAACGCATTATAGATGATGTGATTGACCATAAATTAGCGATTGCAACACAAGGCGATGCGGTTATTTCTGAGGCCGGTGAACAAACCAATGTTAGTTTTAGCTTTGGCGAGCATCAGCTTGCCGTCAGTTCGCCTCATCAAGCGTTTTGTTTGATTGATACAGATAAAATCAACGAAACCAGTGTTAAAGGCTTTTTAGAACAAACAATACTGCCACAACTACCTAGTAACGTAAGTAAAATCATACTGAACTTAAGACCAGAACACACCAACGGGTTTTATTATCATTATAGTCATGGTTTGAAAAAACACGATGGTAATTGTCAGCGTATTATTCACGGTCATCGCAGCACCATTGAAATTGAAGAAAATGGCATGCGCAGCCCAAGGCTTAACAAGCTTTGGTGTCAAAAGTGGCAAGATATTTACCTTGTAAGTGCAGAGGATCGTATCAACGCAAACGAACTTAAGTTTGTAGCACCAATTGAAAATGGTGTTCACTCTGCCTACAACGCATCGCAAGGGTATTTTGAGCTAAGCATCAGTGAAGCGGTTACCGATATTTTACCGGTTGATTCAACCGTTGAGTGCATTGCACAACATGTTGTACAAACATTAAAAAATGATAACCCAGAGAATTCTTATCGCGTAGCCGCCTATGAAGGTGTTGGGAAAGGAGCTATTGCATATGCTTAAAAAACTGTTGGCATTAAGTCTTTCAATTATAAGTTCAGCACAAGCATTAGAGCTAAAAGGGCATTTAACCCAAGGTGGCTTAGTAACAGGTCATATAAAAAACGCTAAGCAGGTTAAGCTAAACGATAAACCGCTTGCGATTACCCCCGGAGGCCATTTTGTTTTTGGTTTTGGCCGCGATGAAACATTAACACACACGCTTTCTTGGCAAACTGCTGATGGCAGCTGGCAAACGCAACCGATAGTAATAACCAAGCGTGATTACGACATTGATAAAATTACTGGTGTAGAAAAGAAATATGTTTCTCCGCCAAAATCAGTGCTTACGCGCACTAAAAAAGAAGCAAAAGCCGTGAAAGAGGCACGCAGTACCTTTTCTCATCGAGAAGATTTTTTGTCGCCGCTTTATCGCCCTGCGACAGGACGTATTTCTGGCGTGTATGGTAGTCAGCGTTATTTCAATGGTACCCCTAAACGTCCACACTTTGGGTTAGATATTGCTAACAAAACCGGTACACCTGTATATGCACCCGTTTCAGGTAAAGTTGTATTTGCCAATAACGACTTATATTACTCAGGTGGTACGCTTATTCTTGACCATGGTTATGGCGTAACCACAACCTATATTCACCTTCATAAACTGCACGTTAAAGAAGGTCAGGAAGTCAAATTAGGCGATAAAATCGCTGAAATAGGCGCTACTGGCCGCGTTACTGGGCCTCATTTAGATTGGCGCTTAAACTGGGGTCAAGTTCGCCTAGATCCCGCACTATTAATGCAAGTTCAGCTTGCGAGTAAACAAAAGTAATCATGACAAATCAAGATATTATTGAACAACGTATTAAAGACTCAATTACCTCTGTAACTAAAACGGTATTTCCAGGTCGTACAAATCATCACAACACCTTATTTGGTGGTGATGCACTTGCATGGATGGACGAAGTGGCGTTTATTGCTGCAACACGTTTTTGTCGTAAGCCTTTAGTAACCATCTCTTCTGATCGCGTTGATTTTAAAGAGGCGATCCCTGCAGGCAGTTTTGCTGAGCTTGTAGCTAAAGTGGTACACGTAGGTAATACCAGTTTGAAAGTAGAGGTAGTTATTTACCTTGAAACTATGCACAAAGATGACAAGCATCAGGCTATTTCAGGTAGTTTTACATTTGTTGCTGTCGATGCCGAGCATAAGCCAACACCGGTTGTATGTGACAAAATGATAAATGGTTTCGAATAGCATCGAGCAAATTGGCTTTTTATACCTCAGTGTATTATTGTTGTTAGTGTAATTATTCTAATAAATCTAATAACACTGAGGTAATTATGAAAACGATTGAACAATGGTTTTCTTTGTATGGCGAAAGCCATCAAAACCCCACCAACATTAAAATCCACAAAGTCGCAGTGCCGCTTATTTACTTCTCTGTTGTAGCGCTAATTAGTGCAATACCAGGGCTAACGGGGCACGTTATTCTTGGTGCTATCACGCTGGCCGCATTACTCTTTTATTTTATTCTGAGCATTAAACTTGGTTTTGTAATGTTGATTTTTACTGGGCTGTGTATTTACGTTGCGAGCAGTATTTCAATTTATGTGATTGAAATTGCCATTGCGGTATTTGTTGTCGCTTGGATATTTCAGTTTGTGGGGCATAAAGTAGAAGGTAAAAAGCCATCATTTTTTGATGACTTGAGCTTTTTACTCATAGGGCCTGCTTGGGTATTTAATCCGATTTTTAGTTTTGACAAAAAGTAAAAGGCCAAATAAGGCCTTTTTTATAATACCATTGCAGCAATCCAGCCAAATATTAACAACGGAATGTTAAAGTGAATAAATGTTGGTATAACGGTATCTCTTATATGGTCGTGTTGATTATCGGCATTGAGACCAGATGTCGGACCTAGGGTTGAATCAGAAGCAGGGGAGCCAGCATCACCTAATGCACCTGCCGTGCCCACTAACGCAGCGGTGGCCATTGGCGAAAAGCCAAGTGTTATGGCAAGTGGTACAATAATCGTCGCCACGATTGGCACCGTGGAAAACGAACTGCCAATGCCCATAGTGATCAACAGGCCAATTATTAAAATAAGTGCTGCGGCAAGTGCTTTACTATCACCAATTGAACTCGAGATACTTTGCACAAGCGTTGATACTTCATTGGTTTGTTGAATAACAGAGGCAAAGCCTTGAGCTGAGATCATAATAAACCCGATCATCGCCATCATTGCTGCACCTTTACTGAAAATATCAGACGACTCTTGCCATTTTACAATACCAAAAATAGTAAAAATAAGTACGCCGATTAAGCCACCTAGAATCATTGAGTTGGTAATGGTTTGCGCGTAAAGAGAAGTCACTACTGCAATAAAGCCAACAGCAATCACTTTGCTTTTGTTTTTAGGCAGTTTAATTTCGGAAGTTTGGTTTAACGCTTGATAAGTTCGCTCGTTGCGATAAGTAAAAAACACCGCGATTATCAAACCAATTAACATGCCAATAGCTGGAATAATCATCGCAAACGGTACACTGGAAGCGTCAATTTCTAGCGCATTTTTTCCAAGATTGGTGTGCACAATGTCATATAAAAATATTCCACCAAAGCCGTAAGGCAGCACCATATAGGCGGTTGCCAAACCAAAGGTCAACACGCATGCTATTGCGCGGCGATCGAGTTTTAAATGATCAAAAATAATAAGCAAAGGCGGTATCAAAATTGGAATAAACGCAATATGCACTGGAATTAAGTTTTGTGAACTGATTGATACAAGTAAGATTAAGCTCAATACGCTTGCTTTAATAAAAAGTTGTGAGTATTGAGTTTGTTCACCTTTTATCTGGTTAATTAATTTGTCTGCGACGATATCGGTTAAGCCTGATTTGGCAATAGCAACTGCGAACCCGCCAAGCATTGCATAACTTAGAGCGGTTTTTGCGCCACCTTGCAAACCATCATTAAATGCTTGCAGTGTTTGTTCAAGGCCAAGACCTGCGGTTAATCCTGTGGTAATCGCGGCGATTGTCATCGCTACGATCACATTAATACGCAGTAAACTTAAAATCAGCATTACACTAACGCCGAGTACGACTGAGTTCATAATTGTCTCTTATATTTTATGTTATTGACATTACGTTTAAGCATCTTAGTTTGTGCCTTTGTAAGCGTTTTTTCACCATAACGGTGGCGACTATAAAGGCTTAAGAAGCTCATTAAATCGGTTTTATTATTAGGGAAATGTTCGCATAATCGTGTTAAAAAATGTGCTACAGTTTCGCCATTTTCACGGGCGAGATTTTTGCCTTTCGCAAAATGCTCTAATGCAATTAAGTAAGCAGCAACTGGGTCGTCAATTTGCGTACGTAGTTGCCATAGTTTTATCACTAAAAAGCTTACCAAAAATAATCCAATTAACGACATCACAATCACTGCTATTTTGAGCGCACTGGTTTCCTTTATAAGCTCTTTTAATAACTTATTTTGTGCTTCGTTATCAAAACTCAGCACCCATGCTGTCCATTGATAATCCAATTGTTCGAGATAAAGCCTTAGTTCATTAAAAACAGCAATATCACTTAACGCGGTGAGGCCCACGCCAATATTATCTTCGAAGTCATCGCGTGTATTATCAAGTTGAGAGAGAGAACCGTATAGACGATCAGGTTCGACAAATGCAGTCGCATCAAATTTAACCCAACCTTTTGAAGGTAGCCAAACTTCCGTCCAAGCGTGTGCATCGTATTGATAAACTGATAAATATTTCGCGCTATTTGAAGCTTCACCACCTAAGTAACCCGATACTACCCGAGCAGGAATGCCCGCTGCTCGAAATATAAAGGCGCTGCTACTTGCGTAATGCCCACAAAAACCTTGTTTTTCCCCAAACATAAACTCATCAATTGAATTGTTACCAGTATAAATAGGTGGCTTTAACGTATAGCTAAATTGTTGTTGAGTGTAATAGCGTGATAGCAATTGAATAAACTGCTCGGTTGATGTTGATTGTGCTTTTAATTGAGCAGCTAACGCAATGGCTTGAGTATTGATATCTTGTGGTAATGTGAGATTTAACCGACGTTTGCTAGACGTTAAATCGTCAGCAAAGTCTATTTCGGTTATGTCATACGTAAATTTTTGGTTGTTAGGGTTAACTCGATATAAACCACCGTCAACTGTAGTGAAGATATTACCGGTGCTTGACGAACCTGCATACAAAGTGGGTAGCCAGTTTAATGATGTTTGTTCATGGTAGATTTTAATCTCGTGACCGGCTTTTTTAAGCGCGCTGTTGCGCAATTTTAAATCCGCTGAATCAACGATATTCCATGAACGACCATCAAACTCTTCATGTATCATAGTGCGCCAATAGTAAGGAGCAGCAATATTGTCAGGCACAACAGCGCGAAATGCGAGTTTGTCTGACTTAGTGAGATCAGAGATATTAAAAGGGTTTACCGATTCAGATAATCCAACTTGCGCGGTAGATAAACTAGGCATTCGCCAAAAGGCTGGCAATTTTGGTAAAAACAGGAAAAGTACACAGGTTATTGGCAAACTTAACAGTAATAGCTTAAAAGCACGTGCGCCGCTTTGTTTTATGATTTTTCGGTTGGTAAGTAAATACAGCGCGGTGATGTTGAGCAAAAATAAAAACAAAACCAAAAGTGTAACCGGCAGCGAGTGATAAAACAAAAACACACAGCTTGAAATGAAAAAGTTAACTAACACAATTGATTTGATTTGACGTGGCTTTTCAGCAATCAATAGTTTCAGACAATTGGCTTGCAATAACATGGCGATAAATAAATTTACAAGCTCACTGATGCCGATTGTTAAGAATAAGGTAAGCGTGCATACCAAAGCGAGTACATTACCAACGATAACAGTTGGTGCACTGGCTTTTGTGTAAGCAATTGCAAATACCCAAATAATTAAAAGTGCAACGGTAGCAACAAATAATACCGCAAGTTCATTAAATAATAAGGCGCTAACAATAGCGATGATCAGCGCAGATAAGCTTTTAACGCTTTGATGATTATACATTGCTTAATTCTTCCAAACATTTGGTCATATGCGGTGTACCCGAACCTAAATCTACTTTAGCGTGTGGTAACAATAGGCTATATCGTAAATTTTCATTTTCCGCATGGGTTACTAAATAGCTTAGATGTTGCAGTTTTTGCTCTAGGTTGCCGGGTACTGTTTGCAAGCTGAATTCGTATTCACTGGTACTGCCTGAAGAAAAGTCTTTAGTTGCAAGTACTTGGTGTTTAGCATAATGTTTCCACGATATGCGATTCACTTTGTCGCCATCAATATAAGGCCTAACTCCTTGATAGTTCTCACTAACCGTTGCTTGGTTAGATTGAGATTGGCTGTCTGATTCAATTTCAGCTTGGCTTACTTGGTGAAATGAAAACGACAGTGGAGTGGGGTATACATACGTTTTTTTATCGGGAACAAAGTAACTCCAAGTAGTTACAAGACCAAAAGGATAGCGAGAAAAAAACTTTAACCGTGGCAAACTATGCAGACCGCGATTAGCGATATTAATTTGTAATTCTAATTTTTGCGTAGTCTCTTCAATACTATCAATAAACTGGCTGCGAATATGCTCACCACTAACTTCTAAACTCGTGGTGCCATCTTTATTGACCAATTGAAAGTAGGCAAAGTACCCGGTGTGCTGATAACCCGCGACTGTGTGAGAAAGTGATACTTTAAGATTATACAGATTGATAAACGCAACGATAAAATTCACTAAAAGAAACGAAAACATTAAGTAACTAAACATAATTACTAAGTTGTTTTGGTAATTAATACCTAACACATAGACCAAAACGTTCGATATCAAATACGCCATGCCAAATTTACTCGGTAAAATATAAATATTTTTATGAGTAAGGGTAATAGACGTTTCGCTGTGCTTACGTTTTTTTAATTGATTGTTAAACCAAACATTTACGTGCGATTTTATTGACTGCACAAGACTTGTTTTAGTATCGGACATAACTTAAGGGTTGATTTTAACTTTATTTAATAAGTCATATGACAAACTATTTGAGGTATTACTGGTTAATCCAAGACGATGTTCCGCAACAAATGGAAATATAGCTTGTACATCATCTGGGATAACATAATCACGTTGGTGTATAAATGCCCACGCCTTAGCTGCGTTTGCTATCGCTATGGATGCTCGTGGCGATAATGCCATTGGGTAATCAGGGCTATCGCGTGTTTCATTTACTAAATCTAAAATATAATCAGCAACAACTGAAGAAAGTACGACCTCGCTAACGATTTGCTGCATCTCGACTAAAAGCTCTGGTGAAAGTAATGCATTAATTTTCTTTGCCGCGTTATTTATTTCACCAAGAAGAATAGATTTTTCTGAAGCTTTATCTGGATAACCTAAACCGATACGCATCAAAAATCGGTCTAACTGAGACTCTGGCAATGGAAAGGTGCCAGCTTGATGCATTGGGTTTTGTGTAGCTATCACAAAAAAAGGAGAAGGAAGTGTGTGACTTTTACCATCGATACTCACTTGTTGTTCTTCCATTGCTTCAAGCAAGGCACTTTGTGTTTTAGGGCCTGCGCGGTTTATTTCATCTGCCAACACAACTTGATTAAATAGTGGGCCTGCATGGAAATGAAAAGTTTGCTTATTTGGATCAAAGATGGTGCTGCCGGTAATATCCGACGGTAACAGATCGCTAGTAAACTGCACGCGTTGATAATTGAGACCAAGAACATTGGATAGCGCATGCGCCAAAGAAGTTTTACCCATACCTGGTAAGTCTTCAATTAATAAGTGACCCTTAGCGAGCAAACAACATATTGAGAGTTTAATTTGTTGTTGTTTACCTAAGATGACCGAATTTAGTTGTTGTATTATCTGGTCGAGTGTTTTGTTCATTATGCTAATGTTTAAATAAACTAATAATTCACAACAGCATATAACAAAGAAGTGGACGCAACAAATAGGAAAACAGTATCAAATACATTATTTAACATAATATACATTATGGGCTATATAGATTAAGCGAAAGTCTCCTGACTTTCTGGTTCTGCTGCAAGCCCTAAACATAGACCCACAATCGCACAAGCAGCACTAATCTTTTTTATAACATCTGTCCATACTGCCGATTCTTCTTTTGATTTCGATTTTTCTAATGCTAATTGCAATAAAGCCTCTTTAACATCCATTTCCATCGCTTCGGCAATGTATATCACTTGGTTGGCTGTAAGGTGCCTTTCACCTTTTCTAATTTTAGACAAGTTACCCTGATGCAAACTTTCAACATCAGACAGTACTTGTTTATCCTGAGTGTAGTCTTTAAATTTTTTATACTTATCAATAAGTTCGCTACTAAAAGCCATAAGTACCTCCTTTATAAATCTATTATAAATACAAAATCTCAAAAATGACATTTTGGAAAATATCACATTTGACATATTGACACATGTCAAAATTGACATTACGCTAAATATCAAAATTGACATGTGATCATTTTAAGACGGATTTGATAAGGAAATAATTATGAATTTAGCAGCTACACCTAAAGAATTTGATTTATATCGTTCTGATATTGTTGTGCTCGACACTGAAACCACAGGCTTAGATGAATACGCCCGTGTATGTGAAATCTCAATTATTGATGGTTCTGGCAATACACTACTAGACACCCTTATCAATCCAGAAATCGAAATCCCTCAAGATGCTATCGATATTCATGGCATAACAAATCAAATGGTTGCCGATGCACCAACAATTATTGATGTAGGTCTTCAAATCCAAGAAGCACTATCAGGCAAAACACTCTGTATTTATAACTCTGGCTATGATGTTCGCCTGCTTAATCAATCATTTAATGTTCATTTAGATTTTCAGAAACACGTTTGGAATACAGCATTTGATATACGCTGCATCATGCAAACCTACGCTGAATTCTACGGTGAATTAAAGCCTAACTTTGGTGAGCTTAAAGAGTTATATCCAACTCATTCATATCGCTGGCAAAAACTAGTAAACGCTTGTGCTCAACAAAATATCGATACTACTAATTTCACTGCTCACCGCGCACTAGGTGATTGCCAGATGACCTTAGCTCTTATGAATGAATTCATGAATATTCAAGGCTAAATCATGATTTTCTACTGGCAAGAAATCCCAAACCAAGACGAATACGGCCTTATGTTTAACGGCTTAGACACGTATTTATCTTTTTATTCAAAAGCTGAAATGTTGGCTTGGATAATTGATTACCAACAAGGTGCGGAATTTGAGCTAGTTGAAGTTGACGAAAACAATCGTGAAGAATTATTAATGTCGGGGGCGTTTGACTAATGAAACTAGCGCCTAAACAACAACACCAAAATGTGACAAAGGTTGATTACCTTACAGTTACTTTTTGCCCTGCTGAAATTCAACGCCTTAAAACAATGGCTAAATGGCACGTTTCAACGGGTGAATATAACCACTATCGCGAAGCGTACAACGCGCTTATTTGTGCTGAGGTATTTGACGAAAACGGTACAGACGACTTTGATATCGTCACTGAAACAAAACGTACTACTGACCGTTTTTATACTGATGAATCCGAAAAGGCTTATAACGATTTATTTGATAACAATAAACGTTACCCAAACAACATGCCTTATGATGAAAAGATAGCGCTTTGCAAAGTGGTCGTTAAAAAAACACAGAAATACAAAGTATTAGATAGCCTTATCGAGGGTGAACTACAACACTTCTTAACCCTATTAAATACAGTTGTTGCTACCAAAGCCGACCGTATGAACGCAGATGAACAACCGTGGACTATTCGCCAAAATACAGGCGGAATGTTTACATATGACCATTCAGCAACTCTTTACCGCCACGGGGTAAACAGCGGCATTGTAGCGTGGGGCGCAAATAACGCTGGCTGTATGGTTTCTTTTTCGGGCACTGGCTGCAAAGGCTTAGACCTAACGTTATTACATAAAATGCTTTCAAAAATGCCTCACGCAAAAATTACACGATTAGACATCGCTTATGATGACTACCAAGGCGAAATACCTGTTGACGAATACCTACGCCAATACGAAATGGGTAACTTTGCTTTAACTAACCAAATGCCTAACTGGTCATATATTTGCGGTGGTACTTACGTATCACTATCAAAAGAACAACAAACCGAATTTAAGAAAAAGCACGGCTGGCAAAAGAAATATGACTTAGTGCCTAACGCTGGTTCAACGCTTTATGTTGGCTCACGTTCTAACGGCAAAATGTTTAGAGCCTATGAAAAAGGCCGTCAAATGGAATGCGAAACCAATCCTAATTGGGTACGTGCTGAGCTAGAACTGCGCGCAACTGACCGCACTATTCCACTTGATGCACTGATTAACACAGATGCGGTATTTGCTGCGGCCTATCCTGCCCTCGCCTTTGTATCTGAAAAACGCTTAGTTATCGAAACAACTAAACGCAAAAAAATGGATTCAAGACTTGTTGATATTCGCATCCAGCTAGAAGCAACAGAGCAGCGCTTATTCAAATATCACAAACTCGCTTACGGCAAGTGCGTGAACTACATGAAACAAGCATTACAGCTATCAGATAGCGAAATCGTTAAACAATTAACCAAAGGATTGGCTGTTGATGACATGCCAACCAAGATAAGGCAAACGTTCGTTATGCCACCGAATTTTAACCAAACGGAGAACATCCCATGTCATTAAAAGTTGTTTTATTAGGCGCCACATTAGGCAATGGTATCAGCACTAAATCTGGTACACCAAAACCATATTCGATTGCATCTATTGATTACATCGTACCAGCAAGTAGCTATCACGCTGGTGACCATAACATCGATAAATGCGGCTTTGATAAGAAGTCAGTAAACATGCAACACAGCACCGACCTATTCAACAAGGTTCAAAAGCTAAGTGTTCAACATGGTGTGTGTGACGTTGACCTAACACTATCGCCAGACCCAGAAAATCCAGCACGCAACATCGTAACTGATATCGCGTTATCTAAGGACTAATTATGCAATGCGTGACGGTACTTCAAGACGGTACTTTACAGGCCAGTAACACAGCTTGTGATTTTGTAATCGTTACGCAGGAAGAATACCTAAATTTAGGTATGCAAGGATTGGCGGATTTGCTTACTGAGCTATTCGCTTTTGATTTAGCAACATTCTCAATGATTAACGCATCGTGTTTTGTTGCTTTTATTGTTGGCCATAGTATCGGGCGAGTAGTTCGAGCTATGGGCAAATCTTAAATATTTACTCAATTTAACAAGGAATTTCACCATGAAATCAAATATTTTAGCTCTAAAACAGCGTGCTGCATCTGTATCTAAAAAAGCAGCTTTAGCAACAACTGGTGTTCTTGCTTCTGCTTCTGCATTTGCAACTGATCACACTGCAACTATCAATACCGCAGTTACTGAGGGTCAAGCAAACTATACAGCTGTAATCCTCGGTATTTTAGGTATCGCCGCCATTGGCTTTGGTGTGGGTATGATTCTCAGCAAGCTAAATAAGTAATGGTTACTAGTATCGGCCTCGCTTGTTTCTTCGTATGGGTCTTTGCCGAGGGTTTTACCAGCGGGGTTCGTACTAGTTAATAAATGGCGGTCATGTACCGCCTTTTTTATCGGTGATTTATGCGCTTATCTATATTAATAATACTTTTCTTGAGCTTTCCGCTGCTTGCTGAACCAGACACCACAGATTTACGTGACCCTGAAGTCATCATGATGACAACTGTACAGGTTAATGGTTTACCGTTTAAGGCTGGTAAATCAAACGTGTGGACTGAAAAAGGCGATTTCAACGCAGCATGTAATCGTGTTATGGCTGAATTTTTTGACGCTGTTGATTTGGATAAAGCATCAGGTAACACTGTACCCGGCTATGAGTTTCATTCTTGGGGTAACAGTGGCGCTCCTTGTCCATTACGGTCAATCACTATGTATATTGAACCACCTGCGGGACCCGGTTGGCGCACGCTTATCAAAGGCTCAATTGATTTAGTCAAACAAGAAGAATCTGAATCGTGCCCACCATCTTACTCACCAGAACATATACTCCCTTATCACGGTAACGGTCGACTTCAATGCGCTAAACCACTTAACCATTGTCCCGCACCAACTGACCAAGATTATTTAATACCGGGCATTCAACAAGGTGTTCGTACAATATGCTATGACAACCCTGACGGTACACAGTGCAAAATTGAAACAGACGAAACAGGCGCGCACTATCAGCCATACGATTATGGCTCGCAAGAACCTGTCGAATGTCGCGATTCTACAACGCCAGACCCTGACCCAGAACCCGAACCAGACCCAGAACCTGAGCCTGAACCTGACCCCACAAATCCACCTGATGAAGTACCAGACCCAGAACCACCTACGGACACTGATAATTCACAAGGTGATGATTCTGATAAAAGCACTGATATCGAAGCATTGAATCAGATTAACGATAACCTGACGATTATTAACGAATCAATCAACACTGCATCAGATGAAAACTCAGAGCGCCTTAATCTAATTAAAGACAACATCGATAATACAAATACATTTTTAGATCAACAAAATGGTGTCTTATCAGATATCAGAGACGAATTAAAAAAAGAAGACTCTATAACCGCAACGGCCAATCGCAAAACGGGTGGATTAAATGGCTTGTTTAACGCTGAGAAATTAGCAACGCTTAAAACTGAATCAGTGGCTGTACAACAAGGCCTAAAAGATTACTACTCGCAAATTCAATCAGAAATTAAAGGTATGTTCGACATACAAATAAATGCAACAGGTACATACGAGGAAAGAACAATGGTAATCAAAGGTCAATCTTTCGACTATGGGTTAGGCCGCTTTGCTTCGTTTTGGCAATCACTTGCCCCTGTCGTGTTATTCGTCTTTTCTTGTCTAGCTTTGTATACAGTTTTAGGAGGTGTTCGTGCTTAGGTTTTTATTGCTTGTTTTAATACTAATACCGTGTTTTGCATTTGCAGACACCTACACAGGTGAACAAGGGGTCGCTCAAATGCAGGGTGACTTCTTTAGCGATTTTTGGTCATTCTTTGACGATGACTTACCAAGTTTTATAGATAGGTTTTGGGCGTATATTACTGTTTGGGCGGTTAAGTTTTATTTTGAAATGAAACTAGAAAGCATCAAGTTTGCGTGGTTTGTGGCTAAGCAAATATTAGAAAGTTTTCAAGTTGGTTCTCAGATAGCAAACCTTGCGAATGCGCTCCCACAAGACGTAAAAGCCGCGCTTGTTGATTCACGTTTCTTTGATGGTTTGAACATTTATCTTAATGCCCTAGTTACCCGATTTATTCTAAGGATAGTGTAATGAGTACGTATCTTTTTCATGGCGCTCCAGGTTCTTTCAAAACAGCATCAGCAACTTGGTTCGAAGTTATCCCTGCTTTACGTAAAGGCCGTTTAGTTGTAACGAACATCGAGGGGATTTTACCGCTCGAGACAATCGAGCATGAACTTGGTGAAACGTTCCCCGAAACAGCCCAGCTATGGCGTTTATCATCACAAAACGATGTTGGCGAAATGTTATGGCGCAATTGGTTTCACTGGATGCCAGTTGGCGCGTTAATTGTCATGGATGAAGTGCAAGACATTTATCCTACTGAATCGCGCTTTAAGCCAGAATCCTGTGACTATAAACATGTATCGAACTATAAGAACGTCTTACCCGATTATATGTACGATTATCACATGAAAAAGCTGGAGGAAATCAAACCCGAAGACTTAACAGAAGCTGATACCGATGATTTAGGAATAGAAAGGTTTAATGAACATGGCCACGTTATATACCCAAAAACGCTCAAAGAATCCTACATGCGACACAGAAAGTACAACTGGGATATCCTCTGCTGTACGCCCGATATTGGCAGTGTCCACAAATACATTAGAGCCGTTACCGAATACGCCTACGCACACAAGTACTTTGATGGACTCGCAAAAATCCCTTACTACTACCGACGTCCGAGAATCCACGAACACAACCCTAAGTTCGACGGCAAAAAGCCTAACAAAAACGAAACAATCAACTGGAAAAAAATCCCGTTGGAAGTCCACAAGTGCTACAAATCAACCGCTACCGGAAGTATTACGCAAGGAAAAGGTAAAAATTTCCTTCTCAGTCCGCAACTTTTTATTGTTTCCCTTTTGTTCATTTGTTGTGTCGGCTTTTTACTATGGTATTTCTTTGCCGATAAAAGCCCTGTGGAGGATAACGGCCAAGCCGCGCAAGTTCCTGTCGAAAGTACTTACAAGACTCCTGTTGTTAGTAATCGTGATGATAGCAATCAGGTATCTGCTCGCACTGATTTTCTTATAGAACTGCCATATAACGCTAAGCAAGTTTTTATATCTGGGGTAGTTACAAAGCGCGACGGTGCTGCGCTTTCAAGGCATATTATTTTTGAATTATTAACGCCTGATTTTGGTTCTGTATCACTTACTAATTTAGATTTATTAAGCATGGGGATAAGCACCAAGTATATAAACGAATGTAACGTACTTTTGCAAACACAAAAATTTGAGTATCGAGCCTTGTGTAACCCAAGGCCAATAGACAACCAAATACAAGAACCTAATAAATCATCAATAGAATTACAACCATTCGGAATTGGTAGTGAGTCAAGCGAAGTCTGAGCGTAACTGCTACCAATTCCGATGGGGGATAATATGAGCGAGAAACAAATAATCGAGATAATTTTACCGCTAACTATTTTTGAAATTATGTTAGCTGTACTCATGGCCTTTTTAATATATGACGCTTCAAGGTTCTTATTGCTCAAACTTTTAGAATCTATATCCAAAGGTAAATCTTAATGACCTTGCTTGAATTAACATATCCAATAATTAATTTCGTTAGCAATCACCCGTTCTGGACGGTCATAATGATGTTATGGGTTTATTTAGGCGTTTGTGCTGATTCTTGGCTTAGGGTGCAACCTAGAGCATCATCTGATAGTGATAAAGCTTAATTTAACTCTTTTGGGGTTATTAGGGGCTTGCCCCTGATGCAAAACCAACATGCCACATATCAATACCCGTACATCAAATCGACAAGGGCAAAACCAGCAACACTTGTATAAAAGTGGCTGGTTCGCCCCCTGCTAAACCAAAACAATGTATAAATTTAACTCCGATGTGTCAGCCCTCCCCCCTAATACTAATAGGGGGGGAGCAAAAATTTTACCGCATGTGCACTTAAACACCCTGTGCACGGTACTTAAATGTAATTGCATACAATCTTATGAAAACAATAATTCAACCCCTTAACCACTGAAATATAAGGAGTTAACAATGGTTAAGGTAGACTTTGAAGGTCAATTCTATTCACTATTCGGCACTGACTACGAATTAGCATCTAAAAAGCTCGGTAAATCACCAAGGCAAATAAGGCGCTATATCGAGACTGGTAGAGTATGCAATACAGTAAGAATACTAACGGATATAATTTACCGAGGTTATTTACCAAATTCTAATGGTTGGCATGATGCCTATATAGATAAAGACGGAGTAATGCACTCCCCTTACGGCAAAGTTACCTCTGGTGATTTGGCTTACCTACATAACTATAAATGGGCGGCACACAGAGCTACGGAACAACTAAAAACGGCAAGAAAAAGGATCTCAGAATTAGAGCAACTATCCAATAGTGATGAAATACAAGACGCATTACTTGATATTGTTGCTAAATTAGCTAGAAAAACTGGCTGATTTAATTTAAGTTAAGACAGTCAATTCTATTAAATTGCATTGAGTCAAGGAGTACATTCAATGGCAAAATTTCTAAATACAAGCGCAACCAACTATTACCTCGAAGAACTAATCAAATCATCATCCGAACGTTTAATTTTGATAAGTCCATTTTTAAAGTTAAATGAGCGAATTAAAGAGTTGTTAGAAGACAAAAATCGACTAAAGCTCGATATTCGAATTGTGTATGGCAAAAGTGAATTGCAACCTGAAGAAATTAGTTGGCTTAATGAGTTAACTTATGTGAGAACTAGTTTTTGTAAAAATTTACATGCTAAGTGCTACATCAATGAATCTTCATGCATAATTACTAGCTTAAATTTGTACGAATTCAGCCAAGTAAATAATAATGAAATGGGTATATATGTTTCTCGAGATGACGACGCAGAATTGTATCGTGATGCATATGACGAGGCACAGCGCATTATCAGAATTAGTGATGAGGTTAGAGTTAAATTAGAAAAAATTTCCTCTGAAGCTAGTGAAGAAACAGATGCAAACAGTAAGCTCTCATCTTCAAAAATTGCTAAAAAATTAGGGGTCAAAACACCTGAACTTTTAGAAATGATGGTATCTAATGGTTACTTAAGTCTAGAGGGGGATAAGCATTCTCTCACTGAAAAATCACAAGCTTTGGGTGGTGAGCTTAAAAAGAGTAAAAGGTTTGGTGAATATTTCGTTTGGTTTGAAGATAAAACTCTAGAAGCTTTTAGTTAAGCATATGTCAACATCATATATAAAATACAAACCTTAATTTATTGAAAAATAAAGGGAATGTTGTTATTCCCTTTTTGATAGTTAATACATGTTATGAGCTGATTTGTTTCAACCTAATTTGGTTACTAATAACATGTACGCACATATCAAACTCTTCGTTGTTTGAAGTAAAAGTTATTTCTATTCCACTTCTTAATGATTATTTCCTCCTTAATAATACTAACAGGCAATTTGCCTGTTTTCCGCAACTTATAATATGTCAATTTTCAAATAACCATATGACTAGTAACAACTAATTATTAGTGTTATAAATTGCTTTAGAATGTAAACAGGCAATGTTGCGGTAGAAAAAGAGGCAACTTGCCTCTTAATAAACTGTTAGAAATACTCAAACAAAACTTGGAGTAATTTAATTGATTCAAAATAGCCAGTATCCACTTAAAGTCACTACCTCATCATATGAGGTTATAGCCTCCGGGGTGGTACACATAACAGAGCCGGAAGTTACGTTTAACCTGGCTAATCTAACAATTAAGTTTGTTTTTAAATCCGACTCAGATGGAACCAAGCTCGAAGCTGAAGTTGTTGATGATGCTTTGATAGTTAGTTTATACAACTTCAACAACTCCCTTGGCCAAGGTAAAATCGAACCAATGGAAATTGGAAACCTTGACGGGAGACGATTGTTTTCAACATTTTTTATTAATACGCCCGATAGTAGCAACGTTCGCCAGTTCAATTACACATTCATGTTGATGGAGGCCTAAAAATGGAAGGAGCCATCAAACTACCTGAAAAAGATCAGGAAAAAACACAGAAATCTGCAAACGCAGTAACAAATAAGGAAATTGCTGGAAAAATTGCCGGACATATTGGTACTGGTAAAAATGCAAAAGATTCTTTCATATGGATGACCATAACCTGGAGTTTCTACATAGCTACCGGTATTAGTCTACTTGTCTTTGGTAGATCTTTCTTCGAGGTAGAAGAAGGTGAAAGCCTATTGGATTCGATAGTTCAGGTTTGGAGCATTTTTGTGCCGATAATTACCCTGGCTCTTGGCTATGCATTTGGTAAAGGCGAATGAACTTCTAACAAGCAAAGGCAGCATCGCCCTGCGGGCTGGACATGCTAACGCATGCCGCTGCTTTGAGCGTTACACACCCAAATGTCACTCTGACATATTTGAATATAGGCTTAACTCTTTAATAAAAAAGAGGAAATAATCATTTCCCCTTCCATCACATACTATACATTATAGGAATCACTTTATTGAATAACTTCCCCTAGTTAACTTGAATTTATTACTTTCAATCATCTTAACATCGTAATAAATTTATCTTTGCTAGATTTTCAATTCGTCGTTGGTATTTTGGGTCTCATTGGCTTGTTTTAATTCCTTTTCTTGACGTCGTTCTTGGCCTTTTTGATATTCTTCAGCGATCATTTCTTCTAATGCTAAAACTTGTTTTTGGAAATTTTCTTGGCTAATGTCACCCGTTTCAAGCATGCTTTCAAGTTCGGCTATTTTTTCTTTCAACTGTTTCACTTTTTCAAGATCGACGCCGAGTCGTTGCATTAAAATCGCTTCTTGAATTTTTTCTAAAAAACTCGCGTTGCGCTCTGATTCAAACATGCTTTTATTTTGATACTTTTGTGATGTTTCAGATGCAGTCTGACTTGGCATTTCTTTTGTCAATGCGTGGCTAAATGTTGCCGAATTTTCATCAGCTAGCGGCATTTCCTTGCCAGTTTTATTTTCATTAACGTTGTTGTTGTGGTTTGGTTGCTTAATCAGGTGTTCTGCATTGGTTGATGATGTGCTAAATAACAACATAATAATCCCTTAACCTTTATGTTGTTCGCTGTGCGAACAGTTAAATACGTATGTTAATTTACAAATATCAGGCCATGTTTTTACCGAATGCTCATCAATAGATAAGAATTTTATAATCCCATAGTTTACTTGTCACCAGTATTCACATGTTTACAGGAAGGTGCTTTAAGGAAAGAAAATAAATTTTACTTAAAACCACCCTATTTTTTAACGCTTTATCACACGTGCTTTTTTGCGCTTATTACTGAGTTGTGTTTATTGAAAGAATAAAAAAATCCGATGACTACACGCCATCGGATTTTAATGTAAAACAACGTTTTAATATTGCTATGAAGCTTTTTCAGATTGTGCCTTTTTACGCGCGGCTTTTTCAGCTTTACGTTTGATGATAGCTTCTTGTGCTTCGTTACCTATGTGGCCTTCTCCTCGTGCTTTTGCCAGCTCAATTTGTTTTTGACGCTCTGCAAAACGCTCACGTTGCTCGTCACTTACTGTATCGATACAATGATGACATGATAAGCCTTCTTGATAAGCTTCAAGTTGCTTTTCTTCTTCGGTAATAGGCATACGACACGCATGACACTGATCGTATGAGCCTTTATTTAAGTCGTGGTCTACCGCAACGCGATTATCAAATACAAAACACTCGCCTTTCCACATAGTGTCTTCTTTTGGAACTTCTTCTAAGTACTTAAGAATACCGCCTTCAAGGTGATAAACTTCTTCAAAGCCCTGCTCTTTCATATAAGCTGTTGATTTTTCACAGCGAATGCCACCGGTACAGAACATTGCTACTTTTTTATTTTTGCTTGGGTCGAGGTTTTTCTCAGCCCATTGGGGAAACTCGCGGAATGTTTTGGTTTTTGGATCAACGGCATTTTCAAAAGTACCAATTTCGATTTCGTAATCATTACGTGTATCAACTAGCACAACATCAGGGTCTGAAATAAGTGCATTCCAGTCTTTTGGTTTTACGTAAGTACCAACAACTTCTTTAGGGTCAATGCCTTGTACACCCATAGTAACGATTTCTTTCTTAAGTTTTACCTTGGTGCGGTAAAACGGACATTCGTCATCAAACGATTCTTTCGATACAATATTATCAAGTCCTGGTTGCTTATCTAACCACGCTAATAATGCATCGATACCCTCACGCTTTGCGGCAACCGTTCCGTTAATACCCTCTTCAGCTAACAATAATGTACCGCGCACATTATGTTGTTCCATAGTATTAAGTAAAGGTTGACGAATTTCTTTATAGTTAGGTAAAGAAACAAATTTATAAAGGGCACACACGACGTATTGTTGAGACATAATTTTCCTAATGTTTAGCTTTAAATACTAACCGGAGCGTAATTCCGGCGCCAAAATGGGTCGCTATTGTATCAGAAACTTTGTACTGTTCAATTCTACTGTCTATATTTTGCACACAAAACCATCGCTAATTAGCTATGTTTTTGTCTTTCATGTAAAATGCTCGCTTTATTTTATGCCACAAACACATTGAGTGGAGAGACACATTTGTCCTTTGAAGATTTAGGCGTTGATAAGCGAATTGCAAGTCAACTTTCACACATTGGTATTACTACGCCGACGGATATCCAGCAACAAGCTGTTCCTGTTGCCATTGCTGGACATGATTTACTTGCCCAATCAAAAACAGGTTCGGGCAAAACATTTGCATTTCTATTACCTGCAATTACACGCTTAAGTAAGCAAAAAGCGTTAAGTAAACGTGATCCGCGTGCGTTAATCATTACGCCGACACGTGAATTGGCGAATCAAGTGTATAAACAGTTAACCTTGATTATTGCAGGCACAGGATTAAAAGCGACAAAAATTGTTGGCGGTGATAATTATAACGACCAAGTTAAAGCGCTTTCTAAAGACCCACAATTTGTTGTTGCAACACCAGGTCGACTAGTTGACCACCTTGATGACCGTAATTTCTACTTAGAAGGTCTTGAATTATTGATTCTTGACGAAGCGGACCGTGTATTAGAGCTTGGTTTTAAAGAACAAATCGAAAAAATAAACACTGCGGCAAATCACCGTTTACGCCAAACTTTATTTTTCTCGGCTACATTAGAGCATGCCGAAGTAGATGCGCTTTCACGTAATTTACTTAAGAACCCAAAACGCGTAACCATTGATGCCAGTACACAAGAACACAACGACATTACGCAAAAGTTTTTCTTAGCGGATCACTTAGATCATAAGATTGCGCTATTAATCGCCACAACAAAAAGCGCTGAATCCGGCCAACAAATCGTGTTCACCGCAACCCGTGATGACACGATAAAGTTATCCGAAATCTTAGAGCAAGAAGGCTATAAAACGCTCGCGTTATCGGGCGATATGAATCAAAGCAAACGTAATTCTATTATGGATGCGTTTTCTCGTGGCCAAGCACAAATCTTAGTGACGACGGACGTTGCATCTCGTGGTCTAGATTTACTCAATGTATCACAAGTTATTAATTTCGATTTACCCAAGCAAGCTGAAGAATATGTGCATCGTATCGGTCGCACCGGACGCGCTGGCTTTAAAGGCAACGCATTGTCTTTAGTAAGTGCAAAAGATTGGCAGAGTTTTAAAGCAATTGAAAGTTACTTATCTAAGCGTATTGGCTTTTCAGAAATTGATGGCTTAGTAGGTAAATTTAAAGGGTTTAAAGAAAAAACACATCAACCAAAACAGAATGTTAAAGCAAAATCCGTCAATCAAAAAACAAGCAAACATAAAAAACCATTCAAAAAGCCAAATAAAGCCAAAATTGCGAAGGCTATTCCGGCACCGTTTGATGTTGATGGTGTTGCACCGTTAAAGCGTCGCCCAAAAAAGGATGAAGAATAATGACAATTCAACGTGGTAAAATGAATAGTTTAGTTGTTAACGAAATTGCGTATGAAGGTGCGTATTTAACAGATGACAGCGGTAATGGTGAAGTTTTTCTTAAAAAAGAAGAGATGCCCAATGGCTTAGCAGTAAAACAAGTGATTGAGGTATTTGTATTTGAGGAGCAAGGAAACTTAACCGCAACAACCAAAACCCCAATTGCACAATTAGGTGACTTTGCCCTACTCCAAGTCACATCAATTAATGCCATTGGTGCGTTCGTTGATATGGGCATTGGTAAAGAGTTATTGGTGCCTTACAACGAGCAACGCCCAAAATTTGAGTTATCACGTTCATACTTAGTACATCTTTATTTGGACAAAGCATCACAGCGTTTATGTGGTTCATCAAACCTAAACAAATTTGTTAAACAAGAAGCAACAGGCTTTAAAAAGTCTCAAGAAGTATCCATTATTGTTGCTGGTCGCACAGATCTAGGTTTTAAAGTGATTGTAAATAATGAATACTGGGGCATGGTGTTTACTGACCAAGTTTTTAAACCTCTGTTTATTGGTCAAAAGCTGCAAGCCTATGTTGCTAAATTACGTGAAGATGGCAAATTAGATATTCGTTTAAGTAAGCCTGGTATTGCAGGTTCAAATGAACTATCTGATGTAATTTACGATAAGTTAACACAGGAAAACGGTGTTATTCATTTAGGTGATAAGTCAGATCCAATCGCCATCAAAAAAGCATTTGGTTGCAGTAAAGCAAACTTTAAGCGTGCTATTGGGCATTTGTTTAAGGAAGGTAAGATTGATCTTGCCGCGACTAAGATTACGTTAGTTAAATAAAAAAGGCACATTGCGTGCCTTTTTCTATAAATGGTTTGTTGAATCTACGAGATCAGCAAATTGATTACTGTAAACACATTTCTGATAACGTTTGCCGTAATCTAATGCCTCATTACCGTCTTCAAACTCGATAGGCGCTAAACGGAAAATTTGCAGTTCGCATTCGTCTTTATATGTTTCAATTAAATTCAAGCACTCTTCCATTTTTGCTAAATTAGTTTCGTTTTTACCAATCGCTTGGCAACGAGCCTCAACTTGCGTATTTAATGAAAGCTTTAATTCAAATTGATTAATGGGCTGGTGATTAATGGTATCTAATATATCTATAAACGCATTTTGGCGTGTTTCGTTATCGTAATGTTGATAACCTAGATAGGCTGCAACAATAGCAGCAATTGCAAAAATAAAACGCATGAAGTACTACTCTTCTTATTCTTTTTAGCTTCAAACGGGAATGCACTAATGCCTTAATTTACATTAGTGCAACTACTTTAATGAGGTTAACTTAAAGTGTTATTTATTTCAATTAAAGTCGCTTGTGGATCAGGAGATTGGGTAATTGGGCGACCAATAACAAGGTAATCACTACCGGCATCAATTGCTTCTCGTGGTGTCATAACGCGTTTTTGATCGCCTTTATCAGAACCAGCAGGTCGAATACCTGGGGTGACTAACTTGAATTCACGGCCCAAAGTTGACTTTAATACTGACGCTTCTTGAGCAGAACACACCACGCCATCAAGGCCTGCATCTTTTGCCAATTTCGCTAAAAACTGCACTTGTTCATTAGGCGTTTTATCAACACCTAAACGTTTTAGTTCAGCTTCGTCCATTGATGTTAGAATTGTTACTGCGATCAGCAATGGTGCGTCATCGCCATACTTTTCAAGCGCTTGTTTGGCTTTGCGCATCATTTCTGGGCCGCCACTGGCATGTACATTGACCATCCAAACGCCTAATTCCGCCGCTGCGGCAACTGCTTTTGCAACTGTATTTGGAATATCGTGAAATTTTAAATCTAGAAATACATCAAAGCCTAAATCAATTAACTTCTTCACAAATTGAGGGCCAAAATACGTAAACATTTCTTTGCCCACTTTTAAGCGGCAATCTTGTGGTGAAACGCGTTTTACAAAATCTAACGCGGCGCTTTCATCTGCGTAATCTAATGCAATTAATACTTTGGCATCGTGGTTCATTAATAAATCCTAACTCAAAAAAAGGAATAACATTTTATGTGTTTTGTTTAAAACCCGTCTACGCCACTCAATGGCACCAATGACTCAACATGTTTACAAGAAGGACAAAACCAATACATTTTTTTACTTGTAAAGCCACAGTGGTTACATTGATACAATGATTTTGTGGCGATGTAGTCTTGGACTAAATTATTTATTTCCGTTAACACTGTTTTAATGTCTTGGCTTTGTTCAGACATTAACATTAATAAGTAACTAAAGCCCCTAATATTGGGCTGCTTACGCAAAACTTGTGTAATATAGTTTCTCGCTTCATTAACCTTACCTTGGGCCATAAGACTTTTACAATAATGTATTTTTATAAGCACACTATCGCTTTTTAAATGCTTAGAAAGATGAGAGAAATAGTTATCTTGTAAGTTAAGCTTTTCGTAGCTTACTTCTAATCTATCTAAAAAAATTGGCGCGAATGCGACATTTTTATCGAGTAAACTACCCCAGTATTTAATCGCTTGAAGAAAATCACCATCGTTAAATGCTTTTTCGCCAAGCATGTACTTTGGTCTAACGAGATCTTGTGTCAGTTCTGTTACGACATCAAGAGGTTTTAAATCTTTGTCTTGAATCGCCTTTTCGCAATAAAAATTAGCGATTGTTTTCTTTAATTGGCTGGTGTTAAAGTCGGACTCGTGAGATTGAAATAGTGCAATGCCTTTATCCCAATCATGACTTTGTAAATACAATAGCATTAACTGACAAAGCGCGTTGTTATCTTTTAATGAATGCAGATAAACAAGATTTTCTTCAGCGCGGTCAAGCAATCCTGCCATCATATAATCTTGCGCAAGTTCATAAAGAACATGTTTTTTTTGCTCTAATGAAAGTCCGTCATGTTTTAACAGTAATTCGTGTACTTTAATTGCGCGGTCTAACTCACCACGTCGACGGAATAAGGTTGCCAGAGTTAAATAATGTTCAACAGAATTTGCTGAAATTTCTAGTAAACCAATTAGGTGTTCTAAGCCTTGGTCTTCTTCACGGTCAAGTAAGAACTTTAAACCTTTACTATACTCATTAATAATTTCTTGGTTTTGTTGTTGGGCTTCATTATTTGCATTGTTTTTACCCATGATATAACCGTAAGCTGCCGCTACTGGTAACAACAAAAACAGCAATTCGATCATTAACTATCCATGACTTTGAGAAGTAAGCTTCTGATTTTGTCTTCTTAAACGACGGTTTTGCAGTTTAGCTTTTGACAATAGAATTGTACTGAGTGCAACACCTAAAAATAGGCCTAAAGCACAACAAATACTTATTATGAAAGCGAGAGGGATTTCTGCACTTGCTATTATAAAGTTAATTTTTACCAGATGAGGGTTTTGCGACCCCAATACAAATAAAACAAATAGCAAGCACAGGAGAAAAGTTACTTTGAGAATTTTGGTCAAAACAGCCTCAAATTATGCAATACTTGCATTCACGCGGTCGCGCAGTTCTTTTCCTGGCTTAAAGTGAGGTACGTATTTGCCCTGCAATTCTACTTTATCACCCGTTTTTGGGTTACGACCAACACGTGGTGCACGATAATGTAGAGAGAAACTGCCAAAACCACGGATTTCAATTCTATCTGAACTTGATAAAGAATCAGCCATAAGTTCTAACACTTCTTTTACTGCATTTTCTACATCTTTCGCTGGAATATTTGCGTGCTGTTCAGCAAGTTTTTCAATCAGTTCTGATTTTGTCATGTAAGTACCCTTTATAATTGTAATAGGAAGAGCAGCTATTAAGCTGCTCTTCCAAGTCGACTAATTAGTCTTTTTGAGCATTTTTGAAAGCTGCTGCCATAGCGTTTTCGAACTGTGGCTCTTCTTTCTTAAGCTTATCTAGCGCTTCTTTCTCTTCAGCTTCTGAAATTGCTTTGATTGAAAGGCTGATTGCGCGGTTCTTGCGATCAACACCAACAAACTTAGCTTCTACTTCGTCACCTACAGAAAGAACTGTTGAAGCGTCTTCAGTACGCTCAACTGCTACGTCAGCTACACGGATGTAACCTTCAACACCTTCGATAAGTTCAACTGTAGCGCCTTTAGCGTCAACTTCAGTTACTTTACCTTTAACAATAGCACCTTTTTTGTTTGCGTCCAGGTAGTTATTGAAAGGATCAGCTTCGATTTGCTTAACGCCTAGAGAGATACGCTCACGCTCTGGGTCAACTTGTAAAACGATAGCTGTGATTTCGTCGCCTTTCTTGAATTCACGTACAGCTTCTTCGCCAGGCGTGTTCCAAGAAATGTCTGAAAGGTGAACTAGACCGTCAATGCCGCCTTCTAGGCCGATGAAGATACCGAAGTCAGTGATTGACTTGATCTTACCAGTAACTTGGTCGCCTTTGTTTTGTAGACGAGCAAATTCTTGCCATGGGTTAGCTTTACATTGCTTAAGACCTAGAGAAATACGACGACGCTCTTCGTCGATTTCAAGAACCATAACTTCTACAGTGTCACCTAAGTTAACAACTTTTGAAGGGTGGATGTTCTTGTTAGTCCAATCCATTTCAGAAACGTGTACTAGACCTTCTACGCCTTCTTCGATTTCAACGAAACAACCGTAGTCAGTAAGGTTAGTTACACGACCAGAAAGCTTAGAACCTTCTGGGTAACGACCAGCGATAGCTGCCCATGGATCTTCGCCAAGCTGCTTAAGACCTAGAGAAACACGTGTTTTATCTTTGTCGAACTTAAGTACTTTAACTAAGATTTCGTCACCAACGTTAACGATTTCGCTTGGGTGCTTAACGCGTTTCCAAGCCATATCAGTGATGTGTAGAAGACCGTCAACACCACCTAAATCAACGAATGCACCGTAGTCAGTAAGGTTCTTGATGATACCTTTAACTTCTTGACCTTCAACAAGGTTTTGTAGAAGTTCTTCACGCTCTTGTGAGTTTTCTGACTCGATAACAGCACGACGAGAAACAACAACGTTGTTACGCTTCTGGTCAAGCTTGATAACTTTGAATTCTAACTCTTTACCTTCAAGGTGAGCTGTGTCGCGTACTGGGCGCACGTCAACTAGTGAACCTGGTAAGAATGCACGGATAGTGTCAACTTCAACAGTGAAACCACCTTTAACCTTACCATTGATGATACCAGTAACAGTTTCTTGCTCTTCACATGCTTTTTCAAGACGGATCCAAGCTTCGTGACGCTTAGCTTTCTCACGAGAAAGGATAGTTTCACCGAAACCATCTTCGATTGCATCTAGTGCAACATCTACTTCATCACCAACTGCTACTTCCAATTCACCAGCAGTGTTTTTGAATTGCTCAGCAGGGATTGCGCTTTCAGACTTAAGACCCGCGTCTACTAGTACGATGTTGTTTTCGATTGAAATAACAGTACCTTTAACGATTGAACCTTGTTCTGCTTCAAAACCCTTTAGGCTTTCTTCAAATAACTGTGCAAAATTTTCTGACATTATAAGTCTCTAAATAAAATATCCATTTGGCTATCCTGCCGCGTGGGGTTGTTGTAAAAATTAACTCTTCCTATGAGTTAACCAATTAAATTCTTTTCGATACACAAAGACACTACTTGCTCAAATGCTTGATTTGCATCGAGTTCGGTAGTGTCTATAACAATTGCATCTTCAGCAGGCACAAGCGGAGCAACTGGGCGATTCATATCGCGGTCGTCACGTGCTTTGATATCTGCAACTAGGCTGTCTATTTTAACATCAACACCACGTTGCTTCAACTCAAGAAAACGGCGATTTGCGCGCTCTTCTGCTGATGCTGTTAAATATACTTTTAGCACTGCATCAGGGAACACTACAGTGCCCATGTCGCGACCATCCGCAATTAAGCCTGATTCGCTTCTAAATGCACGCTGGCGGCGTAATAACGCTTCGCGAACACTCGGCAATGCGGCAATTTTAGATGCCATGCCACCAACCTCTTCAGTACGAATCGATTTGGTAACATCTTCACCTTCTAAAATAATTTTACCATTGCCGGTTTCATTATCTACCACAAATTGCACATCTAAATTAGCCGCTAACGGCAATAAAGCTTCTTCGTCTGTTGGCGCTATCATATGGTGGCTCGCTGCTAGCGCTAAAACACGATAAATCGCGCCACTATCTAATACGTCCCATCCAAGCTTATTTGCTAATAAACGGCAAACGGTTCCTTTACCTGAACCACTTGGTCCATCGACTGTAATTACTGGTTGACTACCCAACATTACAACCTCCCAAAATGTACAAAACTAAAATCGCCGCGCAGTATACGCGATAATTAAAAAATTATCGCTACTTTACGGCGAAAAATCTGTGATTTCTATTTTAGACGATTATTCCGACACACTTGCAAGTGTTTCAAAATAGGTAGGAAATGTTTTATAGGTACATTTAGGATCATTGATAATTACATCATGACCACCTACCGCCACCATTGAAAAGCACATGGCAATTCGGTGATCATCATAGGTGTCTATTTCAGCAAGTTGAATGTTATCAGTTGGGGTTACTTCAATAAAGTCATGCCCTTCTACCACCTCTGCACCGAGCTTTTTAAGCTCCGTTGCCATAGCATAAAGACGATCCGTCTCTTTTACTCGCCAGTTATAAATGTTGCGTATCGCTGTTTTACCTTTTGCAAAAAGCGCAACGGTTGCAAGTGTCATCGCTGCATCTGGGATTGCATTGGCGTCGATATCTACGCCCTTAAGCTCCCCCTTAGACACAACAAGATAATCGTCATGCCATTCGATTTTTGCACCCACCTGCTCCATCACTTTTGCAAAACCAATATCGCCTTGCACACTTGCTGCGCCAACACCATTAATACGAATTGTGCCGCCGTTAATCGCTGCGGCCGCAACAAAGTAAGACGCACTTGATGCGTCACCTTCAACCATAATGCGACCAGGCGATTGATACTGCTGGTTACCGGTCACTACAAATGATTGATAATCGTTATTTTCAACACGAACGCCAAATTTGGCCATTACGCCTAACGTAATATCAATATAAGGTTTTGAAACAAGCTCACCTTTTATCGTGATTTCTGTGTTGTTTTTAAAAAGCGGCGCCGCCATTAACAGCGCGGTTAAAAATTGGCTCGAAATACTACCGTCAATTTCTACTTTACCACCGGCCAGTTGATTACCCACGATTTTAAGTGGCGGATAATCTTTATTTTTTAAGTAGCTAATATCTGCATCTAATGCGTGAAGTGCATCAACAAGGTGACCAATTGGCCTTTCTTCCATGCGAGGTTCGCCGATTAGCTCATATTCCCCATTGGAAGTCGCTAAAACCGCGGTAAGTGGACGAAATGCGGTACCTGCATTACCTAAAAATAGTGGTTCAGTAGGTGTTTCAAAATTGCCGCCTTTACCATGAACTTGGGCAATTGTTTTATCTTCATTTAGCGATACCTCAACGCCCATAGCATTGAGCGCTTTAAGCATATGACGAATATCGTCGCTATCGAGAAGATTCTCTACTTGTGTTGTACCTTCGCATAGTGCTGCTAGTAATAGAATGCGGTTAGATAAACTCTTAGAGCCCGGTAACGTTACTTCGCCATTTACACGCTGAATCGCTTTTAAGTGCAACTGTTCCATTACTTATGCTCCTGTTCGAACTTATGCATGAAGTCTACTAATGCTTTTATGCCGTCAATTGGCATTGCATTGTAAATACTGGCACGCATACCACCTACCATACGGTGGCCTTCGAGGGCGAGTAACCCAGCTTGTTTCGACTCTGCTAAAAATGCTTTGTTCAGTGATTCGTCGTTAAGCCAAAATGGTACATTCATACGTGAACGGAAGTCACGCGCAACGGTATTTTTATAAAACTGGCTATTATCAATAAAGTCATAAAGTAATGACGCTTTTTCGATATTTTGTTGTTCTATTGCGGCAACGCCACCTTGTGCTTTTAGCCATTTAAAAACTTCCGCAGCTAAATACCAAGAATACGTTGGTGGCGTGTTATACATGCTCTCTTTTTTAGCTTCTAAGGCATAATCAAAAATGCTCGGCTTCTCAGTACCTTCACGTGAAAGCAGTGATTTTTTCACAATAACAATCGCAAGGCCTGATGGGCCGATATTTTTCTGTGCGCCCGCATAAATTAAATCAAACTGATTAACGTCAATTTCACGCGAAAGAATGTTTGAAGACATATCAGCGACGATTGGCGCACTGTGTTTTACCGTATCAAAAATTTCAATACCGTCGATTGTTTCATTTGGGCAATAATGAATGTATGACGCATCGCTCGGTAATGGCCAAAGGTCAGGCGTTAAACAATTAAACTCGCCGTTTTTATCATCGCGTACATTAATTTCAATAGCATCAGTAAACTTTTGTGCTTCGCTAAATGCACCATCAGACCAAATGCCACTATTGATGTAGACCGCTTGTTTGTTTGCAACATGAAGATTCTGCGGTACTGCAGCGAACTGACCGCGACCACCACCGTGCATAAATAATACAGCATAGTTATCAGGTATGTTCATTAACTCACGTAAATCACGTTCGCTTTGCTCAGCAAGCGCTATAAATTCGCTACTGCGATGACTTATTTCCATCACATTAACGCCAAGCCCTTGCCAGTTTAAAAACTCTTTTTGCGCTTTTTCTAATACTGCTCGGGGCAGACTAGCTGGCCCTGCACAAAAATTATATACACTCATTCCCAAAACCTCATTTGTACATAATTAGAAAACAAAAAAGCGGCTGTTAGCCGCTTTTAACATTGTTCATACTGTAACTGATTAAATATCAAATTACCGCATGATAAAGATGAATATTTTTTCTATTCAGCCGGTTGCTCTGAATTATTTTCATCTGTATTTGGTGTTTCATTACTTTCGCTTGAAACTGCTTCATCTTCACCTTCTTCAGAAAGGAATTGAGATTCTTCAATTTCATCGATACGCTGTAAACCAACAACTTGTTCGTCATCAGCTGTACGAATTAAAATAACACCTTGTGTATTACGACCAACGGTAGATACTTCATTAACACGGGTGCGTACTAATGTGCCTTTGTTAGAGATAATCATGATTTCATCATTATCTTCAACTTGCACCGCGCCAACTACTTTACCATTACGCTCAGATACTTTAATCGACACAACACCTTGTGTTGCGCGGCTCTTCGCTGGGTAATCTTCAAGTAGTGTACGTTTACCGTAGCCATTTTCAGTGATGGTCAATACCGGACCATCATTCTTAGGTACAATAAGTGACACAACTTTCACGTCATCTGGCATCTTAATACCGCGTACACCTGTCGCTGTGCGGCCCATTGGGCGTAACGCTAGTAATTCTTCACCTGTTTCTGGGTCAAGTTTCACTTCACCTGATTCTGAATCACGTTGCTTTTCGTTGAAGCGTACTACTTTACCGTGGTCAGTGAACAGCATGATGTCGTTTGTGCCGTCGGTGATATCTGCACCAATCAAGCTATCGCCTTCGTTTAGGTTGATTGCGATGATGCCCGAAGCACGCTGGCGACTATATGCCGTAAGTGGTGTTTTCTTAACTGTACCGTTCGCTGTGGCCATTAATACATACTTATCTTCTTCATACT
This sequence comes from Pseudoalteromonas sp. XMcav1-K, assembly GCF_044005875.1. NCBI lineage: Bacteria > Pseudomonadati > Pseudomonadota > Gammaproteobacteria > Alteromonadales > Pseudoalteromonadaceae > Pseudoalteromonas > Pseudoalteromonas sp. XMcav1-K. The sequence goes on along the minus strand of NZ_JBIPJE010000043.1, from coordinate 308,359 downwards.
CGCGTACTGGTAAGATAGTGGTAATACGCTCATCAGCTTCAAGTGGTAGTAAGTTAACAATTGGCTTGCCACGCGCCGCGCGACTCGCTAATGGTAACTGATACACTTTCAGCCAATATAAACGACCTGACGTAGAGAAACATAAAATAGTGTCGTGGGTGTTTGCAACTAATAGACGTTCAATAAAGTCTTCATCTTTCATCTTAGTTGCAGACTTACCTTTACCGCCACGACGCTGCGCTTCGTAATCAGAAAGCGGTTGATACTTAACATAACCTTCGTGTGACAGTGTTACCACAACGTCTTCTTCAGTGATTAAGTCTTCAAGACTAATATCGTGCGCAGCTGCAGTAATTTCAGTGCGACGCTCATCGCCGAAGTTTTCTTTAATTTCAACTAGCTCTTCACGAATAACTTCCATTAAACGCTCAGGAGTTGAAAGGATATAAAGTAGCTCAGCGATTAGATCTAATAGCTCTTTATATTCATTTAAGATTTTCTCGTGTTCTAAACCTGTTAGTTTATGTAAACGAAGGTCTAGAATTGCATTCGCTTGTACTTCTGACAAGTTGTATTGACCATCGCGAATACCTAAATCTGGTGCAAGCCATTCAGGGCGAGCAACGTCGTCTTCACCTGCTTTTTCTAGCATGCCTTTAACGTTACCAAGTTCCCAGCTACGAGAAAGTAAGGCTACTTTTGCTTCTTCACGAGTTTGCGAACGACGAATAACCTCGATAATAGGATCGATATTCGCAAGCGCGATTGCTAAACCTTCAAGGGTATGTGCTCTGTCACGTGCTTTACGTAAGTCAAATACCGTACGGCGCGTTACTACTTCGCGACGGTGCGTAACAAACGCTTCAAGCATTTCTTTTAGGTTAAGTAGTTTAGGTTGACCATTATCTAGCGCAACCATGTTCATACCAAACACTGTTTGCATTTGTGTTTGTGCATACAGGTTGTTTAGAACAACTTCGCCTACTTCACCACGTTTAATTTCGATAACAATGCGCATACCGTCTTTATCAGACTCATCACGCAGTGCACTGATGCCCTCAATTTTCTTGTCTTTAACAAGTTCAGCAATCTTTTCAATTAAACGTGCTTTGTTAACTTGGTACGGGATTTCGTGAACAATAATTGTTTCTTTACCCGTTTTTTCGTTAACTTGAACTTCTGCTTTGGCGCGGATATAAACTTTACCACGGCCTGTTTTATACGCTTGCTCGATACCTTTTTTGCCGCTGATAATACCCGCTGTTGGGAAATCAGGGCCTGGGATATAATCGATAAGCTCTTCAATTTGTATTTCAGGGTTTTCAATAACCGCTAAACAGCCGTTAATTACCTCAGATAAATTGTGTGGCGGAATGTTAGTCGCCATACCTACCGCGATACCCGATGCACCGTTTACTAACAAGTTAGGAACTCGTGTTGGTAGTACCGCTGGGATTTTTTCCGTACCATCATAGTTATCAACGTAATCAACCGTTTCTTTTTCAAGATCCGCTAATAATTGATGGGCCATTTTAGCCATACGTACTTCGGTATAACGCATCGCAGCAGCGCTGTCGCCGTCTACCGAACCGAAGTTACCTTGACCATCAACTAATAAATAACGAAGTGAGAACGGCTGAGCCATACGTACAATCGTATCGTAAACCGCGCTATCACCATGTGGGTGATATTTACCGATTACGTCACCTACAACACGTGCAGACTTTTTATAAGGTTTGTTCCAATCATTATTGAGTTCATTCATTGCGAAAAGTACGCGGCGATGAACTGGTTTTAAACCATCTCGTACATCAGGAAGCGCACGTCCTACAATTACGCTCATGGCATAATCGAGGTATGAATTTTTTAATTCATCTTCAATATTGATTGGAAGGATTTCATTGGCGAGATCTGTCATCCGATTTCTCTTCCTTCAATCGTGTATTAATTCAGTTATTATTTTTATAACCAAAGCATGCTAACACAAAAAATCATTATTTACAGGTTGTAAGCGGTAGTCTTTTTATAAAAAATCCCTTTATAATGCCCTCAAATCACTCTGGATGCTTTTTATGACCGTTCAACAAAATGTAGATGCAAGTGAAATTGCAAAATTTGAAGCCATGGCCGACCGTTGGTGGGACCTTAATGGTGAATTTAAACCGCTACACGAAATAAACCCGCTTCGTTTAGACTTTATTAACTTATATAGCCAAGGCATTTTCTCAAAAAATGTATTAGATGTTGGCTGCGGTGGCGGTATATTAGCTGAAAGCATGGCTAAACTAGGCGCGCATGTGACGGGCATTGATATGGGTGAAGAGCCCTTAAATGTTGCTAAATTACATGCATTAGAAGTGGGCGTTTCCCTTAACTATGAAAAAGTGACCGCTGAAGCGTTTGCCGAGCAAAACCCTCAGCAATTTGATGTTGTTACGTGTATGGAAATGCTTGAGCATGTACCGGACCCTGAATCGGTAATCGCATCATTAGCAACATTGGTGAAGCCTGGTGGTCATGTGTTTATGTCAACGCTTAATAAAACACTTAAAGGGTATTTATTTGCCATTGTCGGTGCCGAGCACTTACTTAAGATTGTGCCAAAAGGCACACACGACCACGACAAATTCATCAAGCCTGCAACTTTGATTAATTGGGCTGAAAAATACGGCCTTAAAGCGCGCATTATGAAAGGGTTAAGTTACAATCCGCTTGGTCAAACGTATAGTTTAACCAACGATGTGTCAGTTAACTATATGATCCATTTCGAAAAGTTAGCATAAAATGTATCAAGCAGTATTGTTTGATTTAGATGGCACCTTAATCGACAGTGCGGATGATTTAGGTGCTGCGCTTAACTTTGTGTTGGCCAAACATAATAAACCGACGGTAAGTGCAGAAACATATCGTACGCAGGCCTCTAACGGTACGCTTGCATTACTCAAACTTGGTTTTGGTGATGAATGGCGACATTTCTCAAACGACGAACAAACACATTTAAAAGAAACGTTTCTTACTTATTACGCGAACAATTTATGGTGTAAAAGCCGTTTTTACCAAGGTATTGTGCCACTAATTACGTTTTTAGATGAGCACGCAGTTCCTTGGTCGATTGTGACAAATAAACCAAAGCACTTAACTAACCCCCTTGTTGCGCAAATCACACAATTTGCAAACTGCAAAAATATTGTATCGGGTGACACACTTGAGCGGGCCAAGCCCTACCCTGATCCTTTGCTTTACAGCTGTGAATTAATGAAGGTTGATCCTAGGTGTTGCATCTATGTCGGTGACGATGAGCGCGATATCATTGCTGGCAAATCTGCGGGGATGAAAACAGCTTCGGCGCTTTGGGGATATTTAAATGGCAACCCTGTTTCAAGCTGGCAATCTGACTTTAGCTTTACCAACGCCTGCTCACTGCTTAACCATATATCTAGTTACTATGGTAAAAAATAACCACTAGATATAGTGGTTATTTTAATCTCGGACCCAAAAACAATACCTTGTGAATTTGCAACAAATAAATTTTAAATATTTTTTTTTATCGTATTTTTTTCGTTGTTTTTTCACATAGACTAAACACACTTTACTTAACAAGTTAGTGGATGCTAACAGACTAGTTAGTAAAAAATTGATCACAAATTATCTCGCTTTTCTAGGCCTTGAAAAAAGACGCATACCCCTCTATCTTGTGATCATCTGTGATGGCGACACCATATCTAGTAGCTAAGCGAAAAACGAGCACTAGTGGTAATTTCGCCTGAGCCGTGCGCTTAAATAATAGGACAAAAGTCCAGTTTAATATTTCGACATAATAAAAATTTTTTGCTCGTTTGAAGGAAATTGCAGGCATAACTATGAACCAAGAGCTTTCAGTCAGTAAACGTGACGGTCGCAAGGAACCGCTTGACCTAGACAAAATTCACCGCGTTATTGCATGGGCAGCAGAAGGCCTAAATAACGTATCTGTATCGCAAGTAGAACTAAAATCACACATTCAGTTTTACGACGGTATCCGTACAGAAGATATTCACGAAACCATTATCAAAGCTGCTGCTGATCTAATTTCGAAAGAAACACCAGATTATCAGTACCTTGCTGCGCGTTTGGCAATTTTCCATTTGCGTAAGAAAGCCTATGGTAAATTTGAGCCACCGAAACTATATGATCATATGGTTAAGATGGTTGAAATGAACAAGTATGATCCACATCTACTTGCCGACTATAGCCTGCAGGAAATCGAAGAGCTTGACGCATATATTGATCATTCTCGTGATCTTACCTTCAGCTATGCTGCCGTTAAGCAGTTAGAAGGTAAATACCTTGTGCAAAACCGTGTTACCGGTGAGATTTATGAAAGCGCGCAGTTCCTTTATATTTTAGTTGCAGCATGTTTATTCTCAAAATATCCGAAAGACACGCGTTTAGACTATGTAAAACGTTTTTATGACGCGACATCGACGTTTAAGATCTCATTACCAACGCCAATTATGGCGGGTGTGCGTACCCCTACACGTCAATTCAGTTCATGCGTACTGATTGAATGTGACGATAGTCTAGATTCAATTAATGCAACGTCATCGTCGATTGTAAAATACGTAAGCCAACGTGCTGGTATTGGTATTAATGCTGGTCGAATTCGCGCATTAGGTAGCCCAATTCGCAGCGGTGAAGCATTCCACACTGGCTGTATTCCTTTCTACAAGCACTTCCAAACGGCAGTTAAAAGCTGTTCACAAGGCGGTGTACGTGGTGGCGCGGCAACCCTATTCTACCCGTTATGGCACTTAGAAGTTGAAAACCTACTGGTGCTTAAAAACAACCGTGGTGTTGATGACAACCGTGTTCGTCACTTAGATTACGGCGTTCAGTTTAACAAAGTAATGTATTCGCGTTTAATTAAAGACGATTACATCACGCTGTTTAGCCCGTCAGATGTGCCTGGTCTTTACGATGCATTCTTTGAAGATCAAGATGAGTTCGAGCGCTTATACGTACAATACGAACAAGATGAATCAATTCGTAAAAAACGTATTAAAGCGATTGAATTATTCTCTATGTTTGCCCAAGAGCGTGCAAGCACAGGTCGTATTTACCTACAAAACGTAGACCACACAAATACACATAGCCCGTTTGATTCAAAAGTAGCACCAATTCGTCAGTCTAACTTGTGTTTAGAAATTGCGCTTCCTACTAAGCCGTTAAAACACGTAATGGACGAAGAAGGTGAAATTGCACTGTGTACGCTTTCTGCGTTCAACCTAGGTGCGATTAAATCACTTGATGAATTAGACGAATTAGCAGAACTTGCTGTACGTGCACTAGATAACTTACTAGATTATCAAGATTACCCTGTACCGGCTGCATATAACGCAACTATGGGTCGTCGTACGTTAGGTATTGGTGTAATTAACTACGCTTATTACCTTGCGAAAAACGGTGTTAAGTATTCAGACGGTTCAGCAAACGCGTTAACTCACCGTACATTTGAGGCAATTCAATATTACTTAATGAAAGCGTCAAATGAACTTGCTAAAGAAAAAGGCGCATGTCCTAAGTTTAACGAAACAACGTACGCAAAAGGCATTATGCCAATTGATACCTACAAGAAAGATCTTGATGCGGTATGTAATGAGCAATTGCACCTTGATTGGGATGGCCTACGTGACAGCATTGTTAAACACGGTATGCGTAACTCAACGTTATCTGCGTTAATGCCGTCAGAAACGTCATCGCAAATCTCTAACGCAACCAATGGTATTGAGCCACCGCGTGGACACATCAGTGTTAAAGCGAGTAAAGACGGTATCTTAAAGCAAGTAGTACCAGAGTACGAGCGCTTGCAAGATGCGTACGAGTTACTTTGGGATATTCCAAGCAACGATGGTTACTTGCAATTGGTGGGTATTATGCAGAAATTTATCGACCAAACCATTTCTGCTAACACAAATTATGATCCAAATAAGTTTGAAGGCGGTAAAGTTCCAATGAAGCTATTGCTTAAGGATTTACTAACTGCATACAAACTTGGTGTTAAAACACTTTACTACCACAACACCCGTGATGGTGCATCGGATTCTCAGGACGAGCTTAAGCCAGAGCCTGAAGATGATGGCTGTGCAGGCGGCGCGTGTAAGATCTAAATCCCAGCGGGCAAAGTATACACTCTTTGCCCGCTAGTTTGTTTTCTCTAGAGTTAATAATAATATGTCGTATTCAACATTTAGTCGCGAGCATAATGACCAACTAAAAGAACCAATGTTCTTTGGACAAACTGTTAATGTTTCGCGCTATGATCAACAAAAGCATCCTATTTTTGAAAAGCTAATTGAAAAGCAACTTTCGTTCTTCTGGCGTCCTGAAGAAGTTGACGTAAGCAAAGACCGCATCGACTTCGAGGGTTTACCAGAGCACGAAAAGCACATTTTCTTGAGTAACTTAAAATACCAAACACTACTTGATAGTGTACAAGGTCGTTCACCAAATGTTGCGTTACTCCCTATCGTATCAATTCCAGAACTTGAAACTTGGATTGAAACGTGGGCGTTCAGTGAAACAATTCACAGCCGTTCGTACACCCACATTATTCGCAATGTAACAAAACAGCCAGAACTGATTTTTGACGACATTGTTACCAATGAAAAAATTGCAGAGCGCGCAGAAGAAGTGACGCGTTACTATGATGAACTAATCAGCTTAACGACGATTTACAACGAATACGGTGAAGGCAAACACCAAATTAACGGTGAAGAAGTAAAGATCAATCTATTCGATCTTAAAAAGAAACTGTATCTTTGCATCATGTCAGTAAACATTTTAGAAGCAATCCGCTTCTATGTTAGTTTTGCTTGCTCGTTTGCGTTTGCAGAACGTGAATTGATGGAAGGTAATGCGAAAATCATCAAGCTTATCGCACGTGATGAAGCGCTTCACTTATCGGGCACACAGCACATTCTAAACATTATGCAAGAAGGTGATGACGACCCTGAAATGGCCATTGTTGCAGCGCAATGCCGCGAAGAATCGATTGCAATGTTCACCAAGGCAGCAGAGCAAGAAAAAGAATGGGCAGAATACTTATTCAAAGACGGCTCAATGATTGGCTTAAACAAAGACATTCTTTGCCAGTATGTTGAATACATTACAAATGTACGTATGGCAGCCGTTGGTTTACCAACTGTATTTGAAACCAGCTCAAACCCAATTCCTTGGATCAACGCGTGGTTAGTTTCAGATAACGTACAGGTAGCACCACAAGAAGCTGAAATTAGTTCTTACCTTGTCGGTCAAATTGATTCAGAAGTAAATGCTTCTGACTTTGGTGACTTTGATCTTTGATGAGCAAAGTTACTGTTGTAAATACTGATCAGAGTCTTGAATTCGACTCTGATCAGCCAAATCTACTCACCTTCTTAGAAAAAAATAAAATCCAAACACAATTTCACTGCCGTGAAGGGTTTTGCGGTGCCTGCCGCTGTAAGCTAGTCAGTGGCAAGGTCGACTACCAACAGGAACCATTGGCATTTGTTCGTAAAGGTGAGATTTTATTGTGTTGCGCCACGCCACTTGAAGATATCGAAATAGACATTCCAAAGTTTTAAAGCTGCCTACTCCTCTTTCTGTATTTCGCCGTAATAATTCCGTAATTAGAAACAATTAATATATGTAATGATATAACAATTTATTTATTTGTACGTGCGATGATGTTACAGTATCACATAACACGTATTTTTTTAATCTTACTGAAGTATTCGTTATGAAAAAATCTCTCATTAGCTTGGCAGTGCTAAGCGTAGTATTCCCTCTTAGCTCACACGCTGCACAGATTTCAGGACAATTAACTGATAATTCAGGCAAGCCAATTACTGGTGTTGCAGTGCATGTTCATGGTAAAGAAAAAACTGTTACAACCAACAGTGAAGGTCAATATCAAATTGAACTGGATGCTGATAGCCAGCTACATTTCAGTAAAGATGGTTTTCTAGACAAACGCATTAGCGTTAAAAACCAAGCGCAAACAATCAATTTTGTACTAGAAAAATCATCAATTGAAGCAATCACTGTATATGCTTCAGCGCTTCACAAAAGTAACCTTGAGATGGCCTCTCCTGTAGCAGTGCTTGCAGGAGACGAGCTCAAAGATAAATCATCTAATACACTCGGTGAAACCCTAAATAGACTACCGGGTGTTAGCCAAACATATTTTAGTTCTGTCGCGTCTTCACCTGTTATTCGAGGTTTAGATGGCCCACGTGTACGCGTTATGCAAAATGGTTTAGAAAGTAGTGATGCATCGCGCGTTGGCCCTGATCACGCAAACACCAACGAAACATTAAGCGCAGAACAAATTGAAGTACTGCGTGGACCAGCAACATTGCTGTATGGTTCAGGAGCAATTGGCGGTGTAGTGAATGTGGTCGATGGCCGTATTCCGACAACTAACTACGAGTCGTTAGAAGGTGCTGTTGAATATAAACACGATACCGTTAACGAAGGCAATACAGCAGCATTTGTACTAAATGGTGGTGATAATGGCTTTAATTTCCATCTCGATGGTTTAAAACGTAAAACTGAAGACACCGAAGTGCCAAAGTTTGAAGCGCATCACGAAGAGCACGAAGAAGAGCATGAAGGCGAAGACCACGCAGATGAGCATGACGAAGAAGTATTAGATTCAATTGAAAACAGTTTTATTGACACAACTGCATTCAATTTAGGCACAAGCTATGTGAACGAACACCTAGTTGTAGGGGTTTCTTATGGCAAGATTGAATCAGACTACGGTATTCCGGGCCACTCTCATGCACACCACGACCATGATCATGGACATGAACACGAAGAAGAAGACCATGGGCATGAAGATGAGCACGAAGAACATGGCGATGTATTCGCTCGATTAACTCAAGACCGTTATCAAGCGCGTTTTACATACAGCCTACATGATTCTATGATTGAGCGTTTTGATGTGAAACTTGGTTATACTGATTACCGCCACGCCGAAATCGAAGAAGGCATGGAAGGCACTGTATTTACCAACGAATCGAAAGAATTACGTGCAACTGCTGAACATAACCTATTAGGTTGGCACGGTGTCGTAGGTTACCACTACTATGATTCGGATTACGGTGCTGATGGTGCAGAAGCATTTACCCCACACAGCGATACAACACAGCATGCACTTTTCGTATTGGAAGAAAAAACGTTTGGCGATTTTCGCGTTGAGTTGGGTGGTCGTTTTGAAAATACAGAAATCGATGCACCAGAAATTCACCTTGGTCATGACGAACACGACCATGAAACGCATGGTGATGAAGATCATCACGGTGAAGAATACGCATACATTGGTGAATTCGATAGCGTAAGTTTATCTGCAGGCTCTATCTGGAATTTCAAAGAAGGTCATTCGGTAGCGCTTTCTCTCGGTCATTCAGAACGTGCGCCAAGTGCGGCTGAGCTACTATCAAATGGTCTGCATATTGCAACAAGCACATATGATCTTGGTCTAGGCTATGAAATTGAAGACGGTGAAATTCATTTTGAGCCTGAAAACATTGAAAGCGAAACATCAAATAATATCGACCTAACGCTACGTAAGTTCAATGGCGATTTTGGCTATACCATAAACGCTTTTTATAATCAGATTGATAACTTCTATTTCCAGCAAGATACAGGGTTGGTAATTGATGCACACCATGACGAAATGCTTTCTATGGACGAGTATTTATCGCATGGTCACGATGCAGATGAAGCAACACGTGTTTTCCAATATCAATATGCAGATGTTGATTTGTACGGTATTGAGTTTGATGTTCACTATCAAGTAAATAATCAACTGCTAGTAAAGTTAATTGGTGATCATATTCGCAACGATGTTAAAGACTCATCGGAATATTTACCGCGTTTCCCGCAAAATAAATTAGGTTTTGAAGCTGAATATGACTGGCATGCATTGCAAGTAAACTTTGCTGCTACGCATTACTTTGAGCAAGACAAGTTAGGCGCACACGAAACTCACACCGACAGCTACACATTATTTGATGTATCTGCGAAGTATAATCTTGATGTGTTAAACACTGATTCGTTTGTATTTGCAAAAGTGCAAAATATTACAGACGAACTTGCTTTCAGCCATACTTCGTTTATTAAAGATATCGCACCATTACCAGGTCGTAACGTACAGTTAGGCCTACGCGTTTATTTCTAATACCCGAGAAAATACCAACAAAAAGGGCGTATTAACACGCCCTTTTTTATTGTCTACCTGTAGTAACATACCGAGAAATCATCAATATAAACGTCATCAAACGGCATGTTGCCATATCACAAAGGGTTATTGTTTAGCCTGTTAGCCGCTAAATCAATGATAGTTATCTGAAACATTCCTACAATCTGCTAAAATTCTATTAAATTTATAATAAAACCCTACCTGAGGCTTTTGTGAAAATAACAACACATCTTGTATCACTCGCAGCGCTTTGTCTTTCAACAACGGTTTCTGCAAAAACACATTTCTCTGACTTTAGTGTGAGTTACTTAAACGGTAATAACTATGAAGTAGGCGACAATAAAAAACAAATCGTAACGCTAGAACACTTTGCGGTTACAAGCTGGGGAGACAGCTTTACTTTTGTTGACCGTTTGGAGTCTGACAATGGTGATAAAGAAACCTACGGCGAATTTTCGCCACGCTTTAAAATCACCGACTTTGAAAACAATCCCGTTAAAGCACTTTACGTTACCACTACAATTGAGTACGGCACGTTTTCATCCCATGATGGTTTTGGTTCAAGCTTAACAAACTACTTATACGGCGTAGGTGCTGGGTTTGATGTGCCCTACTTTGATTTTTTCAATGTAAACCTATACTACCGTAACAATGAGCATGGTGATAATAACTACCAAACAACCGTTACATGGGGTTTACCAATCGGACCGCTTTATTATGATGGTTTTATTGATTATGCAACAAGCAGAGACAACAGCGACGCACAGATGAATTTCACGTCGCAGCTAAAATATGATGTTGCCCCGCATTTAAATATCGATTCAAAATTATACCTAGGTATCGAATACGTTTATTGGCTTGATAAATTTGGTATACGTGGTGTTGACGAAAACAATGTTAATTTACTAGTTAAGTATCATTTTTAAACTAAAAAGCCCTGCATATTTGCAGGGCTTTTTATTATCACACGATAAACTTAAATGCTTACGCGCTTGTAATCACGATATTCAGGTAACCAGTAGTTCTTTTCAATTAGGCTCGCTAATTTTTCATCTGAAATCTCAAGCGCCACACCTTGTTCAATGGCTTTTTTCGCAACGTTAAACGCAATCTTTTTAGAAAGCGATTCAACTTTAGTTAGCGGCGGCAACAAGCTACCTTCGCCTGTATTTGCTCTTGGCGATTCTGCGGCAAGGGTTTCACTTGCCACCATTAACATTTCGTCGGTAATACGCTTGGCACCCACTGCAACTACACCTAGGCCAATGCCTGGGAAAATATAGCTATTGTTACATTGTGGAATAATGTGCTCTTTGCCATTAAAGGTAACTGGTTCAAATGGGCTACCCGTTGCCACTATTGCCTCACCGTTGGTCCACGCAATCACGTCTTCAGGCATCGCTTCAACTTGTTTGATTGGGTTACTTAACGGGAAGATAATCGGCTGCTGACTACCTTGGTGCATTGCCTTAATTACCTGCTCAGTAAATAGACCCGGTTGACCCGATACACCAATTAAAATATTTGGTTTTGCGCAGTTCATTACATCGAGCAAAGATGCATAATCGCCGCTGTAATTCCAATCGCTAATGGCGTCTTTTTTCTGTGTTAATACTTGTTGGAAGTCACGTAAATCACCCATACCTTCGGTTAATAAACCAAAACGGTCAACCATAAAGATTTGCGAACGCGCCTGCGCTTCACTAATACCTTCACTTACCATTTGCGCAATAATTTGCTCGGCAATCCCACAACCCGCAGAACCGGCGCCAACAAATACCACTTTTTGTGCAGATAGCGCTTCACCTTTAACACGACACGCAGCCAATAATGAACCTACGGTAACCGAAGCTGTGCCTTGAATATCATCGTTAAAGCTACAAATGCGGTCACGGTAACGTTGTAATAACGGCATTGCGTTTGGTTGTGCAAAGTCTTCAAACTGCAACATAACATTTGGCCAACGGCGTTTAACTGCGTTAATAAATAGCTCTAAAAACTCGTCGTATTGTTCTTGCGAAATACGCTTATGACGACGCCCCATATACATAGGATCATCCAGTAGCGCTTGGTTATTCGTACCCACATCAAGCATTACCGGTAATGTATAGGCTGGGCTAATGCCGCCTACTGCGGTATAAAGTGATAATTTACCAATAGGAATACCCATACCACCAATACCTTGGTCACCTAAACCAAGAATACGCTCACCGTCAGTAACTACGATTACTTTTACTTTACCTTTGGTGGCGTTACGTAAAATATCATCGATACTATGGCGGTCTTCATACGAAATAAATAGACCGCGGTGTTTACGATAAATATCAGAAAAACGCTCACACGCCTCACCTACCGTTGGGGTATAAATAATCGGCATCATTTCTTCTAAGTGATCACGTACTAAACGGAAGAACAAGGTCTCGTTAGTGTCGTGAATGGCACGTAAGTAAATGTGCTTATTTAAGTTATTGGTGAAGCTTTTGTACTGCTGATAACAACGCTCAACTTGTTCTTCGATTGATTCAAAAATTGGCGGCAATAAACCCGCTAAGTTAAACTGTTCGCGTTCGCGCTGGCTAAAAGCACTGCCTTTATTTAATAGTGGTGTTTCAATTAGCGTCGGCCCAGCATAAGGGATGTACAAATAATTTTTATGTGTGTGTTCTGTCATTGTATTCTTGGTGGTGTGTTGTAATAGCTTTAATTATTAGACTAAAGTTTAAAAATGCAAAACTATAAGATAAATAACGAATAATTGAAAACATTATCTAAGTAGCAACACGTTAAAGCAATGATTCTTGCCTCAAATTAACCAAGTTTAACGTATTGCTATCAATCTATTTACTTTGCCGCAGGTTATTGTCCGAGTGCAATGCCCTCACGGCGCGGATCCGCAGCACCGATAAGTTTATTACCCTCAATCATTACCGCGTGAATACCCGAATTTAAATCGCGAATAACGACTTTGTGGCCGCGTGCTTCAAGCGCTGCTTTGTAACGTGTTACGTCACTGCCTTTTTCAAGTGTCGTTACGCGGTTACGGTTAGTAATGTTGGCAAGCTCTATCGCCTGTTGTGGCGTTAAACCAAAATCAAGTACGCCAACAAGTGCTTTGACTACATAATTGATAATGCGTGAACCACCCGGCGAACCGATAACCATTTTTAAACTACCGTCATGATTAAACACCATAACCGGCGACATAGAAGAACGCGGACGCTTATTTGGCTCAACACGATTTGCCACAGGTTTACCGTCAATCTTAGGATTAAAGGTAAAATCAGTAAGTTGGTTATTAAGCAGGTAACCATTCACCATTAACGCTGAGCCAAAACCCATTTCAATTGATGTTGTCATTGAAACCGCATTACCCGCGCTATCTACAATTGACACATGAGACGTTGATGGTTGCTCGTAATTAATCTGCGCGACAGACCAATCTTGTGAAAATTCGCCAGGTTGCGCCGTGCCCATGTCTTTTTCACCAATTAGTTTACTACGCTCTTGTAGATAATTTTTATCCAACATTTGCGCGACAGGTACGTCGATAAAGTCAGGATCAGCAATATAGTGATCACGATCCGCAAACGCTAGACGTGATGCCTGAGTAAACGCATGAATTGATTCAAGTTCCCACGATGTATTAAGTGGTGCTTTAGTGTTTTCAAGTAACGCCATAATTTGCAGTACCGTAATGCCACCGGAACTCGGCGGCGCCATAGAGCACACTTTATATGTTCTATACGGTGCACATACGGGCTTTCGCTCAACACTTTTATAATTGGCTAGATCTTGAAGGCTGATTTTGCCTGGCGCAATGGATGAATTTGTTACGGTTTCAACAAGTTGCTTTGCATTTTCACCTTGATAAAACGCGTCGATGCCGTTTTTAGCAATCGCTTTATATAAGTTCGCTAGCTTTACATTAGTTTTAACTGTGCCAGCCTTTAGCGCGGCGCCATTTGGCATAAAGTAATCTTTGGTGCCGTCAATTAATGCAACCCCAGGGTTTATTTGCAGACTGACCAGTTTTTCAAGTCGCGGTGATACCACAAAGCCTTCTTGCGCCAATTGTATCGCGTCAGTAAATAATGTATGCCATGGCAATTTACCATAACGACTGTGCGCTTTTTCTAGCGCAGCTAGCGCGCCAGGCACTCCCACTGAACGTCCACCTACAACCGCATTAATCCAGCGAATTGGTTTACCATTTTCATCTAAAAACAAAGATTCACTCGCATTCGCTGGCGCAGTTTCACGTCCATCAAAGCTAGTTAAATGACTATTAGCGTTATCGTAATGCATCAGAAACAACCCGCCGCCAATACCAGACGATTGAGGTTCTACTAATGTTAGTACTAATTGCACAGCAATTGCGGCATCAACGGCGCTTCCACCTTTAGCCAAAATTGCATGACCTGCTTTTACCGCATAGGGGTTAGCAGCCGCAACCATAAACTTATCAGCAACAACTTGTTGTTTTTTAGTAAAGCCGGTATTTGCTTCTGGTTCACCAACGATTGTGGCGCCAACATTGAATGAGAATAAGCTCGATGCGATAAGTATTTGTGAGAGTGTCTGTTTTAATGTTTTCATAATTAAGCAAATCTATTATTTGTGATAATCTTACAGACATTTGATATTGATTAACACAGATAGCGAATGTTAAATCTTCCAACCGATAAACGTTATATCACTGCCCCGCTTGTTCTGATTTTTGCCGCGATAATTATTTTTGCAACGCCGCTCAGTGAATTATTTGAATACAACCGAAGCCTATTTTCTCATGGTGAGTACTGGCGACTTGTTACTGCTCATTTTAGTCACTCAAATAGCTACCATTTAATGTTAAACCTAGCAGGCGTTGCGCTCATCTGGGCGTTACACGGTGAATATTATGATATTAAAAAATACGCATTGGCACTTCTGTTACTTGCGCTCTACACTGGCGGTGGGCTTTATATTTTTTATCCTGAAAATACACTTTATAATGGGTTAAGTGGTGTTTTACATGGTTTAATCATTGTTGGTGCGTTAATTGACTGCCAAAAAGGTATGAAAACGGGTTTTCTTTTGTTCATTGGTGTTTGGTTAAAAATCGCTTGGGAGCAATATGCTGGCGCAAGTGCGGAATTAGGACAACTAATTAACGCACGGGTGGCAACCGAAGCACACTTGATTGGTGCAATATCCGGTATTTTTGTTTATGCGAAATTAAATCGTCACGCACTTCGTGAAAATATCACCCAATAAAAAGGCCGCTATGCGGCCTTTTTAAATTATAAGTTTTGTTCAAACAACTTATAAATACGACGGTACTCATCTAACCACGAAGAAGGCTGTTTAAAACCATGTGGCTCAACCGGGTATATTGCCGTTTCGTAGTTTTCTTTTTCAAGTTCGATAAAACGCTGCACTAAGCGCACTACGTCTTGGAAAAATACATTGTCGTCAACCATTGGCGCATTAATTAACAATGGTTTTTCTAACCCTTCAGCGAAATAAATCGGTGAGCTGCGCTTATAGGCAATTGGATCTACATCTGGGTGGTTCAAAATGTTCGATGTATACGGATTATTGTAATATGCCCAATCCGATACAGGGCGAAGTGCGGCACCCGCTTGGAATAATTCTGGGCGAGTTAACAATGCCATAAAGGTCATAAAACCACCGTAAGAGCCACCATATGTACCGACGCGCTGGTCGTTAACATTCGCGTTTTCAGTCATCCATTTTACACCATCGGCTAAATCTTCAATTTCAGGCTTACCCATATGGCGGTAAATTGCGGTACGCCAATCGCGACCATAGCCTTTAGATGCACGGTAATCCATGTCCATCACCACATACCCCTGCTCTGCTAGGAATGAGTGGAACATAAATTCGCGGAAATAACCTGACCAACCTAAATGTGAATTTTGTAGATAACCTGCACCGTGATTAAAGATAACCGCTTTGCGTGCTTTACCTGTTTCACCTTCTTTGTAATCACGTGGATAATACACTTTTGCATAAATAGGCTGCTCAGTATGGCTTGACGGAACGGCTACAATTTTTGGCGCTACAAGTTGCGTATTTAGAAACTTATCCGATACAGTATTGGTTAAACGCGTTACCGTATCACCATCAACAATAGTTACGTACAGCTCAGGCGGTAATGCTAATTTTGAGTGCGTTAACAATAGTTTTGATTCATCCGGACTAAGCTGGTAATCGGTCATGCCGTTTAAATCGGTTTGCGCAACGCTTTCACCCGTTGTTAGATCTAGCTTGTAGATTTCGTAAATGCCAGGGTGTTTTTTGTTTGCTTTATAAAAAATTGACTGGCTATTACGAGCTTGTGTTAGTTCTGATACTACAAACTGACCGCTTGTTAGCTGCTTTGCTTTACCCGTAAGCGCTTTTGTATAAATATGGCTGTAACCAGATTCCTCAGACAAATAATACAACGTATCGGGTTGTTGATTTAACCAACCAAAATTATTGTACGTATAGTTAACCCAAGCTTTATCATGTAAGCGATGTTGCGAAACCAGTTTGTTGCTTGCAAAGTCTACAGTTGCAATCCAGCGGTCTTTATTATCAAACGCTTCAAGCATCACAGCCACTTGTGAACCATCGCTATTCCACTGAATTGCATTTTGTGACCAACCCCAGTCCATCATTAAATTAATATGACGAGGTGCTTTTTCTGATTTGTATGTTTTACCTTGTGCTTTTGCGTTTTCGGCTTTTACACTTGCTAATACGTCTTCATCAAACCCTGGTAATGTATCGAATGGTAGGCTTGTTTGAGTATTTTCAGTGAGGTCAATCATTACCAACTCTGAGCCAGACGGCTTGGTATCGGCAACACGACGTCTTACTTTTTCAGCAACAATTTCACCGTTTTGACCAATGTAGTTTGGCATAATATCGCCATCATCACGCCACGGTGAACTTTTAGTAACAACTGTAATGAGTTTGTCGCCCGCTGGTGATACGACTGCACTGACAATACGATTACCTTTACCAAGGTAATATGTATCGTTCATAACGCTTTCGTTTTGCGTTTTTAATGACTCGTTGTAGGCGTGTTTATCTTGTTTGTTCTTGTGGGTTAGTGCTACATAGTCAATGAGTTTATGTTGCTCTTTAGCAATATAACTTGTTGGCTCTTTTACGCCTTCTGGTTTATCAGCAACTTTAAGTGCTGCTATTTGTGAGCGCAGGCCCGTTTCTACATTAATTTTGTAAAAATTATTGTTAACTCGATATGCAAGTTCACCGCTAGTTAAAAACAAAAGCTGTGATGCATTATCATCACTCAAGGTCAGCTGCTTTAATTTACCTGTTGCTTGCTCAACAGCAAAAATATTGCCTTTAAAGGTATATGCTACCCACTTGTTATCTTGACTAAAGGTTAATTGTTTCGCACCGAGTGTGTGCAATTTATCCAGCGATACTAAATCACCATTGCCTTGCTTGCCCAACATACGAGTGTAGGTATCGCGTAATTCGTTACCCGCTTGTTTGCGTGCATAATTTACCGACTTAGAATCAAACGACCAAAATGCACGCTCAGGTTGACGACCTAACCAATCTGGGTGCGCCATTGCTTGTTTTAACGTAATGGTTTCTGGGCCTTGGTGAGTCGTAGTTTCAACTACTGGTGAAAATTCGTTAGCGCCTGCGATGGTAGATTGTTCAGTCGTTTTACAACCTGCCAAACTAATACACGCAGTTACAGCAAGAGCAATAATAGATTTATTATACATTGTGTGTTTTTTTGTAATTAAAATTACACTAATTTAACCAAACAATTGGCAATAATAAAACTGCGCTTATCGTTTAATTATGTGATTTTAGCGATTACATTTGTAACAAAAAAAGGCCAACAAGGTGTTGGCCGAATACTCTGCGCTAGCAATTTAGGTCGAAACGAAAAAGTAATTTCTCGTTTCAAAGTAATAGACCGTGCGATTCATTATTTAGTTCAAAATTTATTCAAAAAATTTATTTTAATTTCTCAAATCCGATAGTCATTGACTACCCTTTAACTATATCCAATTTGAATAGCCTGTTATGAGCAAGTTTAGATTACGTATTTATCGCGGACCTGATAAAACAAGTTTAGCTAAATGGCTTAAACAAGATGAACTTGAAAACTGGTCACGCTATCAACACTTTTATTGTGATGGAAACGAGTCAATTATTTCGCTTGATATCGGAAGTTTTTGGCAAACCATGATAAACAATAAACAAAGTCACCATGAGCAATACTTAGAAGGACACGAACGGTTATTGCAAGGTAAATACATTACCAACAACGCAGTGCCATTTTATGTTGAAGTAGATATTCAATCAGAATTAAATTAAATGGTTTTATCTTTTAGGTATAATTAAACGCATAAAAAACGGTTATACACACTAACGCGTACAACCGTTTTTTTAATGCACATGCTGTATAGTTAACTAAACAGTTTATTTAGACAGTTCAACGGCACGTGCTGCGACGCCTGGATAAGCATCTTCTGGTAAATAGTTCGCAAGCACTGCAAGCTTTTTACCTAGCTCAACATTGCTGCTCGCTACGACATTAATATGACCCATTTTACGACCTGCGCGAACTGCTTTGCCGTACCAATGACTGGTTACTCCAGCAACGGATAACACATCAGCAGGAATGCTCGGCTCACCAAGCACATTGATCATCGCACTTGGCCCAATAATTGCGGTATCACCTAATGGCAACCCAGCTACAGCGCGTAAGTGGTTTTCAAACTGACTACACAGCGTACCTTGCTGTGTCCAATGACCTGAGTTATGAACGCGAGGTGCAATTTCATTCACCATTAGTTGGCCATCAACATCGAAGAACTCAATTGCCAATACACCAACATAATCCATCGCTGCTGATAGTTTATTAAATGCCGCTAACGCCTGGCTTTGAATTTGCTCATCAATATCAGTAGCAACTGATAACGTAAGCACGCCATTAGTGTGTTCGTTTTCAGTGACAGGGTAAACCGCAGTATTACCCTGCTTATCACGTGCACCAATCACTGATACTTCACGCTTAAACGGGATCATTTTTTCGGCAATAATGGTGTGTGGGAAATCTATACTACCTGCTGCAATAAACTCAGCCATTTCTGACCAAATTTGATCTACATTAGAATCTGGTTTAATACGCCACTGCCCTTTACCATCGTAACCTGCTTGACAGGTTTTGATCACAAGTGGCAATCCTAAATCGATAATGGCACGGTCTAAGTGTTCACGCTCGGTGATAAGTAAATACGGTGCACAAGGTACATTCGCTTGATCTAATAGTGCTTTTTCGATGCTACGGTCGCCGCCAGCCTTAATGGCATCTTTACCTGGGTAAAATTTGCCACTTTGACAACATAACGCTAATACATCATCAGGAATATGCTCAAACTCTGCGGTGATCGCATCACATTCTGCAATAGCAGTAACTAAGTCTTGCTCATACACGGCGAGTGTTAGCGGGTGAACAACTTGCTCAGAACCAACATCATAGGCTTTGATATTTATATCAAGAGGCGCACCTGCCAAACTCATCATACGGGCAAGTTGGCCTGCGCCGAGAACTAAAATATTCATATTATTCTGCTGGGTTTGGATGTGCTAACACAGTATCAGTTTGGTTTTTTCTAAATTCGTCGATTTTCGCTAGCAATTCAGGCTGCTGACAACCCAGAATTTGCGCCGCTAATAATCCAGCGTTTGCAGCGCCCGGATCACCAATCGCAAGCGTACCTACCGCTACACCTTTTGGCATTTGGCAGATTGATAGAAGTGAATCAACACCATTAAGTGCTTTAGATTTAACCGGAACGCCCAGTACCGGTAAGCTGGTAAACGCAGCTGCCATGCCAGGTAAGTGTGCTGCACCGCCTGCACCTGCAATAATTACTTTAATACCGCGCTCAGCTGCTGTGCTGGCATAATCGGCTAATAACTGTGGCGTACGGTGTGCAGAAACAACCTTTGTTTCATATTCAACACCGAATTTATCTAGCATATCTGCAGCGTGTTGCATGGTAGGCCAATCTGATTTTGAACCCATAATAATGCCAACAGTCATAGTCACTCCTCATAGTTAGGCACTCAATTCACATTAATTGCACTTTTAGATTATTACCAAGCGCATTGTGAATGTTAAAAATTGTTTTCGCGATGTGGGATTGCGAGTTGCGAATTATCCAATAATCCCTTCATTTTCTCAATTAAAAACTGTGAATTCTCTAATCTGTAAGGTAAATTAAGCCAATTGTTTCACTAGTTAGAAAAACCAATGCCTGAATTTAAAGTGATACCACCAACGACAACTGTGTATTGTGAAAAGCGTGGTGAAGGCTGGACGCTCACAGGCATTACTGGCATTGACGAAAATGCTTCGGTAATGTTTGACGGAACGCGATATACCATTCCAGCAAAAGAAATTGTTGAAACCTTATTACCCAATCAACTAAAACGAGAACAACAAAAAGGCGCCTAATGGCGCCTTTTTCGTAGGTATTAAATCAGTACTTATTTTAATGCATTAATACGCGCATCAAGTGGTGGGTGTGAACTCATTAAGTCCATTAAACCTTTACCAGATGCAATACCAAATGCCATCATCGACCCTTCTAGTTGTGACGGATGATTAACTTTAAGGCGCTCAAGTGCCGCACGCATTTTGTGTGCACCAACAAGATCTGCAGCGCCTTTGTCAGCAGCAAACTCTCGTTGACGGCTAAAATACGCCACTACAAAGCTTGCTAAAATACCGAATAATACTTGGAAGATCATATCAAAGATAAAGTATGTCCAAGAACCACCCGACTCTTCTTCATCGCTATTTAAGAAGTTATCGACAATACCTGCAAGTACCTTTGAGATGGCAATTACAAATGTGTTTACAACGCCTTGAATAAGCGTAAGTGTAACCATGTCGCCATTGGCAATATGTGATACTTCATGGGCGAGAACGGCTTCTGCTTCGTCTTGACTCATGTTGTGTAATAAACCAGTACTTACTGCAACCAGTGAATTATTTTTACTTGGGCCTGTTGCAAACGCATTCATTTCAGGACTGTCGTAAATAGCTACCTCTGGCATTGCAATGTTGGCTTTTTTAGCTTGCTCTGCAACACGCTCAACTAACCACTTTTCTACGTCAGAACGCGGTTGCTCGATAACATGGGCACCGGTTGATTTCTTCGCCATCCATTTCGACATAAACAGCGAAATAAACGAGCCACCAAAACCAAACAACGTGGCAATTAATAAAATGCCACCTAAGCTTCGGTGTTCTATGCCTAGTACTGACATAATAACCGACAGCACAATACCTAACACCAGCATCACCGCTAGGTTAGTAATTAAAAACAATACAACTCTTTTCATTGTTACCTCAAAATGTGTTTTCTACCGCTTTATATAGTGTCTTTTGATTACGTTTCAAGATAAATTTACAAAATGACACACATATTATTTAAAACTAAACACACCATGAAATTTACATAAAGTTATTTAGAGGGTGTTGTTCTTTATGGTCTAAATTTTGTGCAAATCCAAACCGCTTTGGTCGCGGCGTCGCTTTGTAGATCTCGTGGGCTAAATCAACAAGCGACAACACGCACTCGTTTCAATTAGTTAAATTAAGCGCAGTGTTAAGTGCTTGATACACTTGAAGCTTTGGTTTGTCGTTTTTACAGTTAGGAGCAATGGCCAATAATGGGCAATCTAATCGTGCTTTTAGGGTTTGCAGATTTTCGTCTTGTTCTAACATGCCATCGTCAACATAATTGGCAATCCAACCAACGCATTTGACGCCGCTTTGTTTGATATGACTTAACGTCAATAATGCATGATTTAAACAGCCTAACTTTAGACCAACAACTAAAATCACCGGTAAATTTTGCTCAGAAACCCAATCTGACAGTAAGTCACTATCATTAATTGGCAATGCCCAACCGCCAGCACCTTCGATTATCAAATGGTCAAGCTCTTGTTGCTTAAGCACATCTAAATGGTTTGATAGTGCCGGTTTAGTTATCTCTACTCCGGCTTTTTTTGCTGCAATATGTGGCGCAATGGGTGGCTCGAAGCAAAACGGGTTAATCAATTTGTACGGCAGTGCTACATTGCCAGACTCCAACAATGTTAACGCGTCTTCATTGACGAGCTCACCAAACGCCTGCTCAGCCCCTGCGGCAATCGGCTTAAAACCGGTAACGGATCGTTTATGTTGTTTAATATATTTAATTAAAAGGCTCGATACATAGGTTTTACCTACTTCTGTATCTGTGCCAGTTATAAAAACTTGATTCATTTCTCTATCACTATATAAGCAACTTGGTAACTTACCGGAAATTGCCCCTGCTCTTTTGGATAATTAGCTAACAATGAACGGTATTTACGTTTACCCATCAATCCACTGCGCTGCTCGCTACTATTAACTTTATGATTTGCACCAATTTCTTTAATAGAGTTTAAGGCAAGCTTAGGGCTATCGTAAAATATTTTATGATGACAAAAGCTACTACTGATTAATTTAAACGGCGTATGTGCAACTGCATTGGCGATATCGTTTTGTGTTACAAAGCGATTTATGTGAGGTTCATTGTCGAGCACTGAGAAAGCATCTTTAATTTCTTGCAACGTGCCATCGGCCACAATACTAAAGTGTGCGCGACCACCTGGTTTTAAAACACGGTAAAAATGGGTTAAAAGTGCCGCTAAATCACTACTCCATTGCATTGCAAAATTACTAAATATCAGGTCAAAACAGTCGCCCTGAAACGGTAAGGTATCCATATCAGCGCAGATACTAGGTGTAACACCTTGTTGTAACATGCTTTCACTTAAATCCATGCTTACAAGATAATCGCAGCGTTTTTTCAGTTCAAACGAATTAACAAAGGGGCCACAGCCTAAATCAAGCGCGACCTTATACCTTGCACCCAATGATTTTAACAGTATATCGGCTGCTTGCTTTTGCACATGGG
This sequence comes from Pseudoalteromonas sp. XMcav1-K, assembly GCF_044005875.1. Taxonomy (NCBI): domain Bacteria; kingdom Pseudomonadati; phylum Pseudomonadota; class Gammaproteobacteria; order Alteromonadales; family Pseudoalteromonadaceae; genus Pseudoalteromonas; species Pseudoalteromonas sp. XMcav1-K. The sequence goes on along the minus strand of NZ_JBIPJE010000043.1, from coordinate 285,127 downwards.
CATGACTTTGATAGCGCTCTGCCGCTTTAGAAAAATGAGACGCAGTAGCTTGCTTTTTGGTTAACGCAGACAACATCATAACAATTTTAACCCATCAACAAGCTGATTTATCAACTGTTCAATATCTGCTGCTTGGTGTGCAGCGGTAAGCGTTATTCTTAGCCGTGCTGTATTATGGGGGACCGTTGGAGGTCTAATTGCCGTAAGCCAAATACCATTTGATTTTAAATACTCACTCAGCGCTAAACAGCTTTCACTATCACCAAGCACCAGCGGTTGTATAGCGCTATTTGACGGCATGAGTGCAAGTTTATGATTACTTGCAAGGGTTTTAAAATACGCAATATTGTCGTTAAGGCGTGCCCGTTTTTCATCGGCACTATAAAGCCGTTCTAATCGCGAAAGCGTTGCCGATGCAAGCCAAGGCGACATTGCGGTTGAATAGGTATAATCGCGGTTAAATTGCAATAAATAGTTGGCCACATTTTGGCTACATAACACAGCTGCCCCGCTGCTTGCGCAAGCTTTGCCAAAAGTGATAATCAGTATTTCTGGTTTAATGTCATCACAGCTGCCTAAACCATGATTACCCATTACACCAAAACCATGTGCATCATCAATCATTAACCAGGCATTGTGTTGTTTCGCGATGTGTGCAAGTTCAGCAACTGGTGCACTATCACCATCCATTGAAAACACCCCTTCACTCACAATCAACTTATGCTGCGCTTTTGATTTTTCTAAGCGACGTGTTAAATGTTTTAAATCGTTATGATTAAAGCGAGTATTCGTTGCGTTTGCCGCGAGGCCCCCGTCAATCAAGCTGGCATGATTTAGTTTATCTTGAAATATTTCACTATTGGCTTCATTCATCAAACTTTTAAGCACACTAGCGTTAGCGCTAAAGCCTGAATTAAACAATAAACACGCTTGATAATTGAGCTTAGACTTGAGGTAATTTTCAAGTGCGATATGCGCACTTTGATAGCCAGTGACTAACGAGGAACTACTTGCACCTAAGGTATTTTCTACACCCGTAATTGGCTCGTCACCTAAACCAAGGTAGTCATTTGATGCGAAATTTAAATACTGTGTATTATTTCTAAGCAAAAAACGCGGACCAACACGCTCAAAGGCAATGCGCTGACGGTATAAAGACGCTTGCTGCCTAGCGGCAAGCGTCTTATTTAAATATTCGAACGCCATTTATGCAGGATAAAATAGTTCTGATGTTTCTTTATCAGCGATTGCTGATTCTAACGACGCTTGATATGCCTCATCGGAATAATCTTCAGCACTTTCAGGTGACATACCCAGCTTTTTAATTAGCATCATATCACTGTCTGCTTCTGGATTATCCGTAGTAAGTAATTTATCACCATAGAAAATTGAGTTAGCGCCAGCAAAGAAACACATTGATTGCATCTGCTCATTCATCGCCGTACGTCCTGCACTTAAGCGAACGTAACTTTTTGGCATCATAATGCGCGCAACCGCAATCGTACGAATAAACTCAAAATGATCTAAATCGTCCACATGTTCAAGTGGCGTGCCTTTTACTTTTACTAACATGTTAATTGGCACACTTTCTGGCTGCTTTGGTAAATTTGCAAGCTGCATTAATAAACCGTAACGGTCTTTTGCTTGTTCGCCCATACCAACAATGCCACCCGAGCATACTTTCATACCCGCGTCACGCACGTGATCAAGGGTATCAAGTCTATCTTGGTAGGTTCGTGTAGTGATGATTTGTTGGTAATATTCAGGTGAGGTATCTAAGTTATGGTTGTAATAATCCAGTCCCGCATCACGCAGTGCATGTGCTTTATCGTTATCAAGCATACCCAGCGTCATACAGGTTTCAAGACCCAGTTCTTTCACCTCTTTCACCATTTTTGCAATGTACGGCATATCGCGATCTTTCGGATCAGACCAAGCGGCCCCCATACAAAAACGTGTAGCACCCTTATTTTTAGCAATACGCGCTTGTTCAACTACTTTCTCAACTTCCATCAAACGCTCGCGTTCTAGATCCGTTTTATAGTGGCCTGATTGAGGACAGTACTTACAATCTTCAGGACATGCGCCCGTTTTAATAGATAACAGCGTAGAGATTTGTACTTTGTTTGGATTAAAGTGTTGACGATGAACACTGGCAGCTTGAAACAGTAAATCGTTAAACGGCATATTAAATAATGCCTTTACTTCACTGAGTGTCCAGTTATTACGCACCTGAGCTTGTTCCATGGAATTCTCGTTTTTATTTGTTTCTCGAACTTAATTTCGCTAGTCTACGCAGCAACACCTCATTGTCAACCAAACGCAAGCTTTAAGGGTTTACATTTGAATACTAAAGAAACAATTGATTTGGATTTTGATAAAAATCATTTATGGCACCCCTACACGTCAATGATAAATCCTCTGCCGGTGTACCCAGTTACACATGCTGATGGCGTGCATATTCATTTGGAAACGGGTGAAAAATTAATTGATGGAATGGCCTCATGGTGGAGCGTTTTGCATGGCTACAATAACGTTGAACTTAACAACGCAATAAAGCAACAAGTTGATAAAATGAGTCATGTGATGTTTGGCGGTTTAACCCACCAACCTGCAGTTGACCTTGGCAAGAAACTACTCGACATTACACCACACTCGCTTACGCGTATCTTTTTAGCCGATTCAGGCTCCGTTGCTGTAGAAGTTGCCATTAAAATGGCAATGCAATATTGGCGCAGTAAAGGTAATACGCGTAAAAACAAACTTATGGCACTAAGTAAAGGTTATCACGGCGATACATTTGCGGCGATGAGTGTATGCGATCCGGTTAATAGCATGCATTCGTTGTACAAAGGTTTTTTACCTGAGCACTATTTTGTTCCTGCACCAAAAAGTAAGTTTGGTGACGCATTTCACCGTGCAGAGCGCGATATATTAGCGCAATACTTTGAAAAGCATCACTTGGATATTGCCGCCTTTATTTTAGAACCGATTGTACAAAATGCTGGCGGTATGAACTTTTATCACAGCGACTATTTAAAAGCGGTGCGCGAATTATGTGATGAGTACGACATACTGCTAATTTGTGATGAAATCGCTACGGGCTTTGGTCGTACAGGAAAAATGTTTGCCGTTGAACATGCCAATATTGAGCCTGATATTATGTGTATTGGTAAAGCAATGACCGGTGGTTATATGACGCTGTCGGCAACCTTAACAACGGATAAAGTGGCAATTGGTATTAGTGAAGGCGATGCAGGTGTGATGATGCATGGACCTACATTTATGGCAAACCCACTCGCGTGTGCGGTTGCCAATAAAAGCATTGAATTACTGCTTAAAACAGACTGGCAAAGTAACATTACGCGCATTGAACATTGTTTTAAAGCACACTTACAAAAGCTTGAAAATGTAGATTCTGTGGCAAATGTTCGTATTCTAGGGGCAATTGGTGTTGTCGAAATGAAGCAAGCGGTTGACGTTGCCAAAGTGCAAAAACAGCTCATTGAACAAGGCGTGTGGTTAAGGCCGTTTGGCAAACTGATTTATATGATGCCGCCTTACATAATGCAAGATGAGTCAATCATCAAAATGTGTAATGCGATTAAATCGATTTTGTAGGATTTAAGGCCTAATGGCTTACCATTCAAATAGGTAAGCCATTTTATTGATGGTTTTTAGCGGTACTTTATGAATGTTGCGCTGATAATAAAGGTGCTGCATCGCTTTATCTTTAATTTCACCCACAACCACTTCTTTAACTTGATAACCAAGCGCGTGCGCCGCTTCAGCATACGCAATAAATTCCCACTTTTTAATGTTGGTGTTATCCAAAATCACCAACGGAATTTGCTGGCTCAACGCACGTATAAAACGCGCTAAATTAAGGTTGTGGTATTCACTTAGCTTGGCTTTATCAAAACGATATTGACCATCACTGATAAAAAAATCGTCGGTTGAGCAAATTACAAATTGGCCTTCATCGCCATTTACCATTTCATCACACAAACTCTGAGCGTAATGACTTTTCCCTGCGCCTGGCAGACCCCTTAAAATAAACACTTGTTTCATCTAAACAAAATTACCAATAAACAAATAATACAAATAACTAATAAACTGATCTGATTAACCGCGATACTATCATCACTGCGGCGGTTGTAACGCTGACGCATGATGATTGAAATACTCGATATAATACCAGTTAAGATTAAAAAAAGAATCAGCAGGTTACGTGGCGTCATCAACCAATGATCACGATGCGATAAACCAAAATAACGGATAATGCCATATTCAAGCTCTGGTCTTGCGTAGTGAAACATAATCAGCGCAAGCAAAAAGAAAAACCACGCGATAATTGATAACGCATGTAATACGTTTTGCCTTACAGGTGATTTGCTGCGCCTTTCTTTTATCATACGCGTCAGTTATTCAATGAAATTTCACTATTTTTAAGCATATTACACATTATCGGGAAATTTGCTGTTTTTTTATTTTTCTTTCACAGGTAAGATAACAAACTTTCTTAGCGCATGCTAAGTAAGAACAACAAGAATTTATTTAGGCATTTTAATCATTGGAGTGAAAATGAGCCATATAGCTATCACAGACCTTTTGAAAGGCCGTGTAGAAGTAGGTGCAACCGTTACTATTAAAGGTTGGATCCGCACACGTCGCGATTCAAAAGCAGGAATCTCTTTTTTAGCCGTTCATGACGGTAGTTGTTTCGATCCTATTCAAGCTGTGGTACCGAATTCACTCAATAATTATGAAGAAGTGACCAAGCTTACCGCAGGCTGTTCAGTAACGGTTGTTGGTACAATCGTAGAATCACAAGGCCAAGGCCAATCGTTTGAGATTCAAGCGGAATCGGTAGAAGTAGTAGGTTGGGTAGAAAACCCAGATACATACCCTATGGCTGCAAAGCGTCACAGTATTGAATATTTACGTGAACACGCACATTTACGTCCTCGCACTAATATTATCGGTGCAGTAACGCGTGTTCGTAACTGCTTATCACAAGCAATTCACCGTTTTTACCATGAGCGTGGTTACGTTTGGATTTCTACACCTATTATCACAGCAAGTGACTGTGAAGGTGCGGGCGAAATGTTCCGCGTATCAACACTCGATATGCAAAACTTACCACGCACTGATAAAGGCGATGTAGATTACAGCGAAGACTTCTTTGGTAAAGAAGCATTTTTAACAGTATCTGGCCAGCTAAACGGCGAAACTTACTGTTCAGCAATGTCAAAAATCTACACTTTTGGCCCAACATTCCGTGCTGAAAACTCAAATACCTCTCGTCACTTAGCTGAATTCTGGATGGTTGAGCCTGAAGTAGCATTTGCAGATCTTAACGATATTGCCGCACTTGCAGAAGACATGCTGAAATACGTATTTAAAGCAGTACTTGAAGAGCGCCGTGATGACATGGAATTCTTTGCACAACGTGTTGAGAAAACCGCTATTTCACGTTTAGAAGACTTTGTTGAAAAAGATTTCGCACAAGTTGACTACACAGACGCTGTTGAAATTCTTAAAGGCTGTGGCAAGAAATTCGAATTCCCAGTTGAATGGGGTGTGGATTTACAATCAGAGCACGAGCGCTATCTTGCAGAAGAGCACTTTAATGCACCAGTAGTTATTAAAAACTACCCGAAAGACATTAAAGCCTTCTATATGCGTCAAAACGAAGACGGCAAAACAGTAGCGGCAATGGACGTTGTTGCACCTGGTATCGGTGAAATCATTGGCGGCTCACAACGTGAAGAACGTCTAGACGTACTTGATGCGCGTTTAGAAGAAATGGGCTTAGACAAAGAAGATTACTCTTGGTATCGCGATTTACGTAAGTACGGTACTGTTCCTCACTCAGGTTTCGGCCTGGGTTTTGAACGCCTTGTAGCTTACGTAACAGGTATGGGTAACGTACGTGACGTTATCGCCTTCCCGCGTACAAAAGGTTCAGCTACTTACTAAACGCGTATCGTTTAATTAAGTACACGTAATGAAAAACCGGCAAATGCCGGTTTTTTTGTTTTTGTCATTTTAGCCTAGGGTCTGTTGATTTTTGCTGTTCTATTTTTGTTCTGTTTGAGCGTGCTTTTATCGCGGCGCTCGATGTGTGGCCTAGTAATCTAAGCGAATATCGTGCAAAGCTTCCGCGTCCTGCTCACGCCCCTTACCTACATCCATATAGGCAACAATGAGAAAAATGCGCTCAAAAGAACCGTTCGGCAGCGCTTGATTGGCTTTTCGCTGGCTCACATAGAATAACTATGCCACGCAGCCTCCGCCTTGTATAAAACCCAATCAAACTGCTGCAAAAACGAACTTGAAAGGTCAACAGACCCTAGTAATCTGCTACATCAACAGGCTTATAAAGCACATGATAATCAATAATCTGCTCACGCAAGTTTTTACACGTATAGTGTTTTGTGGCGAATCAACCTAGGGTTAGAGAATTAAATTAAAAAGAACCATAAAAAAAGCCTTGCTAAAGAAGCAAGGCTTTTACAATTGGAATAAGCTTGTGTTGTTACAAAGATGCTTCTAATTCTGGAAGTACATCAAATAGATCAGCAACTAGACCATAATCGGCAACTTGGAAGATTGGTGCGTCGGGATCTTTGTTGATTGCAACAATCACTTTAGAGTCTTTCATACCTGCGAGATGCTGAATTGCACCGCTAATACCTACCGCGATATAAAGCTGCGGCGCAACAATTTTACCTGTCTGCCCTACTTGCATGTCGTTTGGTACAAAGCCGGCGTCAACAGCAGCACGCGATGCACCAATCGCTGCACCAAGTTTGTCTGCGATACCATTTAACAATGCAAAGTTTTCGCCATTTTGCATACCACGGCCACCTGAGATGATCACATCTGCTGCGGTAAGTTCTGGGCGTTCACTTTCTGTTTCTTGTTGTGAAACAAAACTGCTTAGCGCGTTCTCTTTAACTGCATCAAACGATGAAACAGCTACTGGCGCTTGCTCACCTGCTACATCAAACGCACTCGAACGTACCGTAACAATGTGTTTATCTTCACTACTTTGTACCGTAGCAATTGCATTACCAGCATAAATTGGACGCTTAAATGTATTTTCGTCAATCACTTCGATAATGTCAGAAATTTGCACTTTGTCTAACAGTGCAGCCACTCGCGGCATAAAGTTTTTGCCTGTTGTGGTTGCAGCTGCGAAAATATGTGAATAATCACCTGCTAAATCGACAACAAGATCTGCCATATTTTCTGCAAGTTGATGCTCTAATGCTGCATTATCGGCAACAATCACATTTGATACACCTTCAATTTTGCTTGCAGCTTCTGCTACTGCGGCTACATTAAAGCCTGCAACTAAAACTGTGATCGACTTACCGAGTTTTTGCGTGGCTGAAACTACTTTAGCTGTATCGTTTTTAAGCACGCCATGTTCGTGCTCTGCAATAATAAGTACTGACATTAGATCACCTTCGCTTCATTTTTTAGTTTTTCAACTAGCGTTGCTACGTCTGCGACAATTTCGCCTGCTTCACGCTTGCTTGGCTCTTCTACTTTTAAGGTTGTAATACGCGGCGTAACATCAACACCAAGATCCGCTGCGGTTAATACATCAAGCGGCTTGCGCTTAGCCTTCATAATATTAGGAAGCGTTGCATAACGAGGTTCATTCAAGCGAAGATCCGTAGTCACAACCGCTGGTAAGTTAACTACAATTGTTTGTAAACCACCATCAACTTCACGTGTCACATTAAGCTTATCGCCATCAACTACAACTTCTGAGGCAAATGTTGCTTGTGCACGGTTTGTTAGCGCGGCAAGCATCTGACCTGTTTGGTTGTTATCAGAATCAATCGCTTGTTTACCTAAAATGACTAACTCTGGGTTTTCTTGCTCTACAACTTTGGCAAGTAGCTTAGCTACATGCAGCGACTCCAAACGTTCGCTGGTGTCAATTTGGATTGCTTTGTCTGCACCGAGAGCAAGTGCTGTACGAAGCTGTTCTTGGCAAGCCTTATCGCCAATTGATACAACGACAACTTCAGTTGCATTGCCTGCTTCTTTAATGCGGATAGCTTCTTCCACCGCGATTTCACAAAATGGGTTAAGGGCCATTTTTACATTATTAAGATCAACATCACTATTGTCGGCTTTTACGCGCGCTTTTACGTTATAGTCGATCACTCGTTTGACCGGAACTAGGATTTTCATAACCTCTCCTTTAATGTTTACGTGTACGTAAACCTAGGTAAACTTATTTAACCGTTATTTGGTTTTAAGGCTACTTCCTGTTGACGTAAACGTCAACCTAAAATATGCTAAAGCCAATAACAGGTTATTTGGTTAACAAAGACCAGCTTAATTCAACAGGGGCAATATCATGGTACAACGTGAAACCATGGAGTTTGATGTAGTTATTGTAGGCGCTGGGCCTGCGGGCTTATCAAGCGCTATAAAACTGGCACAACTAGCACAAGAAAATGAACAAGAATTAATGATTTGTGTGGTTGAAAAAGGTTCAGAGGTCGGAGCTCATATCTTATCAGGCGCGGTATTTGAACCCCGTGCACTTAATGAATTACTACCAAATTGGCAAGAACTTGGCGCCCCACTTAATACTAAAGTGAGTCAAGATGACATTTATTGGTTCAATGATGAACGTAGTGCGAAAAAGCTACCTGCTTTTGCCACGCCAAAAACGTTCCATAATGACGACAACTACATCGTTTCCATGGGTAATGTATGTCGCTTTTTAGCACAACAAGCAGAAAACCTAGGTGTAGAAATCTTTCCAGGGTTTAGTGCGCATTCACTGATAATTGAAGATGATGCGGTAAAAGGCATAATCACAGGTGATATGGGCGTAAGTGAATCTGGCGAAGAAAAAGATGGCTTTATGCCAGGTATGGAACTTCGCGCTAAATACACTATTTTTGCTGAAGGTTGCCGCGGCCATTTAGGCAAAGAGCTGATCAGTACATTTAAACTAGATGAAGGTAAGTCACCACAACATTATGGTTTAGGGTTTAAAGAAATCTGGGAAATTCCGAGCGAACACCATAAACCCGGGCTTGTTGTACATGGTGCAGGCTGGCCACTTGATAAAGATACCGGCGGCGGCTCTTATATGTATCATGGCGATGACAATCAAGTGGTTGTTGGTTTAATCATTGATTTAAACTACAGCAATCCGCACCTGTCACCGTTTGATGAATTTCAGCGCATGAAACACCACCCAGTGTTTGCAGATACACTGAAACACGGTAAACGCATAGCTTATGGCGCACGGGCCATCGCAAAAGGTGGTTTAAACTCATTACCGAAAATGACGTTTCCAGGTGGTGTGTTAGTTGGCTGTAATGCTGGTACGCTTAATTTTGCCAAGATTAAAGGTAATCACACCGCAATGAAGTCAGGCATGCTGGCCGCGGAAAGTATCTTCACTGCGATACAGGAAAATAAAGCTAATACAGAGCTCGATGACTTTGCATCGCGTTTTGAGAATTCATGGCTTTATCAAGAATTAAACAGCAGCAAAAACTTTGGCCCAGCAATGCATAAGCTAGGTAAGTTTTTTGGCGGTATGTATAACACCATTGACCAAAACTTATTTAATGGCGGTTTACCATTTAGCTTTAAAGATGACACACCTGATCATGCCTGCCTTGAACCAGCTAGTCGCCATTCGGAAATTAACTATGCAAAACCCGATGGCACACTTAGTTTTGATAAACTAAGTTCAGTGTTTTTATCAAGCACAAACCATGAAGAAGATCAGCCATGTCACTTGAAACTGGCAGATAATACAATACCGCTTGGTAAAAACTTATCTGAGTACAATGAGCCTGCACAGCGCTATTGTCCAGCAGGCGTATATGAAATTAACGAAGTTGAAGGTCAACCAACGTTCGTTATTAATTCGCAAAACTGCATCCACTGTAAAACTTGCGATATTAAAGATCCGAGTCAAAACATTACTTGGGTCACACCTGAAGGTGCTGGCGGACCAAATTACCCGAATATGTAATTTCCAATTGTATTTGTCAAAGGCATGCTCTCCCACGTGAGCATGCCTTTTTTATTACTTGTTAAAACCTTAGTTATCGCTAATACTCAATAAACAACACACTGATTATCAAGTAATTATGGATAAAGACAGCGTTACATTTAGATTTTTGGCAGAACCTACCGACGTTAACTTTGGCGGTAAAGTACACGGTGGCATTGTTATGAAGTGGATTGACCAAGCGGGTTATGCTTGTGCAGCGCTGTGGAGTGGTCATTACTGTGTTACCGTATCAGTTGCGGCAATAAAATTCCATCGCCCTATTCTTGTTGGGCAACTTGTTGAAGTTGAAGCCAAAATAGCTAATACAGGTAAAACCAGTATGCAAATATTTATCGCTGTTCGCTGTGGCGATCCGAAATCTGGGCAGATGGTAGAATCGAATAATTGCATCATCAATTTTGTCGCTACGGATCAAGCTGGTTACCCTGTACCGGTTCCTGCCTTTGAAGCAAAAACCGCAAATGAAAAGCGTATTCAAAAATACGCGCAGAAGATGAAAGACATGTCACTGCAAGCGGAAAAAGTGTTCGAACAAGAAATGAAAGAAGAATAATTTTATTCAACACGTTTTATGGCAAAATAGGCGCTTTTACAGTGCCTATTTAAGTTTGTTAGTGTTATGAATGACTACCAATTAAGTCCAATTGCCTTTATCGAATCTCCCTATAAACAAAAATTTGCGATACCTCGCCAGCCTCGCCTTATTCCAGAAGCAAAAGCCAAGTGCAAATTTGTTGGTGAGTTTAATCGTGAAGAGTTTGTCCGTGGTATTGAAGACTTTAGCCATGTTTGGCTGATTTTTCGTTTTCATGAAACGGCCGATAAAGGCTGGTCGCCATTAGTTCGCCCACCTCGTTTAGGCGGCAACGATAAAAAAGGAGTGTTTGCAACCCGCGCCACCTTTAGACCAAATGGCATTGGTATGAGTGCGGTTAAACTCGAAGGTGTGCACTATGAACATGGTCAACTTTGGCTTGAGCTGTCAGGTATTGACTTACTAGATGGTACACCGATTCTTGATATCAAGCCCTACTTGCCCTATTCCGATAGCCTACCAAACGCAACTGCAGGGTTTGCAGATACGCGCCCAGAAACGCCATTAGTCATTGAGTTTGCAGATAAAGCCATTGCGTTTTGTGAGAATAACTCGGCACTTTACCCTGAGCTACAAAGCTTTATTGAGAAGGTATTAAAACAAGACCCACGACCGGCCTATAAAAAAACGAAAGCCGGGTTACAAGAATACGGCATGAGCTTGTTTGATTTAAATATTAAATGGCAAGTGATTGAAAGCGACGTTACCGTATTAGAAATTAGTAAAAATAGCGAAAAGCCAGCATAGTAAGGCTTTTGAATTTTTACATACACTGATAAACTTAGCGCCTTACCTTATAAAAATAGATTTAACATTTCGGAAAGCAAATGCGTACTAGTCAATATATTTTAGCGACGTTAAAAGAAACGCCATCTGATGCTGAAATTATCAGCCATCAGCTTATGTTACGCGCGGGAATGATCCGCAAACTAGCATCGGGTTTATACACTTGGTTACCAAGTGGTTTAAAAGTACTACGTAAAGTAGAAAACATTGTTCGTGAAGAAATGAACAAAGCCGGTGCGATTGAAATGTTAATGCCCATTATCCAACCAGCCGACCTTTGGCAAGAGTCTGGTCGTTGGGAGCAATTTGGCCCAGAATTACTGCGTATTAATGACCGTCACAACCGTCCTTTTGCGTTAGGTCCTACACACGAAGAAGTTATTACTGAATTTGTTCGTAAAGAGATTAGCAGTTACAAACAACTGCCGGTAAATCTTTATCAAATCCAGACTAAAGTACGTGATGAAGTGCGTCCACGTTTTGGTGTAATGCGCGCGCGCGAATTCACCATGAAAGATGCCTATTCTTTCCATTTAAGTGAAGAATGCCTAAATGAAACGTATAAGAAAATGCACCAAGCATACTGTAATGTTTTTGAGCGTTTAGGGTTAGATTACCGCCCAGTAATTGCAGATACTGGTTCAATCGGTGGCTCAGTTTCGCATGAATTCCACGTACTTGCAGAATCTGGTGAAGATGCCATCGCATTTAGCTCTGAGTCAGACTATGCAGCGAATATTGAAAAAGCAGAAGCGGTAGCACCAAGTATCGAACGCCCTGCACCAGCAAAAGAGTTAAACCGTTTCGATACGCCTAATGCAAAAACAATTGAAGATCTAAAACAGCAGCATGGTGTTAAACCACACCGCGGCGTTAAAACATTAATTGCCTACGGCGCGCCAAATGAGAACGAAGAACGTGGTTTAGTTGCACTCGTTGTCCGTGGCGATCATGAACTGAATGAGCTTAAAGCTGAAAAGCTAACGCTCGTTGATTCACCACTTGAGTTTGCAACGGAAGAAGACATTGTTAAAGCAACGGGTGCAAAGCCAGGTTCCCTTGGCCCGGTTGGTCTAAATATGCCAATTATTGTTGACCGTTCAGCGGCTGTAATGGCGGATTTTGTTGCGGGTGCAAACGAAGATGGTGTTCACTACAGTGGCATTAACTTCGACCGTGATGTTACCGACTACACAGTTGAAGATATTCGTAATGTTGTGGAAGGCGATCCTAGCCCATGTGGTAAAGGCGTATTAAATATCAAACGTGGTATTGAAGTTGGTCATATTTTCCAGCTTGGCACAAAGTACTCTGAGGCAATGAAAGCAGGCGTACTTGCTGAAAGCGGTAAAAACCAAATTATGACTATGGGTTGTTATGGTATCGGTGTTTCGCGCATCGTTGCAGCGGCAATTGAACAAAACCACGACCAATACGGTATTAAATGGCCGACTGCCCTTGCTCCGTTTGAGCTGGCAATTGTACCAATGAATATGCACAAGTCGCATCGTATTCCAGAAATTGCTGACAAGTTATACGCAGATCTTCAAGCTGCTGGTATTGATGTATTATTTGATGATCGTAAAGAGCGCCCAGGCGTAATGTTTAACGATATGGAACTAGTTGGCGTACCGCATACGTTAGTGATCGGTGAGCGTAACCTAGATAACAATCAAATCGAATACAAAAATCGTATTACAGGTGAAAAAGAACTTATTGACCTAGATAACGCGATTGAAGCAATTATTAACCTAGTTAAATCATAATTGTAAGATCATAAAAAAGCGCTGTGTTATCACAGCGCTTTTTTTGTGTCTTTTAAAAAGGATAGGTATAACCCATATCCTTTTTTGAAATTAGGCTTTGTTTTCTTCTTTCGCCCAAGAATCACGTAAGCCAACAGTACGGTTAAATACTAACCCATCTGCTTTACTATCTCGACAGAAATAGCCTGTACGTTCAAACTGGTAACCTACTTCAGCTTCTGCATTGGCAAGTGCTGGCTCAACAACCGCAGAAGTTAAACGTACTAAAGACTCTGAGTTCAATACTGTGACAAAGTCCTCTTCCGCTGCCGGGTTAGGCACAGTAAATAAACGGTCGTATAAACGTACTTCTGCTGGAACACCTTGGCTTGCACTTACCCAGTGAATAACGCCTTTTACTTTACGACCATCACTTGGATTTTTACCCAGTGTTTCATCGTCGTATGTACAGTAAATAGTAGTAATGTTGCCTGCTTCGTCTTGGTCAACACGTTCCGCCTTAATAACATACGCACCACGTAAACGCACTTCTTTACCCAGCACTAAACGTTTATATTTTTTGTTCGCCTCAAGACGGAAGTCTTCACGCTCAATAAATACTTCACGCGTGAAAGGTACGATACGCGTGCCCATTTCTTCGATATTTGGATGATTTTGAACAGTCAATTCTTCCACTTTATCTTCTGGGAAATTTTCGATTACGACTTTAATCGGATCAAGTACTGCCATTGCACGCGGTGCATTTTCGTTTAGGTCATCACGGATACATGCTTCTAACATGCCCATTTCTACCATATTATCTTGTTTTGTAACGCCAATACGCTTACAGAATTCGCGTACCGAAGCAGGTGTATAACCACGACGCTTTAAACCCGCAATTGTAGGCATACGCGGGTCATCCCAACCTTCTACGTGCTTTTCTTCAACTAATGCATTTAACTTACGCTTACTCATTAGTGTGTATTCAAGATTTAAACGAGAAAACTCAATTTGTTGCGGATGACATTCAAGTGAAATGTTATCTAACACCCAATCGTATAGACGGCGGTTATCTTGGAATTCAAGCGTACAAAGTGAGTGAGTAATACCCTCTAACGCATCTGAAATACAGTGTGTGAAATCGTACATTGGGTAGATGCACCACTTGTCACCTGTTTGGTGGTGATGTGCAAAACGAATACGATAAATAATTGGATCGCGTAGCACCATGAATGAGCTCGCCATATCAATTTTTGCACGTAGAACACATTCGCCTTCTTTAAACTCACCATTTTTCATTTTTTCGAAAAGCGCTAAGTTTTCTTCAACACTGGTATCACGGTAAGGGCTGTTTTTACCTGCTTCTGTTAAAGTACCACGGTATTCGCGCGCTTCATCTGGTGATAAGAAACAGACGTACGCTAAGCCTTTTTCAATTAGCTCTACCGCGTAGCCGTATAACTCGTCAAAGTAGTTTGACGAATAACAAATATCGCCATCCCAGTTAAAACCAAGCCATTTAACATCTTGTTGAATTGAGTTTACGTAATCGATGTCTTCTTTTTCTGGGTTCGTATCATCAAAACGTAAGTTACATAGGCCTTTATAGTCTTGTGCAATACCAAAGTTTAGGCAGATAGACTTTGCGTGACCAATATGTAAAAAACCATTCGGCTCTGGTGGAAAACGTGTATGTGTTGCTGCATGTTTTCCTGATGCTAAATCTTTATCAATTAAATTAGTGATAAAGTTTGTTGCTCGATTTTCTGCTTCCGCCATTGCGAAATTTTCCTATATTCATTAAATAAATTAACGGCCTAATTATTACAAATAAAAGGCTCAGCGACTAGCTCCAATCACTTTGCAAGGTTAAAAAAATAAAGCTACATTAAGAATTACATATCATAAAAGTTGTTTAATTTGTGAAAATACTATTTGCATTGTTGTTTATTGTGAGCTGTTCAGTCACAGCTTCAAATTCTATTACCTTTGCGGTTGGTCATGACCATCTAAAAATGATAAAAGATTACCCTTTTTACGCAGCTTCTTGGGAAATACTAAATGTCGAACTTAATAATATAGGTTATGAAGTAAAAACCAATGTTTCCCCTTGGGCAAGAGCCAAAGAATCAGTAAAAAAAGGGAAAAGTGACGGGTTATTTTTGGCAGCAAATTTCAAAGGTAGAGAAAGTTGGGCATCTTTAAGCATTGCTATTGGCCAAGATCAGTTTGGCATATTTCAAAATCATCGCTCTGATCCACTTGCCCCCTTTGGCTCAGTGCGACTACTAAATAATTATAGTCAATTAACTTTTCTCGACCAAAATAAACAAATTAAAGTTACTACAGCACAAGAAGGCTTGCTGTTATTGAGTAATCAAAAATTACAAGGATTTGTCATGTCACGTAGTTATGGCGACTACTTATTACATAATGAATTACACACTTTAAATAAACGAATAGTGTTTAACGAAAAGAAGATTGAAACTTATACCGCACATATTGCGGTAGGCAAAACAAACCCAAAAAGAGATGTAATCCTTTCCATTGTGAATAAAGCAATCGGAAATGCCTTTAAGTCAGGCTCTTATAAAAAGATAATGCAAAAATACAGTGTCGAAGAGTATCAATTAGTGCCTTTCTAAACGAACTAAGAAAATTATCCAATAAAAAAGGCTGCAGATGCAGCCTTTTTTAAACGATAGGTAAATTACCAGCCAGTTTTCTCAGCTAGTGCTTTACCGATATCAGCTAGTGAACGAACAGTTTTAACGCCTGCTGCTTCTAGCGCTGCGAATTTCTCGTCAGCTGTACCTTTACCGCCAGCGATAATCGCACCAGCGTGACCCATACGCTTACCTGGAGGAGCAGTAACACCAGCGATGTAAGAAACTACAGGCTTAGTTACATTAGCTTTAATGTATTCAGCAGCTTCTTCTTCAGCTGTACCACCGATCTCACCAATCATTACGATCGCTTCAGTTTGTGGATCTTTTTCGAACATTTCAAGAACGTCGATGAAGTTAGTACCTGGGATTGGGTCACCACCGATACCAACACATGTTGATTGACCGAAACCAGCATCAGTTGTTTGCTTAACAGCTTCGTAAGTAAGTGTACCAGAACGTGATACGATACCTACTTTACCTGGCTTGTGGATGTGACCAGGCATAATACCAATTTTAGTTTCACCCGGAGTGATAACACCTGGGCAGTTTGGACCAATCATGCGAACGCCAGTTTCGTCAAGCTTAACTTTAACGTCAACCATGTCTAGCGTTGGAATACCTTCAGTGATACAAACGATTAGCTCGATACCTGCATCGATAGCTTCAAGGATTGCATCTTTACAGAAAGGTGCTGGAACGTAGATTACAGATGCAGTTGCACCAGTAGATTCTACCGCTTCACGTACTGTGTTAAATACAGGAAGACCTAGGTGAGTTTGACCACCTTTACCTGGAGAAACACCACCAACCATTTGTGTACCGTACTCAAGCGCTTGCTCTGAGTGGAAAGTACCTTGGCCGCCAGTGAAACCCTGACAGATTACTTTAGTATCTTTGTTAATTAATACAGACATTATTTGCCCTCCGCAGCAGCAACAACTTTCTCAGCAGCGTCAGTTAGTGACTCAGCTGCGATGATGTCTAGGCCAGAGTTAGCAAGAACGTCACGACCAAGATCAGCGTTAGTACCTTCTAAACGTACAACTACAGGTACATTTACACCAACTTCTTTAACTGCACCAATGATACCTTCTGCGATCATGTCACAACGTACGATACCACCGAAGATGTTAACTAGTACTGCTTTAACATTGTCATCAGATAAGATGATCTTGAATGCTTCAGCTACACGCTCTTTCGTCGCGCCGCCACCTACGTCTAGGAAGTTAGCTGGCTTGCCGCCGTGCAGGTTTACGATGTCCATCGTACCCATTGCAAGGCCTGCACCGTTAACCATACAACCAACGTTACCGTCTAGTGCTACGTAGTTCAGTTCCCACTGAGCTGCGTGTGCTTCACGCTCGTCTTCTTGTGACGGATCGTGCATTTCACGGATTTTAGGCTGACGGTATAAAGCATTACCATCTACACCGATTTTACCGTCTAGACAGTGAAGGTTACCTTCGTCAGTGATTACTAATGGGTTGATTTCTAATAGTGCGAAATCATGGTCGTTGAACATGTTAGCAAGACCCATGAAGATCTTAACAAACTGCTTCATTTGTGTAGGGTTTAAACCTAGTTTGAAGCCTAGTTCACGTGCCTGGTAAGCTTGAGGACCTACTAGTGGATCGATCTCAGCTTTGTGAATTAGTTCTGGTGTTTCTTCAGCAACTTGTTCGATTTCAACACCACCTTCAGTAGATGCCATGAAAACAACTTTACGAGAAGCACGGTCTACTACAGCGCCAAGGTATAATTCGTTAGCGATATCTGTGCAGCTTTCAACAAGGATTTTAGCTACTGGCTGACCATTTTCGTCAGTTTGGTAAGTAACTAAGTTTTTACCTAACCAGTTTTGTGCAAATTCTTTGATTTCTTCTTTGCTGTCAGCAAGCTTTACACCGCCCGCTTTACCACGTCCACCTGCGTGAACCTGACATTTAACAACCCACTTGTCACCGCCAATTTTATCAGCAGCTTCTGCAGCTTCCTGAGGAGTGTCACATGCATAACCCTCAGAAACTGGTAAACCATAGTCGGCAAATAATTTCTTTGCCTGATACTCATGCAAATTCATGATGCTTTTCCAATTGTATTACGTAAAGGGTTGAACCGTTGTTCAACCATCCCAAATTGCGCACCTAGTATAGTCGCACCAATCAGGTATGAAAACCCCAGTACGACCAAAGGCGCAAAAAAAAAGCTGCGAATCACTCCACAGCTTATTTTTTAATCCAAATCTATTATACGTCTAATAATAAACGCGTTGGATCTTCTAGTAATTCCTTAATTGTTACCAAGAAACCAACTGATTCTTTACCATCGATTTGACGGTGGTCATACGATAGTGCTAGATACATCATAGGTAAAATTTCAACTTTACCATTTACCGCCATTGGACGATCTTGGATTTTGTGCATACCAAGAATAGACGATTGCGGTAAGTTGATGATTGGCGTAGAAAGTAGTGAACCAAAAACACCACCGTTAGTAATCGTGAAGTTACCACCTGTCATGTCATCAACAGTAAGTTTACCGTCACGACCTTTAAGTGCTAGTTCACGAATACCTTTTTCAATCTCAGCAACTGATAGCTTGTCACAGTCACGAAGTACAGGAGTTACTAAACCGCGAGGCGTAGAAACTGCAATGCTGATATCGAAGTAGTTGTGATAAACAATGTCATCACCGTCGATAGACGCGTTTACTTCAGGGAAACGCTTAAGCGCTTCAGTAACTGCTTTCACGTAGAAAGACATGAAACCTAAACGGATGCCGTGACGCTCTTCAAATACATCTTTGTATTGCTTACGAAGATCCATGATTGGTTTCATATTTACTTCGTTAAACGTTGTAAGCATTGCTGTTGAATTCTTAGCTTCTAGAAGACGGTTAGCAATTGTCTTACGAAGACGTGTCATAGGAACACGCTTTTGCGTACGCTCACCAAGTGCAACCGCTGGTGCTGCCGCCGCAGGTGCTGCTGATTTAGCTGCTGGTGCTTTTAAGAACGCGTCTACGTCTTCTTTAGTGATACGACCGCCTTTACCAGAACCTTTGATTTGTGAAGCATCAAGGCCTTTTTCTGCAATTAGACGACGAACAGAAGGCGTTAACACGTCTGTGTTTTCATCAGATGCTGCTGGTGCTTCAGCTGTTGCTGCTGGCGCTGCCGCCGCTGGTGCTGCACCTGCAACTAGTTTACCGATTACTTGTTCGCCAAGTACTGTATCGCCTTCCGCGTGAATGTGATCACCCATTACACCATCTTCTGGCGCTACAACTTCAAGAACAACTTTGTCAGTTTCGATGTCTACTAGGTTTTGGTCACGGCTTACCGCTTCACCTGGTTGAACATGCCATGTTGCAATCGTAGCGTCTGCTACTGATTCTGGAAGTACAGGAACTTTAATATCCACTTCTTTACCTTCTGCTGCTGGCGCCGCTGCCGGCGCTGCTGTTGTTTCTGCTGGCGCAGCTGCTGCATCCGCCGCACCTAATAGTGCAATCACTTGTTCACCAAGTACCGTTGCACCTTCCGTTTGAGAAATTTCAGTAACTACACCATCTTCAGGTGCAACTACTTCTAACACTACTTTGTCTGTTTCAATATCAACAAGGTTTTGATCGCGGCTAACTGTATCACCAACGTTCACGTGCCAAGTTGCAACTGTTGCATCTGCAACAGATTCAGGAAGAACAGGAACCTTAATTTCGGTTGTCATCTCTTATTCCTTATTTTTTAATTGTTAGAGCGTCGGCGATCAACGCAGTTTGTTCTTTAGTATGGGTAGACATATAACCACATGCTGGCGAAGCTGATGCCTTACGGCCTGCATAGCTTAAGTTAGCACCTTGTGGAATTGCTTCCCAGAAATGGTGTTGCGAGCAATACCAAGCACCTTGGTTTTGCGGCTCTTCTTGACACCATACGAAATCTTTAACATGTTGGTAGCGCTGCATAATTGTTTCCATTTCCGCATGTGGGAATGGGTACAATTGCTCAACACGTACAATAGCAACATTGTTTAGCTCTTGTTCACGACGCTGTTGTAGTAGCTCGTAGTAAACCTTACCACTACAGAACACAACACGCTCAACTTTACTTGCATCAATATCATCGATTTCATCAATCATATTGTTGAATACACCCGTTGAAAGCTCTTCAAGGCTTGAAACAGCAAGTGGGTGACGCAGTAATGATTTAGGTGTCATAACAATCAATGGACGACGCAGAGGGCGAACTGATTGACGACGGATCATTGCGTAAACCTGAGCTGGCGTTGACGGCACACATACTTGCATATTGTGGTCAGCACATAGCTGTAAGAAGCGCTCTAAACGTGCAGAGCTGTGCTCTGGACCTTGGCCTTCATAACCATGCGGTAGCAATATAGTTAAGCCACATAAACGGCCCCATTTTTGCTCACCAGAACTTAAGAATTGGTCAAATACAACCTGTGCGCCGTTGGCAAAGTCACCGAACTGCGCTTCCCAACATACTAAAGATGTTGGTTCTGCTGTTGCATAACCGTATTCAAACGCAAGTACCGCTTCTTCGGATAATACCGAATCGTACACTTCAAACGCGCCTTGTTCAGGGCGAATATTTTGTAGCGGCAAATAGGTAGAAGCATCTGCTTGGTTGTGCACTACTGCATGGCGGTGGAAGAACGTACCACGACCAGAATCCTGACCGGTAATACGAATATCTGTACCTTCGTCTACTAGTGATGCATAAGCAAGTGTCTCAGCCATACCCCAGTCTAGCGGCTTTTCGCCCGCTGCCATCGCTTTACGATCATCGTAAATTTTCTTAACGCGAGACTGTGCTTTGTGGTTTTCAGGGTAATTAGCAACTGATTCACCCAATGCTTTCAGCTTATCAAGCGGCAGCGCTGGATCGTATGCAACGTCCCAATCGTGACCCACAAACTTAGACCAATCTGATGAGTGTTTTGTGTCTGGTTGAATTTCATCAACAACACACACACCGTTGTCTAAACCGTTACGGTAGTTATCAGCAAGCGCTTTTGCTTCATCAGCACTTAATACGCCTTGAGACACGAGCGTATCAGCGTAAATCTGACGCGGCACAGGGTGCTTTTTGATTTTCTGATACATTAACGGCTGAGTCGCATTTGGCTCATCCGCTTCGTTGTGACCATGACGACGGTAACATACTAAGTCAATTACTACGTCACGCTTAAACTTGTTTCGGAAATCAAGCGCAAGTTGCGTTACAAAAGCAACTGCTTCTGGGTCGTCTGAATTTACGTGGAAAATAGGTGCCTGCACCATTTTCGCGATATCAGTACAGTATTCAGTTGAGCGAACGTCTTCTTGTTTAGAAGTTGTAAAACCAACTTGGTTGTTTACAACGATACGAATCGAACCGCCAACACTGAATGCGCGTGTTTGTGATAGGTTGAATGTTTCTTGAACCACACCTTGGCCAGCAATTGCCGAGTCACCGTGAATAGTGATAGGTAGTGCTTTTGAGCCATTCGTACAGCCTAAACGGTCTAAACGTGCACGTACTGAACCCATTACCACCGGATTAACGATTTCTAAATGCGACGGGTTAAACGCAAGTGCCATGTGCACGTTGCCGCCCGTAGTTGCGAAATCAGATGAGTAACCCATGTGATATTTAACGTCACCAGAACCTGCTAATTCGCCATATTTACCAGCGAATTCATCAAACAGAACCTGAGGGTTTTTACCAAGTACGTTAACTAAAACGTTTAAACGACCACGGTGCGCCATACCAATAACGGCTTCTTCCTGACCACTTTCCCCTGCTCTGTGAATTAATTCTTTAAGCATAGGTACTAGCGCATCACCACCTTCTAGTGAGAAACGTTTTGCACCTGGGAATTTAGCACCTAGGTATTTTTCAAGACCATCAGCAGCCGTTAGGCCTTTTAAGATGCGTAACTTAGTTTCGTTGCTAAATTGAGGCTGGGCAAAGTTAGATTCTAAACGCTGTTGTAACCAACGTTTTTCTTCTGTAGACGTGATATGCATATATTCAGCGCCAATCGAACCACAGTAGGTTTTCTTAAGTGCTGCATATAAGTCTTTTAGTTTCATAGTGTCACTGCCTGAAGCAAATGACCCTACGTTGAATTCTTTATCTAGGTCAGAATCCGTTAAATCGTGGTGTTCAAGTGTTAAATCACGTACTTTTTCACGCTGCCACAAACCTAATGGGTCAAGGTTTGCATTTTGGTGACCACGGAAACGGTATGCATTAATTAATTGCAGAACCCTAACCTGTTTTGCATCAGATGCGCCACCTGCTGCAACGACTACTTCTTTATGCTTGTTTTTCGCAAGCTCGGCAAATTGTGCTCTTATGTCGGAATGTTTTACATCGACATCTACACCTTCTACTTTCGGTAGTGCATCAAACACTTCACGCCATTCGTCAGAAACTGAACTCGCGTCATCTAAGTACGCTTCATACAGTTCTTCTACGTATGCGACATTACCACCGTTAAAGTGAGAAGACTCTAGCCATGCCTTCATTACACCTTCGTGCATTTATAAGCCCTTTTTACTAGCGCAGAATACTAAGTTTTAGTTAAACGGCGATAACATAGTTATCGCCGCGGTGTTTTGTGTTACTGCCGTTTTATACCGAACGGTTTAGTAACATAGACTTAATGTGACCAATTGCCTTAGTTGGATTAAGGCCCTTAGGACACACGTTGACACAGTTCATGATACCGTGACAACGGAATACGCTGAATGCATCGTCTAAATCTGCTAAACGTTCTTCTGTCGCCGTATCGCGGCTATCAGCTAAGAAACGGTAAGCGTGTAGCAACCCAGCAGGACCAATGAACTTGTCAGGGTTCCACCAGAATGATGGGCATGAAGTTGAACAACATGCACATAAGATACACTCATATAAACCATCAAGCTTGTCACGTTCTTCAATTGATTGAAGACGCTCTTCACCGCCTGTTGGCTTATCGTTGATTAAGAATGGCTTAACTTTCTCGTATTGTGAATAGAATTGAGACATATCAATTACTAAATCACGAACAACTGGTAAGCCTGGTAATGGACGAATAACGATTTTACCCTTACCTAGTGCAGATAATGGAGTAATACACGCTAAACCGTTTTTACCATTCATGTTTACACCGTCAGAACCACATACACCTTCACGGCATGAACGACGGAAAGAAAGTGTTGGATCTTGCTCTTTCAATTGTAAAAGTGCATCCAATACCATCATATCGCGACCTTCTTCTACCTCAAGGGTATAGTCTTGCATACGCGGTGCGTTGTCTACATCTGGATTGTAACGATAGACAGAAAATTGTAATTGTGCCATTGACTTCGCTCCTAGTAAGTACGTGCTTTAGGTGGGAAGGCTTCACGTGTTTTAGGTGAGAAGTTCACCTCACGCTTAGACATTTCTTCCGTCACTGGGCTATAAACTGAGTGACATAACCAGTTTTCATCGTCACGCTCTGGGAAATCGAAGCGCGAATGTGCACCACGGCTTTCTGTACGGAAATTCGCAGCAACAGCTGTTGAGTACGCAGTTTCCATTAAGTTATCTAGCTCTAAACACTCAATACGTTGCGTGTTGAACTCAGATGACTTGTCGTCAAGACGTGCGTGCTGTAAGCGTTCACGAATTTCTTTAAGCTCTGTAAGACCTGTTGCCATTGCATCACCTTCACGGAATACCGAGAAGTTAAGCTGCATGCATTTTTGTAGGTCTTTCTTGATCTGTACTGGGTCTTCACCTTGGCCTGGTTTAGAAGTTTCCCAACGATTGAAACGAGCCATCGCTGCTTCTAGATCAGATTCAGATGCGTCTTTCGAAATTTCAGCATCTTTTAGGTATTGACCAAGGAAGTTACCCGCTGCACGACCAAATACAACAAGGTCAAGTAGTGAGTTACCACCTAAGCGGTTTGCACCGTGTACAGATACACATGCAATTTCACCTACTGCGAATAAACCTTCAACTAATTTCTCATTGCCTGCACCATCTACGTTAATAACTTGACCATTAACGTTAGTTGGTACACCACCCATCATGTAGTGACATGTTGGGATTACTGGAATTGGCTCTTTTGCAGGGTCAACGTGTGCGAATGTCTTAGAAAGGTCACAAACACCTGGAAGACGTAGGTTTAGCATCTCAGCACCTAAGTGATCTAACTTAAGTTTGATGTGCGTACCCCATGGGCCTTCACAACCGCGGCCTTCACGGATTTCTGTCATCATTGCACGAGCAACAACGTCACGACCCGCTAAGTCTTTAGCGTTTGGTGCGTAACGTTCCATGAAGCGTTCGCCGTCTTTATTTAGAAGATAACCACCTTCACCACGACAACCTTCTGTAACTAGTGTACCTGCACCTGCAATACCCGTTGGGTGGAACTGCCACATTTCCATGTCTTGCATTGAAATGCCAGCACGTGTTGCCATACCAACACCGTCACCTGTGTTAATGTGCGCGTTTGTTGTAGATGCGAAGATACGACCTGCACCGCCAGTTGCTAAAACAACCGCTTTAGATTTGAAGTAAACTACTTCGCCGCTTTCGATATCAATAGCAGTACAACCAACAACGTCACCCTTGTCGTTTTTAACAAGGTCTAATGCGTACCATTCAGAGAACACATTTGTTTTGTTTTTAACGTTTTGTTGGTATAGGCAGTGAAGAAGCGCGTGACCAGTACGGTCAGCTGCTGCTGCAGTACGTGCAGCTTGTTCACCACCAAAGTTTTTCGATTGACCACCGAAAGGACGTTGGTAAACACGGCCATTTTCAAAACGTGAAAATGGTAAACCCATGTTTTCTAATTCTGTAATTGCTTCAGGACCTGTTTTGGTCATGTATTCAATCGCGTCTTGGTCACCGATGTAATCAGAACCTTTTACCGTATCGTACATGTGCCATTCCCAGTTATCTTCGTGGGAATTACCTAAAGCAACTGTGATACCACCTTGTGCAGACACCGTATGAGAACGGGTTGGGAATACTTTAGAAATAAGTGCACAAGTTTTACCTGATTCACTGATAGCCAGTGCAGCACGCATACCCGCACCACCGGCACCAATTACTACAGCGTCAAATTCTCTTGTTGAAATAGCCACTTACACACTCCAAAGAACAAAGAAACCAACAGCTACATATGCAAAAGCCATCAGGTTTAGGAAAAAGCCTAGGATTGCGCGCAATTTAGCGTTCTTAACATAGTCAGTTAGAACTTGCCACAAACCAATACGGGTATGAACCATCATGCAAACTAGCGCAGCTAAGGTATACACTTTTACTGCTAAGTTAGAAAATAATCCCTGCCACGCTTCAAACGTTACAGTTGGAGTAGTAAGAAAATACCCTAAGATAAACAGAGCATATGACGCTAATACAAGTGCTGTTGCACGTAATGATACAAAATCTTGTACACCGTCGCGTTTTAGAGATGCTTGATTAACTACCATATCCATACTCCTGCTAACACGGCTAATACAACCCATAGTGCCATTACAAACTTAGCACTTGCGTTACCTGAACCTAATTCTTCAAAACGACCCATATCCATTAGAAGGTGACGTACACCTGCAACTAAGTGATATAGAAGCGCGATTACCGCACCCCATGCAATGAATTTGGCAATGAACCCGGTAAACAGGCTCTTGACGAATTCAAAACCTTGAGGAGAAGAAAGTGATTCAGACCATGCCCAAATTACAAAAGATAAAGCGAAGAACAACGCCACACCAGAAATACGGTGCAGAATTGAAGCTTTAGCAGTTGCTGGCATCGAGATAGTAGATAAATCTAGATTTACAGGTCTTTGCTTTTTCACTGTTACTTGCCCATTGACTCTAAGGAGTCCAACTATTGTTGTTATAACCCACCAAAATATTGGTGGAACCATCAAAGCGAAATTTGCCACACAGCGATGACGAGTCGCAGTATGAAAAAACAGCATTCGCTCCAGACGAAAGGCATTCACGTTTTAGAATGCCTACCACAGTATATAAGACCATATGGCCTATTACAATTCTTGTTTAATAAGAGGTGCTTGCGAAGTAGCCATTGGTATAATATTTATTCGATCGAAGAATAGTTATCATCAATTGATGCATTTAAATTGACTTTCTTCCCTATTTATAAGTTAGAATAGATAGAATTTGCTTAACATCCGTATCAAAAATAACAAACTGGTTTGTTATATTTAAAGGAGATAATTAGATGGCAGACAAAAAAGCCACGGTCCATATTGATGGGCTAGATCCTATCGAACTTCCTATTTACTCTGGCACAGCTGGTCAGGACGTTATCGACGTTCGTACCCTAGGCAGCCATGGTTACTTCACGTTCGACCCGGGTTTCATGTCTACTGGTTCATGTGAATCAGCTATCACGTACATTGATGGCGCTAAAGGTGTTTTATTACACCGCGGCTACGCAATTGACGATTTAGCTGAACAATCAAACTATATCGAACTATGTTACTTACTATTAAATGGTGAGTTACCAAATGCCGAGCAGTTAGCTGGTTTTGAAAACGAAATCACAACTAACACTATGCTTCACGAAAAAATTGGTGCTTTCTTCCAAGGTTTCCGTGTAGATTCACACCCAATGGCAATGCTATGTGGTGTTGTTGGTGCACTTTCTTCTTTCTACCACAAAGATTTAGACATCACAGATCCAGCTCAACGTCATCGTAGTGCTGTTCGTCTAATTGCTAAGTTACCAACAATTGCGGCGATGTGTTACAAGTACAACATCGGTCAGCCGTTCGTATACCCACGCAACGATTTAAGCTATGCAGAAAACTTCTTACACATGATGTTCTCTGTACCTGCTGAAAAATATGAAGTAAGCCCTGTTCTTGCAAAAGCAATGGACCGCATCTTCATGCTTCACGCGGATCACGAACAAAACGCGTCAACATCGACTGTACGTTTAGCTGGTTCTTCAGGCGCTAACCCGTATGCATGTATCTCTGCTGGTATTGCATCACTTTGGGGCCCTGCGCACGGTGGTGCTAACGAAGCATGTCTAACAATGTTAGAAGAAATCGGTTCAGTAGACCGCATCGATGAATACGTTGCGAAAGCAAAAGATAAGAACGACCCATTCCGTCTAATGGGCTTTGGTCACCGTGTTTACAAGAACTTCGACCCACGTGCAACAGTAATGCGTGAAACGTGTCACGAAGTACTTAAAGAACTAAACATTGAAGATCCACTACTAGACGTAGCAATGCGTTTAGAGCAAATCGCACTAGAAGACCCATACTTCATCGAGAAGAAACTTTACCCTAACGTAGATTTCTACTCAGGTATCATTCTTAAAGCGATTGGTATTCCAACAAGCATGTTCACTGTAATCTTTGCAATGTCACGTACCGTTGGTTGGATCTCACACTGGGATGAGATGTTATCTCAACCTGGTCAGAAGATCGGTCGTCCTCGTCAGTTATACACTGGTGAAACAAAGCGTGATTATAAAGACGTAACGTCTCGTTAATCCTCTTTGAGTTTAAAAAAGCCGCTACTTGCGGCTTTTTTAATGTCTAAATCCCGTCAATAATTGCGAAAATTAGTGTATTTCATTAAAATCGCCGCTCGCATTCTCAGGTGGCACTATGTTAGATAATCAAAAAATCCGTTCTCATTTTCCATTTTTTAAACACACTGAATTTGTTTATTTAGATAATGGTGCAACTACACAAAAACCTCAGAACGTGATTGATGCAATTACCGATTTTTATACATACCACAATGCCAATGTGCATAGAGGCGTCAGTGAGTTTGCGTCAAACACTACCGCCTTATATGAGCAAGCACGGACAAAATTAGCACACTATTGTCAGGTAACAGCGGAACAAATTGTTTGGACCAAAGGCGCAACCGAAGCGATAAATCTGGTTGCCAGTTCAATTGATGCACATATCGAAAAAGATGATGTTATTATTATTTCGGCGCTTGAACACCACGCCAATATTGTGCCTTGGCAAACGCTGTGTAAACGCAAGGGTGCAAAGCTTCACATTCTACCAGTCGATGGAAATGGTGTACTAAATTTAGATGTTAGTTTAGCCATGATTAACACACTAAAGCCGAAACTGATGGCGATTAGTCATGCATCGAACACCTTAGGTAATATTTTACCAATACAAGACTTGCTTGATGCCGCACATGCCTTCAATGCCATTACTCTGGTTGATGGTGCACAAGCGATGCAACATTTAAGGCCAAATATTAGTGCGCTTAATTGTGACTTTTATGTGCTATCTGCACACAAAATGTTTGGACCAACAGGCGTTGGTGCATTAATCGCTAAACCGCACACTCTATCTTTACTGTCAACCTACCAAACAGGCGGCGAAATGATAGAACGCGTTAGCTTTAATGAAACAAGTTTTCGCCAGGGTAACGCCCGTTTCGAAGCAGGCACGCCGAATATCGCCGGCGTGATTGGTTTTGCCGCTGCACTTGATTTTATGGGCTCAAGCGAGATGGCAACGCAACTAGCTGTCGAAAAAGAACTCTATCAATACACGCTAAACGCACTTAAACAGATTGATGGAATAAAAATTTACGGCGATTTAAACAATAATATCGGCACAATTAGTTTTAACTACAAAGATGAACATAACCTTGACGTTGCGACCCTACTCGACCAAGCCGGCATTATTGTACGTTCAGGTAACCACTGTACTCAGCCATTGATAAATCTACTCGGTGTTGAGGGTACCATTCGTGTCAGTTTAAGTTGCTATAACAGCTTTGATGATATTGACCGCTTTATTGTTGCATTAAAACAAGCTATAGAATTATTAGATTAACTATGACAGAACAATATCAAAGATTAAAACAGCACTTTATCGCCAAAAAAGCATGGCAAGATAAGTACCGTGAAATTATGTTGCTTGGTAAACAGTTACCAAAATTACCAGCTGAACTCAAAGTTGACCACGCAAAAGTGAATGGCTGCGAAAGCAATGTTTGGCTTTATGTCGATTTTGACGAAAGCGAAAAGCATATCGTGGTGACAGCAGACTCTGATACACGCATCGTGAAAGGACTCATTTATATTATTTCTACACTGGTTAACGGTTTAACTGTGGATGAAATTAAGCGCATAAATATTCAACATGAATTCAATGAATTGGGGCTTTTACAGCACTTAAGCCCAAGTCGCGGTAACGGAATTTTAGCGATTGCGGATGCGATTACACAATTTGCAATACAAAGTGATGATTAAAGCCTGCTCACAAGATTATATTGCATACAATTTTTATAACAAAGTTTTATAGGTAACAATCAAAGCAACTAACTTTGATTGTTACGCTCACATTTTTCTAAGTATTTTTTCACACTTTTTGCCGCTGCAAAAAACGCAAAACTACCTGTCACCATGGTTAACGAGCCGAAGCCTGTTTGACAGTCCATATTCATATTGCCATCAGCACCGGCTTTCGCATGACACACACTGCCATCACTTGATGGGTACACCAATTGCTCTTCTGAATAAATACAATCCACACCAAATTTACGTTTTGGATTACTTGAAAAGTTGTATTGCTTACGCAGTAAATAGCGTACTTTCGCAAGCAACGGGTCTTGCTTGGTTTTAGCCACATCCCCTATTCTGATTTGGCTTGGATCGATTTGCCCGCCTGCGCCGCCTATTGTGATAATCGGTAATTTGTTGCGCTTACAATGGGCAATAAGTGCCGCTTTAACTTTTACTTGATCAATACAATCAATAACATAATCAAATTTTTCAATATGTTCTCTGATATTCTCAAATGTTAAAAAGTCATCAATAACTGACACATTACAATCAGGGTTTATCTCGTTAATTCGACTTGCCATGGCATCAACTTTCGCCTCGCCAATAGTCGATGTCAACGCGTGGATTTGACGGTTAACGTTGGTGACGCAAATATCATCTAAATCAATTAAGGTAATGTTACCAAGTCCCGTACGCGCTAAACTTTCAGCGACCCAACTACCCACACCGCCAATGCCAACAACACAAAAATGGGCATTATTAAGCAGTTTTTGTTGTTCAATTCCGTAAAGTCGTGCAATGCCGCCAAAACGATTTTGATAAGACTCTGTCATGTAATTTTTAACCTTAATTAAATTCGTGCCAAGGCGTGTGCCATTGTTCGATAATCTTTTTTGTTTCACAGTGCTCAAATAAGCCACCGCATGGCTTAACACTAAAATAATATGGTGTATTACCAAACGTGAATTTAATCGCATATGCATGCAAATGACCACGTTCGCTATGCTCACCGCCATAGCGTTCATCGCCTAAAATAGGCACCGATAGGCTTTTAAGCACAACCCGTAGCTGATGCGTTTTACCAGTAATTGGTTGCAGCAAATAAAGGCGTAAACTGGGCTCAATTAACTGCGATTGAAACCGCGTTACAGAGGGGTTTTCCATAGTTTTTTGTAGTTTATAGCACCCACGGCGCGCCTTAACCAAGTCGCCTTTTACCCAACCCTGCTTTTTTGTAGGTTTACCTTGCGCAACTGCTAAATAGTATTTTTCCAGTGTGTTTTTGTGCTTTTGACTAAACAAATCACCAAATTCTGCAGCAGCTTGTTTGGTCCTCGCAACAATCACTAAGCCCGATGTCATTTTATCTAAGCGATGTACTGGATAGAGCTTTTCATTCACCTGCTTTTCAAACAGTACAAAAAAACCCTCTCCATCTTCGCTATGGAAGCTTACATCATGGGGTTTATTCACCACATAAAATTCATCGCATGCGAATACTATTGGATAACTCATCAACTTACTTGCTTAAAAAAGCATTCACCTTAGCGAGATCTTCAGGCGTATCAACACCTGGCTGCGGCGCTTCGATTGCCGTTTGTACTTTTATCTTTTTGCCATGATATAACACACGTAGCTGCTCTAATGATTCGATTTGCTCAAGCGGTGATACCTCAAGAGTAATATATTCTTTAATAAAACCCGCACGATATGCATAAATACCAATATGGCGTTGATAGAAATCGCCAATTTCAGAAATTTCATCTTTGCCTAAAAAGCGGTTTCGATCATAAGGAATCGTTGCACGTGAAAAATACAACGCATTATTGTGATTATCAGCTACAACTTTTACCACGTTAGGGTTAAGGGCTTCTTCAATATCGTCAATTGCCACGCTTAACGTTGCCATTGGCGCCGAATCAGATGCTAACAAACTTGCTACCTGCGCGATGTTTTGCGGTGGAATTAACGGTTCATCACCTTGTACATTCACTACGATTGTGTCATCTGGTAAGTTAAGTTTTGTCACTACTTCAGCAAGGCGTTCTGTGCCCGATTCATGATCTTCACGAGTCATTAAAACTTCACCATTAAAGCGTTTAACAGCCGCTTCTATCTCAATATGATCCGTTGCGACAATTACCCGTTTTGCACCAGATGCCAGCGCTTTTTCATATACGTGCTGCACCATTGGCTTGCCTTGTATATCAGCCAGTGGTTTAGCCGGTAAACGGCTCGACGCATAGCGCGCTGGAATAATGACTACGAATTCCACTTTTCAACCTCTTCAAGTGATAATTCGCGTGCCTCTTCTTCAAGCAATACCGGAATATCATCTCTTACTGGGTAAGCCAGTTTTGCTTGAGTGCTAATAAGCTCTAAATTCTCGCGGTCAAATTTAAGATGACCTTTCGTTACAGGGCAAGCAATGATTTCGAGTAGTTTTGTGTCAAACGCCATGATTATGGATCCCTTTTTCAATTAACAACTGGTCGAGGTTGTCGACCAGTTGTTTAGTTGGTTTAGCGGTAACTTTTAAATAATACCAATTTGCTTTCGCGAATGACTGGCATTTTACCGCATCTTTTTCAGTCATTAAGATTGCACCGTCTAGTGCGGCAAAGTCACTTTCACTGTATGTGTGATGATCTTTAAAAATAGTATGTCCGTGCACCAGAATATTCTGCTCATTTACACTTTGCTCAAAGCGGCTGGGATTACCTATTGCACTCACTAAGTGAACTGGACTGTCTAAATTGGAAACTTTTTGCCCATCAATTATGCGATATATGCCATCTACTATGAGCTGGTACCCGTTATCCTCTGCAGTGCCATTAGTAATGGTTAAATCAACATGTTTTAGTCTGCTTTTCGCTTCGCGAAGAGGACCTGCTGGCATAACAAAGCCGTTACCAAATTGACGTTTCCCATCAACAATGCAAAGCTCTATAGAACGCGCCATTTGGTAATGTTGCAATCCGTCATCAGCAATAATCACATCAGGGTTAATGTGCTTCTTTAAATAATCGATACTTAAATTTCGATTTGGGCACACTACAACAGGTTCACCTGTGCGAACGGCTATCAACTTAGGTTCATCACCACAAACTTCAGGTGATACCTTTTCTGTCACTAATAAAGGTTGGCTTTGAGTTTGACCACCATAACCACGTGAAATAACCGCAACCGATAAACCTTTTTGCTTCAAATAATCGACAAGAAACAAGGTAAATGGTGTTTTGCCTGTGCCACCTACCGCAATATTACCCACAACAATGACTTTCGGTTTATCAGTCGCCAATTGTAATTTTCGCTTGCGATTGAAGCGATATAGCGTAATTAGATAAAACAGCGCACTTAGCGGTAATAAAAGCCAAGTAATACCAAATTTTTGATACCAGCTTTTTTCAATCACATTCATTAGTCGTTAGCCTGCATTTTTTGCAATGCTAAATAGGCGCCTTGCTTTTCAATTAACTCAGCGTGCGAACCCGACTCGATTATTTGCCCTTTATCTAATACATAAATGACATCAGAATTTTCAATCGTTGATAAGCGGTGCGCAATAACAATTGACGTGCGCCCTTTCATTAAATCGTTTAACGCATGTTGAATTAATTTTTCTGACTCAGTATCGAGTGCTGACGTAGCTTCATCTAAAATTAAAATTGGCGCGTTTTTAAGCAATGCTCGTGCGATAGCAATGCGTTGACGTTGTCCGCCAGAAAGCATTACGCCATCTTCACCGACAATAGTTTGTAAACCTTCTGGTAAGTCTTTTACAAATTCCCAAACGTGCGATTGCTCAACAATTTTTTGCAGCTTTTCAGGGGTGATATCACCTTTAAAGCCGTAAGTGATATTGTTCTCGATAGTATCGTTGAATAACACTACTTGTTGCGACACGATAGCAAATTGTTCGCGTAACCAAGTTAAATCAAAGGTATTAACCGATAGCCCGTCGAGTTTGATATCGCCATTAGTGTAGGTATCGTAAAAACGTGGTAACAGGTTAGAGAGTGTTGATTTTCCTGAGCCTGAACGGCCAACTAAGGCTACCGATTGCCCAGGTTTAATATCCATGGTTAGTTCGTTTAAAATATTGCGCTCGGTATTTGGGTAGGCAAACGACAAGCTCTCGATTGTGATATGGCCCTGACATTTTTCCAGCGTTTTTGAGCCGGTGTCTTTTTCATTCTCCAAATCTAAGATATCAAAAATACTTTTTGCCGCAGCAATACCACGCTGCAATTCTACATTCACATTTGATAGCTGTTTTAACGGGCGTAGCATCATCATCATTGCAGTTAATAAGCTAACGAACGCGCCTGTAGAAATAGGCTCAACAAGTTTAAAGCCAATTGCGGCCAACACCATGGCGATGGCAGATGCAGCAATAATTTGAATACTGGCAACGCTCAGCGCTTTCGTCGCATCCATTTTTACGCGTTGTTGGCGATTACGGTTATTCACATCAGCAAAACGCTGCTGTTCAATCTCTTGACCACCAAATGAATGAATGACTTTATGCCCTTTTACCATTTGTTCTGACGCACGTGTTACGCCCCCCATGGCATCTTGAATACGTTTTGCAATAACACGAAAGCGTTTAGACACGATTGATACAATGCCTGCAACAATGGGCACGACTAAAATAAATAACAATGATAATTGCCAGCTGGCAATCAACATATTGATCACTAAGAAAATAACAAACGCCCCTTCTCGCACTATGGTGATCAAGGCTTTTGTTATCGCTGTTTGTACTTGTTCTGCATCAAAGGTAATTTTTGAAATTAATTCACCGGTTGAATGCTGATCGTGAAATGACACTGGTAAATGAAGTAACTTAGCAAACAATTCTTTGCGAATTGCCATCACCACGTGTGAGCCCACATTGGCTAAGCAGTAACTTGAAACGAAGTTAAACACACCGCGAAATAGCACCAATAAAATCACCACAACCGGTGCCCACTTCATCACCTCTTGATTTTTCGCCGTCAAACCTTGCTCAATAAACGGGTCCATTAAATAAACAAATAATCCGTCCATTGCGGCATAGCCTAACATTCCAATAATGGCGAATGTGGCTGCGAGTTTATGCGGTTTGACGTAGGTTAATAAACGCTTGTAGTAATCAGATGAGGTTGTCATGGTGCTAACTTGAATTTATTTGCGCCTATTGTATAGCGCTATGATGCAAAACCCAAGAATTTCGCAGTGTTAATCAACGAGAAACCAGTAATTTTGCTGTTTTGCATAACTAAGTGTATATCCGCTTGATGTAACCACTATTTTGACTGCGCCGCGCGAGGTTGCCAGCTGCTTGGTGCCATATTCGGCATAACGTGTAACAACCGCTAAACTTGGTAATCGCCAACGGTTATATGCATTCACCGAATGAACCACCCAACGTGGTTGCGTTTTATTAATAAAGCCTTCGGTTGATGAACTATTACTGCCATGGTGGGGCGAAATAAGCACATCGATATTCTGAATGCTCGGCTCCGTTAACAACGTGTTTTCCCGCTCAGCTTCAATATCACCTGTTAATAACAGTTTAAATTGGCCACTTGTGATAAGTAGAACACAGGAACTGTTATTATCACTGTGTACTGTATGAGGTGCTGCAAACGACTTAAACCTTACATTTTCTAACCAATTTGCATTTATATTACAGGCTTTTTCAAACCCACTTATCGTGGAAAAATAACCAGCATGTCGTAAATCGGTTAACCCACCACTGTGATCATTATCATCATGACTTATCACTGTTTTGATTAAGTTCAAACGGTTTATCGCTAAGGTGGGTAACACCAGATGATTAAAATAGCTGAAGTCTTGATATCGCGCGCCTAAATCATAGAGCACCGCTTCACCTTGTTTACTTATGATCACCGATAAGCCATGACCCACATCCAATATACGTATTGTCAGGTTCGGCTCTTTATTAAGAGCATGGGCATAATAAAATACTAGAATAGGTAATGTCAGCAACGCGCTTCGATAATAATAAAGCAGCAATAAAACAGCAGCGATTGTTAGTATTATTAACTGCCAACTAATTTGAGGCACATAATGCCATGTTATATGTTCACCAATACGCTCGATATACTTGATAAGTAATGTCAATAGCGCATCCAGCCAACGATACGGCGTTGAAAAAGAAAACGCATAATCAACTAACACCACACAAAGCATTAATGGCATTACAAAGAACGAAAACAGCGGAATTGCTATAAGATTTACAAAAACACTCAATACACTGGTGCCGTTAAAAAACAACACAGTCAACGGCGCTAACGTAATGCTAATTACCAATTGAATAAATGCAAGTTGATACAGAGGACGGGTGATGCGCCGCTTATTTGTCAAATCAAGGGCAACCAGAATGCTGGCAACTGCGATAAATGAAAAATAAAATCCCGCACTTAACAATACAAATGGGTTAACTAATATAACCAGCAATAGCGCGCACAACAATGCCCGTTTACTGGTATAGCTGCGATTTACTAATAAGCATAAACATACTAATGCAATCATAATAAATGCACGTATTGCTGAGGTGGCATAATCAGCAGCGTGAAGATAAGTTGCGCACGCCGCTATGGCAATAAAATAAGGTGTAATTCTCAGTGTATTGTGAGATGAAAATTTGCTCACAAGTAATAGCGTTAGTTTCCCTAACCAAAATGAAAAGCCAAATACAATTGCCATATGTAGGCCAGAAACTGCAAATAAATGTGCAATTCCTAAGTTTCGAACTGCGCTTTTAATATTTGCAGGCATTGCACTTGTATCACCAAATAATACGCCTCGATATAGCCAACTATTACGAGATAAACTCCCCAGATTAGTAATGTGCGACGGCGTAGCGCGTGTTAACACAGCAAAATCATCAGTTTTCGACACACTGCCTTTGTACTTTAATCCCACATAAAAATTATGTAAGCGCCTGTCAAACAATCCCTCATTTAACCTGGGTTTAATTGGTTTGAACTTGGCACGTATTGATATGGTGTCGCCTACTTTGGGGCTATACTGAGTATTGATTGCACGAGATATATAAACTTGTGCTCGCATTAGCGCATAAGGCTTTAAATTCGTATTGGCAATTTTTGTTGTTTTAACAATTAGACGGTCATTAAATTGATAGTTATCTATTTGTTCTATAACCCCGTGCAGTACTTGTTTTTGTTGTAACTCGTCGTAGCTTAGGTTGCTACTATAAACACAGTGATAATATAAAATGGGGTAACTAGCACCGACTAGTAGCGTGATTATCGCGTAAAATTTGGCGGTGTTTTTTGTTGTAATAGCGACGATGACTAGTACAACCAGTATAATTGTCGAAAAAAAGACTAGCGTATTGAAGAAAAATAGTGACAATATGCAGCCAACAACAAAGCACACTATGCTTTGCCAAAAAGGAAGATGTAAACCGCCATGCCAAAAAAGACGATCCAAAAGCTGTTACCTGATCATAATAAGATTAAGCAAAACAAAACGCTTAGTATTTTTGGCGATATGTTACACGATGCAAATTTATGGCATTTAAATCGACGCTCAGCGCGTGGTGCATTCGCAGTTGGGTTATTTTGGGCATTTATTCCAGTTCCTTTTCAAATGCTGCTAAGCGCAGCAATCGCGATTCCATTTCGCGTAAATCTCCCGCTATCTGTAGCATTGGTTTGGATCACCAACCCTTTAACTATGGCACCGATTTTTTATTTTAACTACCTTGTTGGCTATTTGGTGTTAGGGCAACAAAAGCAAGATTTTACCTTCCAAGCAAGCTGGCAGTGGTTTGTTGACAGCTTATCAAGCATTGGCCCTGCGTTTATGGTAGGCAGTTTAGTGTGTGCAGCAGCAGCCTCTGCTATTGGTTATTTTGGTATTGATTATTTATGGCGTTATTCAGTACTAAAACAATGGAAAGCACGTAAACACAGAGGCTAACGCATTTAAGTTGGTATAAGAAAAGCATTAACTGCATGTTCTCATTTAAGCACTAATGAAACTCCCGAGATTTCGCGGCTAATTTATCTAACTTATCAGTTAGGTCGATAAGTTTGCCTGCAATAATATGAATAACATCGCCTTCTCGTTCTAATACTCCTTTAACTTGTAAAATTTTCGCGCCAAGAAATGCTTTTTTCTGTGCGTGTGATGTGCCCTGCCACACGACCACATTGATATTTCCTGTCGCATCTTCAAGCGTAATAAACGTCACGCCAGCAGCAGTGCCCGGCGCTTGTTTTCCTGTCACAACGCCAATCACTGTCACTAATGATTTGTGTGTTTTTCCTGTTAACTCATTTGCCTTACAAAACGATGGTAATACTCCCTCAGCTTCTAATAAGTCAATTGGGTGTAAACCAAGGGAAAACCCGGTTGATTGATAATCTTCAACGACATTATCTAATTCACTGGGTGCTTGATGAAGCGGCACTACTGGCTTTTGCTCTGTTGCCTGATTAGTGTTAAAGCCGTTAAAGAGTGGTAAATCACTTTCACTGTTCATGATCTGCCAACGTGTTGCAAAGCGGTTTCCTGCAAGCACAGATAACGCGTTGGCACTAGCAAGTTGCGCTAATAATCGAGCTTTAATGCCCTGTTTTTTAAGCTGCTCAACACTTTCGTAGCCTGTTTTAGGTCGCTGGTTGATAAGCTGTTCAATATCAGATGCAGTAACACCTTTAATAATACAAAAACCGATTTGTAATACACCTTCTTTAGTAATTGTATGTTGATAATGTGAGTGATTAACACATACCGGAGCAATTTCAATATTGTGTCGTTTTGCATCCTGCAGTAACTGCGACACACTATAAAAACCAAGAGGCATGCTATTTAGTAAGGACGTATAAAATTCGACAGGATAATAATGTTTAAGCCAAGCCGATACATATGCAAGCACGGCAAATGACGCCGAATGCGATTCAGGAAAACCATACTCCCCAAAGCCACATATTTGTTGGTAAAGACGTTCTGCAAACTGCATTTGGTAACCTCGAGACAACATGCCATTTATCAGTTTTTGCTTAAACTTTTGTAATTCCCCTGACTTTTTCCAACTGGCCATCGCACGTCTCAACTGATCGGCTTCACCACCAGTAAAGCCCGCGGCGACCATGGCTATTTTGATAACTTGCTCTTGAAAAATAGGCACGCCTAACGTACGTGCCAATACTTCTTTAACCTCATTTGAGGGATATGAAATGGCCTCAATGCCATTACGTCGTTTCAAAAACGGATGCACCATATCACCTTGAATAGGTCCAGGCCGCACTATGGCTATCTGGATTACTAAGTCGTAATAACTTGCCGGTTTTAGCCTCGGCAACATGCTCATTTGCGCTCGCGATTCGATTTGAAATACCCCAACCGTATCGGCTTTTTGGATCATCTGATAAACAGCTGCATCATCGCTTACCCGGGTAATATCAGCGATAGACAGCTGCCTTTGATGACGCATTTTAATTTCTTGAAAACATTTACGTATCGCATTGAGCATGCCCAAGGCTAAAATATCGACTTTTAATAAACCAAGGGTTTCTAAATCATCTTTATCCCATTGGATCACCGTGCGTTCTTTCATCGCGGCATTTTCAACAGCAACCAGTTCATATAACGGGCCTGATGAAATAACAAAGCCCCCAACATGTTGCGATAAATGCCTTGGAAATCCTAAAATTTGCTCCGTGAGCGATACAAAATGCTGGGCTTTATTTGATTGTGGATCTAACCCCAGCTGCTGTAACTGCGTTTGCCAGTGCGTTGTTTTATCTCGACGATTGATATTTTTAATAAAGTATTCAAGCTTGCTGCTTTCAATATCCAGTGCTTTACCAACCTCTCGAATGGCACTTTTAAAACGAAAACTCACCACAGTTGCGGCTAATGCGGTGCGTTCTCTACCATATTTTTGATAAATATATTGGATCACTTCCTCACGCCTTTGATGTTCAAAATCGACATCAATATCAGGCGGTTCATTTCGCTCTTTGCTAATAAAACGCTCAAACAATACGGCTATTTGTCGCGGATCAACTGCGGTAATTTCAAGGCAATAACATACTACTGAGTTAGCAGCAGATCCTCGGCCTTGGTACAAAATGCCATTATTTTTAGCAAACATAACAATGTCATGAATAGTTAAAAAATAAAATGGATAATCCAACTCTTCAATTAATGCGAGTTCTTTATCAATGGTCGCCTGTATATCCGCACTGATCCCTTCTGGAAAACGATGCGCAATGCCCTGTTTCACTAATTGCCTTAAATAAGCTGTTGCACTAACGCCTTTTGGCACTAATTCACTTGGGTACTCATACCTCAATTCATCAAGGTTGAAATGGCACCTGTTTGCAATAACCGTCGTTTGCGCTAGAGCATCAGGTGAGAATAAACGTGACAACTTTTGTTTTTCACGTAATGCATATTCTTCATTGGAAAGTAGTTGCTGCCCTAATTGAGCGACGGTTTTACGTGCTTTAATGGCACTTAATACGTGCTGTAACGGCAACCTATTGGCTTGATGCATCAGCACATGACCACATGCCACAGGCGTTATATCATATTGCGCCATCAAGCGTTGGCAGTGCTCCATATACTCTGACTCGTGCGCTAATAAAAAGCGTGTTAGTCCCAGCCATAAACGATCTTCATGGTGTTTTTTAAGCCAATTAGCCCAATGATGATCGATATTTTCGCCCTTTGGTAACCAAATAAAAAGACAGTGTTTGATTGACATTAAATCCCACCGAGTCAGCAGGTAATTACCTTTTTCACTGCGTCGCCGTGCATTGGTGATTATTCGACATAACTCTGCATAAGCTTTTCTTGTTGGACATAACAAAACAACTGTTAAACTATCTTCAAGCGTAAATAAGCTACCAACAATTAACTTAAGTGCCCGT
Organism: Pseudoalteromonas sp. XMcav1-K; assembly: GCF_044005875.1. Taxonomy (NCBI): domain Bacteria; kingdom Pseudomonadati; phylum Pseudomonadota; class Gammaproteobacteria; order Alteromonadales; family Pseudoalteromonadaceae; genus Pseudoalteromonas; species Pseudoalteromonas sp. XMcav1-K. The sequence continues at coordinate 245,032 of NZ_JBIPJE010000043.1, read as the reverse complement.
TTGTGGTTTTTAATCTCTCGGTGTGCACGTACAACTCCAGCAACAGAGCATTCATCTGTAATCGCAATATGGGAGTAACCAAGGTTATCGGCAGTGGCAACCAGTTCTTCGGGATGTGATGCCCCATGTAAAAAAGAAAAATTTGATTGGCAAACTAATTCTGCATAATTCATTAGCTAAAAAACCCATGAATAAACCATTGTTTTTTTGGCGTACGAAAAACCCACAGCCACCGTCCACTCTCATCTCGTGCAATAAAATAATCACGAGCAACATTATTATTATCCCACCAACCCGTCACGATGCGTTCAGGGCCGTGCGATATTGTGATCGGCTGAGTGAGTTCTACAGGTGAGCGCAACATAAAGCTTGGCCGGATTAACTTCATTTGTGGCGCATTTGATAACGTGTTGAATGTATTCTCTTGACTGGCTATTTCTGGCCTTAGATCATTATAAACAGTTAAGGTTTTAACCTGCTCCTGCCCAAGTTTTGCCTGTAATATTGCAGTTAACATTGCAGTATCTAAGCCTGATTTATGCTGTGAAAACAAATCGCCTTCTTCACCTAAATTAGATACAAGGTAATCACTTTTTATAGTTAATGCGATAACTGGTGCTGGTAACTCGGTATTTTCTAAACGTAATAAAAAAAGCGTTAACCAGTGCTCAGCGCGATATTCAGCATGCGCTGACGATAGTTCAAATACCAAATTGGCTACTTCTCTAAAATGCAAAATAAGGGTCACTTGCTTTGCTAACTTACAAGTAGAGAGTAAAAAAGCTTGTTGTTGCTTTAATACAAGCAAAAGTGGTTTTTCAAGATGCTTAGTAAGCGATACTTCATAATGTAAGGTTAGTTGTTTTTCAAAATGCGTATCAGGTATGTAAAAAGTCACTCGATGCGGATATTGGCCTGTTAATTTACCTACATACATTACTAATTCACGTGAGTAGCGCTTAGCTAATTCATCAAGCGATACACTCAACAACTGCTTAAAGTGCGTAATCCCTACGCGGGTTAGCAAAGCAATTTCTTTTGTAGTGATATCAGCAAATTGTAATGACAATAACGCAAGCTGATTACGCGCATTTTGCTGGTTTGTAAAAATCACATTAGTACCCGCTTGTGCTAATGCTTTTGCCAACAACGGTGAAGATCCGCTTGCGAAATAATACTTAATCCCCAATGTTTTTAACTGTGTTTCAAGCACATGCCAATACTGATCACTGTTGTTATATAAGGACTGCATACCATCACACGCTATCAGTAAACCTTTTGGCGGCATAATACAAATATCTGCAGTGTAGTTATAAAGTACACTGGCTATGCGCTTAAGCTCTGCTACTTCCACTTCTTCTTGATAAGGGTAAACCGCAAGATCAGAAACTAATAAACTAGCTTGCCCTAACCCTTGCCCTTGCGTTAATCCTTTTTTTTTAGCCGCCGTTGAAAGTTGTACTAAATTACCTTGGTGATTGGCCAAGGCAATTACCTCGGTGCTCGACATTGCAAATTGCGTATCGAGTTGTAACTGTGGAAAGTAAAGATAAAGCCAATTTAACATTAACCAGCCTTATCAACCGGAAATGCAATAACATTGCTGATAGGCGAAGATGCAATGGTGCAATAAGGCCATGTCGTTTGCATATCAACAATAAAATAATCACTTGGCCAACCGCCTTTTCGACGGTTTATCTTTACTTTCAGTCCTTGTGGATGTGCTTGTAATGTTAAGCTTAAAGTAGCAGGCAAACTCGCTTGACTGGTTTTATAGCTATTTAAGTAAAACAAACGGTTTTTACCCGATTTACTTGCTTGCTGAAAGCGCTGGATATGGGAAATCGTTAAATCTTGCTGCGGCCAGTAAATAACATCGCTGCAACTGCCACTTTGTAAACATTGTTCTACTGCCCAAAGCGCATCTTTATGTTGCTCAGGATACAGTACTAACACTTGACTAATATCAACACCTAAATGATGCAAAGCAGCACTGTTAACTAACGCAGGCGGTGAAATAAACACAATAAAACGGCTTTGCCGCATTTTAAAACTGGGTGCAATCAATCGAAGTTCACCAATGCCGGGACTACTCAATAGTTCTATCACGCCATTAGTGGGCATGCCGCCAGCGAGCTTGTCATCTAAAACCGCAAAGCCCGTTTGATGCTTTTCTATCTGCTGCGTTTGAATACGATTGGATGCATACCAAAGCAGGTTGCGATGATGTAATTGCTTGATCAGTGAATTCATGAATACACCAAAGGATTATACTGTATTTATATACAGTATAATCCTTTGGTGTTGAGGATCAATGGATCCGCAATAAAAAAGGCCAACTATTTCTGCAGTTGGCCTTCAATCATAATTTTATCAATATGTTATGAATATGAGTTTATAGCTTATCTTTTAATAAACCCATCAAAACATTAGGGTATAAAACACTTACTATTTAAAAAAGCGTCGTCTAATTGCTACAAGTGGCAATAATACTAGGCCTAATGCACCAAACGATGCACCTTGGCGTTCATATGTTTCTTGCGCTTTCTCAGGACACTTCTCAGCTACACCCTCAGCGTTATATTTCAGCTTCACTGAAACAACCACACTTTCTTGCTCTACTTTACCGTTAGCATCAACCACAACATTACCTTGAGCATCACGCTTATCTACGGTTTTTGTAGCTGTGCCATATACAGTACCATCATTTGAAATGCTGATTGCTTCCGCAACCACATATGGGAATGATGATTCACCATCGTTTGCAAAACACGGTAATAAGTCATTTAGATTAGTGAACGTGTCTTTATTAATATCGTAAATAAACGCTTCTTGACGACGGCTTGCTGATGAACTTGTTTCAACTTCGCCTTGACCAATAATCAGGCCATTATCATTTATGTCTGTCGCAACCACAGAGCTGCTTTTAAAAAAGTCTGTTGGGAAAGTTGTCTCGCCGGTTGCAACATTATGATAAAAGAACTTATTGCGCGCAGTGTTCTCAATATTTTTAGAGGCATAACCTGTAATAATATTACTGTTATTGATAGCTACTGCTCGACCACCAGAAAGGTAGTCGTATTCGTTAATAAACTCTACAACATTTCCATCTTTGTAATACACCGGATATTGTCTAATGCTGTCACCATCACGGTATCTTACAACAGAATAACCTACCGCAATTTCGTTTTCATTAACCGCTAATGCAGTACTACGCCACGCTCTCTTTTGCTCATCTTCATCAGGTACAATACCTAACCCAAGATCAACAGTTTCAATCACATTTAATGCATTATCTAAACGCCACATTGTTGCATGGCGGTTATAAAGAGGACGGCTTCCAGACGTGACATAACTTTCATGGCATACTTCAACAGGTACTTTTTCGCCATCACAACTTTCATCTAGAGACTCTTGTGAATCAGAAGCAATACTTACTGACGTTTCACCCACAACTAAATAACCATCACTTACCTGAACGATGTTATACGCACCAGAAATACCACCATAAGTTGCTTCTGTTGGCATTAAATCAACTCGTTCACCGGTATTGGCCATTACAAAACCACGACGTGTAAAATCACGAATATAATGTGTTTCCGATTCAGTTTCGCCGTCTTCAGTAAATTGAATCTTAGTATAAGGTGCAGAGCCCCAGCCAGCTTTAACACCATCTTCTGCAATTGATGTTAAAATGTTCTCAACTGAGCGTGTTAAACCACCATCATAATCAGGGTGTTCAACATCATAAATAACGCGTTCTTGCGTTGAATCATTATACTCAACGGCAATATTGAATTCGCTAACTCTGCCACCTGATATTTTTTGGTATAAGCTGCTTGCGTAATATTCACGTAAGAAATCTTGTAGGAATTGTTGCGCATCGCCATTAATATTGCCATTTTCGATATCGTCTAATGTGAAGGTGATTTCTTCATCACGATTTTCAAAAACACGTTCACGATTTCTGTAAGCTGTCGTCATAGCAGAGCTTTCAAAATCTAATTCCGCAATATCAATAACAATATTGAATACGCCTTGCGCCATACCAACGGCTTGACCCGCTTCGTTTGCATCGGTTACATACGCGTGTTTAGCGTAATCTAGATTGCCAAGCTCTTCTAAAACATATGGAGTAGCGCCTTGAACCTGTGGCGTGATTGCAGCAAAAACTGCCGCTGCAAGTAATTTATATTTCATTTTTATTCCTACTACTGATCCTGTAACTGTTCCAATTCTTCCCAGCGCATAAAAGCGGTTTCAAGCTTCGACTCTGCTTGCTGTAATTGGTTCAAGGTTTTCTGAGTTTGCTCGCTATCTTGCTTGAAAAAATCGGGGGAGTTAACAACTTCTTGAAGTTCTTCAACTTCTTGTTCAAGCGATTCTAATAAAGCGGGTAGATCTTCGAGTTCTCGTTTTAATTTGTATGATAACTTGCCTGCTTTTTTAGCTAAAGGCTTATCTGCGACTTTTTTGTCCTTTTCTGTGTCTTTTTGTTTTTGTTCAATTACTGTTTTTTCAGCAAGTGACTGCGCATAATTTTGAAAATCTTGGTATCCACCAACCACTTCCACTACTTTGCCATCACCTAAAAAGCCCCATACTGTACTACAGGTATTGTCGATAAATTCACGGTCGTGACTTACAACCAACACAGTACCTTGATAATTAGCGAGAATTTCTTCAAGTAATTCAAGTGTTTCAACATCTAGATCATTGGTCGGCTCATCGAGTACCAATACATTGCTTGGTTTAACAAATAATTTTGCCAGTAATAAGCGGTTTTTCTCTCCACCAGATAACGACTTAACAGGTGAACGCGCTCGTGCTGGTGGGAATAAAAAGTCTTGTAAATAACCAAGCACATGACGACTGCGGCCACCGATGTTCACCTCTTGTTTACCGTCAGCAACATTATCTTGCACGCTGGCTTCTTCGTCGAGTACCGAGCGATACTGATCAAAATAAGCAACTTCTAAATTAACACCTTGCTTTACTTTGCCTGATTCCAGCGCTAATTCGCCAAATAGAATTTTCAGTAACGTTGTCTTACCAACACCATTTGGCCCAACTAGCCCAATACGATCACCACGCATAACTAAGGTAGAGAAGTCTTTCACTATTGGCTTATTTGTAAAGCCTTGGCTAATGCCTTTAGCTTCAAATACTAACTTGCCAGAACGCTGAGCACTTTCTATGTTGAAATCGGCCTTACCTTGTTTTTCAACACGGGCTTTTCGTTCTACACGCAGTTGTTTAAGTGCACGAACACGACCTTCATTACGCGTACGGCGCGCTTTAATGCCCTGACGGATCCATGCTTCTTCTTCCGCGAGTTTTTTATCAAACAAGGCATTTTGGCTTTCTTCAACTTTTAATGCGTGCTCTTTTTGCTCTAGATATTTTTCATAATTACCCGGGTAAGAGACCAGCTTACCTCGGTCTAAATCAAGAATACGTGTTGCCATTGAACGAATAAATGCACGGTCGTGAGAAATAAATACGATCGCACCATTAAATTCTTTTAAGAATTTTTCCAGCCACTCAATGCTGGCAACATCCAAGTGGTTAGTTGGTTCATCCAGTAATAACAGATCTGGCTCACCTACCAATGCTTTCGCAAGCGCTACTTTTCTAAGCCAACCGCCCGACAGCGCGGTTAAATCACTGTTTGGATCGAGTTCTAACTGACTTAGCACTTGGTTTATTTGCGTTTCGAAACGCCAACCGTCGTTTGCCTCTAACTGAGACGATAAGCGCTCGAACTGTTTAAGTGTTTTGTCACTGTTATCTTGACTTAGCTTCGCGCTCACTTCGTGATATTCAATCAACAGTGTCGCAATGTGCGGTAAGCCATTGGCAACATAATCAAATACGGTGCCATTCGCACCTTTTGGTGGGTCTTGCTCAAGGCGTGCTACTTTTAATCCACTCAGACGGTTAATTTCACCATCATCCAGCTGAATTTGACTATCAAGCACTTTAAGCAAGCTTGATTTACCAGCGCCGTTACGACCTACAATACATACCCGCTCGCCATTTTCAATCAGCATTTCTGCATTATCAAGCAATGGGTGTGTGCCGAACGCTAACTGCGCTCCTGTAATTCTAATTAAATCCATGATTATTTATTTTTTAAAATGTCTTCAAGATCAAATGGCCAAAATAGTTTTGTGCCAGTGCTAAACTCAGCTACCGGAATCGTCGTCTGGTACTCAGCCATTAACGTTTCATCGTCAACAATGTCGACTAAATCTAGCTCTGTAGCTAAGCCGGCTTGCACAAATAATGCATGCGCTTGCTCACATAAGTGACAACCCTCTGTGTGATACAGCGTTATCTTAGGCATTGCGGATAAGCCACGCGTTGTGAATTTGCTTGTTGCGTTTAAAATCAGGCGAAAGTGTTTTATCGCTGATATTTTCTGCTATCAAGCCAAGGTCAAGTAAGCCTTCTTCGTTCATCGTAAAACCGCGCTTGTTATTTGAAAACAACAAGGTACCGTTTGGTGCCAAAATACGTTTTACCCAAGTAAACAACTTAATGTGATCACGCTGAACATCAAACTCTTTTTTCATGCGCTTTGAGTTTGAAAATGTCGGCGGGTCTAAAAAGATAAAATCAAACTGACCTGTTGCTTGCTCTAACCATGCAAGGCAATCCGCTTGTTCAAAATGATAACGCGGGCTGTTAAGGTTATTTAACGCAAAGTTTTCACGGCCCCATTTTAAGTAGGTATTACTCATATCAACACTGGTCACCGATTTTGCACCACCTACCGCTGCGTGCGTTGATGCGCTACAGGTATACGCAAACAAATTAAGTACACGTAAATCTTTGCAATTTTGCTGCATATAACGACGTGCTAAACGGTGATCTAAAAATAGTCCGGTATCTAAATAGTCGTGTAGATTAACTTTAAACTTCACACCGTATTCTTCTACCGTCATATTATTTTTTGACTTGTCGGTACGCTGTGCTTTTTGATACTGAGATGTGCCCTTTTGCTGCTTACGCTGTTTTACAACAATATTGCTTGGTGCAATATCAAGGGTTTGCGCAGATAAATAAATAATATCTTGTAAGCGCTTTTCTGCCGTTGCTTCATCAATGGTTTTTGGTGGCGCATATTCATAAATCACCAAGTACTCGTTATAAACATCAACGGCAACATTGTACTCTGGAATATCCGCATCGTATAAACGATAACAACTAACGCCTTCTTTTTTAAGCCATGATTTAAGACCTTGACGGTTTTTCTTAAGACGATTAGCAAACGCCATCGAGCCATCGTAGTTAAGTTTAGTTTGGCTTGATTGCTCAGTATTTTTCTCGTCTAAATCATAAAGATTAAGCACACAATCTAACGGGCCATTTTTCAGTTTGTACTGCTTTTTCTTGGCAAGTTTTAAGAGGGCTAATAAACTAGCATCGGTTGCAAATAGCGCCAAATGCCAAAATTTAAAATGCTTTTTAAACGCATCACCTAAGTGACGATACAAATTAACTAACTCTGCTTTTTCACCTAAACGCTCACCATACGGTAAGTTAGATAGCACCACCCCAGGGAGTTTTGCTACTGCAGTGAGTTTATTGGCATCTGCTTTTTTTAACTGAATAAACTTTGCAAAAGGTAAACTTTCAATATTATTTAGCGCTTTTTGTAATACGCGTTCATCAATATCATTACCAATTAAATACAGCTTTTGATCGGTTTGTTGGTCTTTAAGTTCTTGTTTTAGTTCTTTGAATTTTGCCGCGCGAAACCCCGGAAGTGATTCGAACGCAAAATGTTTGCGATATAAACCCGGTGCAATATTCCACGCCATCATCGCCGCTTCAATTAATAACGTTGCTGAACCACAACACGGGTCAAACAACGGGCGCGAGGTATCATTTAGCCAACCTGAACGACTTACTAACGCCGCCGCTAAGTGTTCTTTTATCGGCGCATCGCCTTGATGAGGACGATAACCACGTTTCGAAAGGCCTGGGCCTGAAAAGTCGATATATAAAGCACATTTTTCTTTATTTAAACGACCAACAATACGTACATTAGGTGACGTTTTAGAGATGCTAGGACGTTGTTGATGACTTGCAAAGAAAGAATCGACAATTGCATCTTTTACTACCAATGTTGAAAACTGAGTATTTTTCAGTTCACGGTTAGTCCCGCTAAAATCAATTGCAAACGTTTGCGTTGGCCCAAAGTACTCTTGCCAATCAAACCCTTTGGCAAGCGCGTATAAATCATCTTTGGTATTAACGGTATCCGATTCGGTCAGCAACATCATAACCCGTGTCGCATAGCGACTCGCTAAACACAGTGTTTGTGCTTGTTTATTGGATGCGTTAAAACGAATAGAACCAATACTCTGTTTAGTAATTTCAGCGCCAGTGGCTTGAATTTCAGTAGCGAGTAAATTTTCAACACCAATCGACGTTAGTGCAATAAAAGAAAGCGAATTGCTCAAAGCAAAAAACCCAGTTAAAAAATCTGGCTGAAGTATAACAGTTTTAAATTCGAGTAGCGATAAAGCCTAGGCGCGTTTTAGCTGTGATTGGTTGATTAAGATAGGATTTACACGATCGTTAAGCACTTTAATGGTTTCAAAACGACTTAATGCAAAATTATCGTCTAGTTGCATTTGATGCTCTAAACACATGCACACACTGGCATCATTACCGCATTCAATAATCAAAAACTGACCGCTTTGCTTCTGTGAATTAAGGGTAATAATCGCTTCGGTACTTGGGGTGTGGCCTTGATAAGGTTTGAAAAACCAACTTTTAGCAAGAACTGGCTTAAGGTGTAATTTGGCTGCTGTCGCATGTAATGCAATAACGGCTATTTCGCCTTCGCTCCAAATGCTAAAAGCTGAGAGATAATGACAGATCTGCTCATACAGGGCAGCATCTTCGAGGCTAAAGCAACTACCCTCGATTGCTGCTTGCGTAAGTTGACGCGTTTTATATGGCATAACAAGCTCTTCGCGTGTTGATTCGACATACAACACTAAACGGTTTCGCTCTTTACACGTTAGCCAACGCCAATCTTTCCCTGCTTGCAACATAATATCAAAAAATCCCCAAAACATGACATCTTGAGGATTATAGAGCTATGGTACTAAAAATAAACTATTTTTTAGAATATTTTCAATAGGATCATAATGTTAAATAACCGATCCTTATAAGGCGCTTATGATCTTTTTGATCATAGGTGGTCCTTGGTAAATAAAACCAGTGTACACTTGCACTAAATCAGCGCCAGCGGCGAATTTTTCTTTCGCAGATTCGGCCGAATCAATACCACCGACACCGATAATTGGCAACTCACCGTTAGTTAAGCGTTTAATTTCTTTAACTATTTCCGTAGATTTCTGACGAACTGGATGACCCGATAAGCCCCCTGCTTCATTCGCATGTTGCATGCCTTCTACTGCGCTGCGATCAAGCGTCGTGTTAGTTGCAATCACGCCGTCAATTTTATTATTGATCAATGATTCAGATACTTGCTGAACTTGAATTTGATCAAGATCCGGTGCAATTTTAACTAACATAGGTACTTGTTTACCGTGTTTTGCTGCTAAATCAAGCTGCTCATTCTTAAGTGAACCAAGTAAATCATCTAGCGCCTCACCATATTGTAAGTCACGTAGTCCTGGGGTATTAGGTGATGAAATATTCACCGTAATATAAGATGCACTGGTAAATACTTTACGCATACAGTGAATGTAGTCGTCTTTACCTTGCTCATTAGGCGTGTCTTTGTTCTTACCAATGTTAATGCCTAATATGCCTTTGTACTGCGCATTTTTTACGTTCTCTAGTAAGTAATCTACACCTTTATTATTAAAGCCCATACGGTTAATCACCGCATTAGCCTGAGGTAAACGGAAAATACGCGGTTTGTCGTTACCTGCCTGTGGGCGCGGTGTCACCGTACCTACTTCAATAAAGCCAAAGCCCATTTGTGAAAAGGCATCGATGCATTCGGCATTTTTATCAAGACCCGCAGCAAGACCAACTGGATTTGGCAATTCTAAACCTAAAAACGTGGTTGGTTTACTTGCAACCGATTGAGACCAGCACATCGATAACGGTGTATTGGCAAATCGCTTTAGGTTTGATAAAGCAAAGTCATGCGACCATTCAGCATCTTTACTAAACATAAAACGACGCGCTAAATCATAAAACATAATTGTGTTGACCTCTTAATAAAAAAATACCCCGGAAAATTCCGGGGTATTGTATCTAAATTTTTGTTATTGCGCAGTATCGCAATTGTGGCTTAGTAGCATTAATTCGCGTAATGCCACCGAGAATTTTGCAAAGTCGTGCGTTTGCGACGTTTTAAACTCAGCCAACATATGCTGCCAACGCTCAAGCAGTACTTGGTGCTCGTTCATCCAGCTTTCAATGATGGTATCAACATCACAACCCGCTGTTTCACAGTTATTAAGCACAACTTGTGAAAGAGAACGCTGCTGCCAATCAAGCTCTTCACGGTACGATGCACGTGCAAGTGCTTGCCAGTGGTTGGCAACCGGTTGCTTAGTAATTTGATCTAAGAACCAGTGTAGACCCATGCCCGCACCAAGCTTGAAGTAAGTTTCAGAAACTTGTGAAATTGGTTTACTTGATGCATCTGCTACTTGCGCTAAGTCCATCACTGAGAACAAGCTTGAAAGTTGTGCAATGCGCTTAGCCAGTGCACTTGGTACACCTTCTTTAGCCAATAAGTTAATTTCTGTATTCAGTTTTTCAGCTTCTTCGTCAACCATATACGACGTGATGTTTTCACTTAAGTCATTAAACGCAGGTGCAAAGAACTCGATTGTTTGTTCAATGTTGAGTGCTTTGTTGCGGTGACGTAAGAACCAACGTGTCGCGCGACGTACAGTACGGCGTAATTGATACAACATTTCTGTTTGTACAATTGACGGGATCTGGTTATCAAGTGCAGAGATATCTTGCCATGCATTACCCAATTCAAATACCGCTTTAGCCATTGAGTAACAAAGTACAATTTCGCTTACTGGTGCACCTGTCTCTTCGCTCATACGAACGATAAAGTTCAGACCCATATCATTAACGATTTGGTTGGCTAGTTTAGTTGCAATGATTTCACCACGCAGTGGGTGGTTATCCATCGCATTGTTGAAACGTTCGCGCAGCGGTGCTGGGAATGCATCAACTAACAAGCTTCGGTAATAAGGATTATCAGTGATTTCTTCGATTACAAGCTGCTCTTTAAGCACCATTTTAGCGTATGACACAAGTACAGAAAGTTCTGGACGCGTTAAGCCCTTACCTGCTGCTTGACGTTCTGCTAACTCTTCGTCAGAAGGTAAGAATTCAATATCACGGTTAAGTTTGCCATCTTTTTCAAGCGCGTGAATAAAGCGAATTTGCTCTTTAAGCGTTTGTGGGCCTTTTAACTGTGTTACAGAAATTGTGTGCGTTTGACGGTAACAGTCTTTTAATACCATCTCTGATACTTCATCCGTCATTGAATAAAGTAATTCGTCACGCTGTTTCTTAGTTAAATCACCTTCAGAAACCAGACCATTTAGTAAAATCTTAATGTTTACTTCGTTATCTGAACACGCAACACCACCCACGTTATCGATGAAGTCTGTGTTCATGCGACCACCATTAGCAGTGAATTCGATACGACCTAATTGCGTTGCACCTAAGTTACCACCTTCACCGAAGATCTTCGCGTTAAGCTCTTCACCATTAACACGTAGCGCATCGTTTGCTCGGTCGCCCACATCAGCATGCGTTTCAGATTTCGCTTTGATGTAAGTACCAATACCACCGTTCCAAATTAGGTCTACCTGCATCATTAAGATTGCACGTAACAACTCATTTGGTGTCATTGTAACTTTCTTAGTACCTAGCATTTTCTTAATTTCAGGCGTCAGTGTAATTGACTTCGCACTACGTGAGAAAATACCACCGCCTTGAGAAATTAAGTCTTTGTTATAGTCTTCCCACGATGAACGTGGTAGTTCAAACATACGCTTGCGCTCTAGGTATGAAGACGCTGCATCTGGATTCGGGTCGATGAAGATATGCATGTGGTTAAATGCAGCTTGCAGACGAATATGCTTAGATAACAGCATACCGTTACCGAATACGTCACCTGCCATGTCACCAATGGCAACACAGGTAAAGTCAGTCGTCTGACAATCAATGCCAATTTCGCGGAAGTGACGTTTAACTGATTCCCACGCACCTTTAGCAGTAATACCCATGGCTTTGTGGTCGTAACCAATTGAACCACCTGATGCGAATGCATCACCTAACCAGAAACCGTATTCTTCAGAAATGCCATTTGCAATATCTGAGAAAGTCGCGGTGCCTTTATCGGCTGCAACTACTAGGTATGGGTCGTCTTCGTCATGACGTACGACATCCACTGGCGGTAAAATTTCACCGTGGTGAATGTTATCTGTGATATCCAATAAACCACGGATGAATAGTTTGTAACACTCTTGACCTTCTTTAAAGAAGGCTTCGCGATCAGTTGGCAGCTGTTTACAAACAAAACCACCTTTTGAACCTACAGGTACAATTACGGTGTTTTTAACTTGCTGGGCTTTAACAAGACCTAATACTTCTGTACGGAAATCTTCACGGCGGTCTGACCAACGTAAACCACCACGAGCAACCTTGCCACCACGTAAGTGAACACCTTCAACACGCGGCGAGTAAACAAAAATCTCAAACGCAGGCAGTGGTAATGGCATGTCAGGAATTAGGCTTGGTTGAACCTTAAATGAAATGTAAGACTTGTTGATGCCGTCTTTATCTTTTTGATAGAAGTTAGTACGCAGTGTTGCACCAATCATATCAACGTAAAGTCGAATAATTCGGTCATCATCTAAGTTCGCAACATTATCAAGTTCAGCAATAATATCGTTAACGATTTTCTCATAGCCTTTTTCAGTAAACTTAGACTTAGGTGAGAACTTCTTATCGAATAATTTTACAAGTAGCTGTGCAATATGTGGGTAGTTCTCAAATGTGCTTTCGATGTAGCTTTGTGAGAACGTCACACCAATTTGACGCATGTATTTTGCGTAGGCACGAATGATCGACGCTTCGCGTCCTTTTAAGCTTGCCGCAAGAACAAGTTTATTGAAACCATCATCTTCAAGCTTGTTGTTCCATACATTAAGCAATGCAAGTTGGAAACGCTCCGACACCTTCGAGAAATCGTCAAGGTCATCATTGCTCATCAGCATGCTGAAATCCATAATCCAGTTTACTTGACCATCTTCGGTCTTCACTGAGTACGGTGTTTCACCAATAACACGAAGACCAAAGTTCTCAATAATTGGCATTACATCTGATAAGTGAATTGGTTCGTTTTTGTGATATAGGCTTAAACGTACCTGATTTGTATTGGCACTTTCTTGCGGACGGTAAAACAGCATTGCAAGCTTGTTTTCGTCTGACAAGCTTTCTAGCTTTTCAATATCAACAACAGCAGCACTTGGCAGTACTTGTTCACGGTAGGCACTAGCAAAGGCTTTAGAATACTTACGAGCAAGTTCATTGCCGCGCGATTCGCCTGCACGCTCTAGTAATGCACTGTGAAGTTTATCTTCCCATGTACGGGCCGCTTCAATTAGGTTTCTTTCGATTTGTTTCACTGTATATTCAACATTTTGGTCGCAACCACGTACCGTATAATGCGTACGTGCTAGCATTGATTCTGAGAAGAAGGTGGTAAACTCAACTTTTTCGTTTGAGCCAAACGCATTCGCAAGAATGTTTTGCGTTTCACGACGCAATGCCGTGTTATAGCGCTCTCTTGGTACATAAACCATGCACGAGAAGAAACGACCATAGGTATCTTGGCGTACAAATACACGTGACATATCACGTTCTTGCATATGGTGAACGCCAAGAGCAACTTCTAATAATTCTTTTTCGCGTGCTTGTAATAACTCATCACGTGGGTACGTTTCTAAAATATTAAGTACCGCTTTGTATGCATGCGTGCCCGGCGCAAAGTCTGTCATATCAAGTACGCGCTTGATCTTACTTTTTAGTACCGGTACGTCTGCTGCACTGTTGTTATAGAAGCTCGAAGAGAACAAACCAATAAAGCGATCTTCACCAATTACATTGCCTTCGTCATCGAAACGTTTAATGCCGATGTAATCAATATAAGCTGGACGATGAACGCGTGAAAGTGAGTTTGTTTTGGTAAGGATAAGCAAGTTATCACTGTGTGCTTCTTTACGTGCAACTTCTGGTAAATCAGAAAGGCGACGAGATTTAGTCTCATCTGATAACTTCATCATACCTAAGCTTGTGTCAGCCACACCTGTTAACTGATAGTCACCTTTAATCGGTGATAAGTCGTATTGGCGATAACCCATAAGTGTGAAGTTATCTTTTGCTAACCAATCTAAGAACTCAACTGTTTCTTTAACTTCAGTTTTATTTTTAATGCCTTTACGTTTTGGCAGCGCTTTGCTGATAGACACAAGTTTATCTTTAATCGCTAACCAGTCTTCAACGGCTACTGACACATCTGCCAACACTGACTCTAACTCTTTTTTAATAGATGCAATAACCGACTTATCAGACTGACGGTCGATTTCAATAAAGAACACGGTTTTGTTTGAGTCAGACTCTTGTTCTGTCTTCATACCAGACAATGCAGAGATTAAACCATCTTTGTCGCGCTTAATTTTTAACGGAGAGTGAAGTAATAAGTGTGAAACAATATTTTCACGCGCCAAAGCCATGCGAACAGAGTCCACTAAAAACGGCATGTCTTTTGCGATTATTTCTACGATTGTGTGAGAGGATTGCCAACCATTATTAGCGAGTTCTGGATTAAATACACGGATAAGCGCTGTATCATCAGTGTGTTTTTCCAAGCTATTCCATAAGCTAAGCGCTGCGCCATATAAGTCACTGTCATTACGGCTTGCTAAGTCTTCAGTCGACATATTACTGTAGAGTGTTTTAGCAAACTTTTCGACAAGCGACACATTTGTGGCTTTTACCTTACTACGGATCAAAGACGATACGTTTTCAAGTAAAACTGAGGTTTGGCCTTCTTGTTGAGTCATTATGTGTTCCTTATCTATACCTACCTGTGAACGGTAACTATTTGCAGTCTAACAAACTGCAATGGAGTCAGGTGAATTCTAACTCTTTTAGCATAGATATAAATAGCATTTTTTGTAGCAAACCAGTACATATTTCAACCAGTTGGCTTACTATTCACAAAATATAGATAGAAATGGCCATTTCTGGCCATTTCAGTACACATTTATTCAGAAGTTTTTTTGCGCCACAGTAGTGTACCTAGCGCTGGTAGGAGGAGTACAGCACCTATCATGTTGACCAAAAACATAAAGGTTAGCAGAATTCCCATGTCCATTTGGAACTTAAGTGCAGAAAATACCCAAGTGCTTACACCAACAGCTAAGGTAATACCGGTAAACAGTACCGCACTACCACGCTCAATCAACGCACGGCGATATGCTTCTGTTAACGGTACGCCTTGGCGCAATAACCCACTCATTGACGATAGAATGTAAATACCATAGTCAACACCAATACCAACACCCAGTGCAATTACCGGTAAGGTACTTACTGTTAAACCAATTTCTAGCGACACCATCAGCGCTTGTGCAAGTGTTGACACCACATAAAGCGGTAACACTACCGCAATGGTGGCACGTAACGAACGGAAACTGATTAAGCAAAGTAAAATTACCGCACCGTAAACGTAGATCATCATCGGCAATTGCGCTTCGCTTACTGACTCGTTTGTCGCAGCCATAACGCCAACTGGACCCGACGCTAACTTAAATTTAAGTGTCTCTGTGCCCTCTTCTTCGGCGAATTGCTTAACCGCATCAACTACGTGATTAATCGTTTTCGCTTTATGGTCTTCAATAAAGGCAACAATTGGCATCACAGAGCAATCGCTGTTTAATAAACCTGAGCTTGTTTCTACGCGGCTAGACGCTTGTACAAGTGATGCTGTGTTGCGCGGCAGAGTTTGCCACTTTAAATTACCTTCGTTGTAACCAGCGTTAACCTGCTGTGCGATACTGCTAAGAGATACAGCGGATTGCACACCGTCAACGTTTTGTAATTTCCATTGGAAACGATCGATTCGCTCCATGGTATCGTGGAAAGTACACGCTTCTGGCTCTGCCTCAACAATCACTTTTAAAATATCAACCGAGATCGAATATTTGTCGGTGATAAGGAAAGTATCTTGGTTATAACGGGCATCTTCATGAAGCGACGGTGCACCCGCATGTAAGTCACCAATTTGCATTTCGTTTGATTTAATAAATCCAAATACAAAAAGAGCAGCAGCAATAAATAAAATCGCCTTACTTGCTTTTGGCTCAGTGGCTTTAACAAGCATTTCACGAATACCCGCAAATGCATCGTGCGTCTCGCCATTACCATCATCAACACGCTTCATTTTGGTGTAATCAAGGTAAGATGCTATCACGGGTAGTAATACAAGGTTGGTAAAGATAATTACCGCTACACCAAGGCTCGCTGTAATCGCAAGCTCACGAATAATACCAATGTCGATTGATAATAACGTGATAAAACCAACAGTGTCAGACAATAATGCAATACCACCAGGAACAAGCAATGCAGCAAAACTAGATTGCGCTGCAACCTTATTAGACAAGCCCTTCGCCACTTTCTGACCAATACTGTTGATCATCTGCACGCCATGACTTACACCGATAGCGAATACCAAAAATGGAACCAAAATTGACATTGGATCAAGACCAAAGCCAACCAGATTTAATAGACCAAGCTGCCAAATTACCGCAATAAGTGAGCACACAATTGGTAACACGGTTAGCTTCATACTCTTACAGAAAAGCCAAACCATCACAGTTGTGATTAAAATTGCAATTAAGAAAAACAACACAACATCTTTTGCGCCATCGGCAACATCACCTGCCATTTTAGCGAACCCAATAATGTGAATAGATACGTTATCGGTAGTAAATTTGTTGCGAATCTCCGATTCAAGCTTTTCAGCAAATACTAAGGTATCCAGTTTTTCTTGCGTCTTTGGATCCGTTTCCATTAACTGAGCTGTTACCATAGCGCACGAATAATCGTTCGCTACCATACGGCCAACAACTTTTGCTTTTTCAATGTTTGATTTAACAGTTGCAAGACCGCGCGAATCGGCTTTGAAATCTGCTGGAATAATTGGTCCACCGGCAAAGCCGTCTTCAACTACTTCAACAAAGCGCGCGCTCGGTGCAAATATCGAACTTACAAGCGGTCGATTAACACCCGGAATAAAGAATAACTGATCGTGCACATTTTTAAGCTGGGTAAAGAACTCTTCATTAAAAATGTCACCACGCGTATCACACACTGAAATTAAAATACCATTAGCACCGCCAAATTGCTTTTCGTGCTTAAGGTAGGTTTTCATGTACTCGTGGTTTAACGGAATATTCTTATTAAACGACGCATCGAGTTTAATTTGAGTAGCTTGGAAACCTAAAAATACAGTGGCCGCAATAAAGATAAACAATACTGCTAAGCGGTGTCTAAAAAGACTTGTTTCTATTTTTGTTAATAATGAATTCATAATTACTGCACGCTAAGTTTATGTATTCCCGCTTCTGATGCGACGATTAATTCATTATTATTCTTCGCACCCGCCAAAAGTGATTTGCCGTCTTTTGTAACAAATTTAACTAACTGGTTATCACTGTAGGTAAACCACACACCACTATTAGCCAAAAGCACCGCTTTATTACCGACAATTTCAATATTATTTATCGATGCTGTGGTGTCAGTTTCTAATTGTGTCCACTCAACACCATCAGTGCTAGAAAACGCAGTACCGCGCAAGCCACCGACTAGGTATTGATTATCTAATTTATTAAATGAGAAAAATGAGCCGGCATAAATTTCATCTAAGCGTTGCCATGTTTTACCCATATCGCTACTGGTAGCCATTAAACCTAGCTCACCCACTAGCCACAGTGTTTCGCCATCTAAAAATATTTTATTAAAATGCGGTAGAATCGCTTGGGTTTCTATTTTGTACCCTTCTGGATCGGATTCTTTTAAGTCATTCAGATACGCACGGTCTTCTTCATACAACAGCGAATCATAAAATTCTTTTTGCCATGTTTTACCACCATCAGTTGTGCGATAACTTAAGCCATACGCGCCAATTGCTAATCCGTGGTTGGCATCAAAAAACAGAATATCAAGTAACGGCTTATCTAATTCAGGTAAAAACTGCTGAATTGTCCAATTTTTTCCGCCGTCTTTAGTATGCAAAATCGTTGCGTCGTGGCCTACCGCCCAACCAATATTTGCATTTATAAAATAAACCCCCGTTAGCAAGCTTTGTACTGGAGAGTTTGCTTGTAGCCATTCTTGGTTGTCATTGCTATAAACAATATTTCCCCACTTACCAACTGCCAAAGTTTGGCTGCCGACACGGGTAATATCGGTTAATAGATTTTTAGCCGCAAGTTTAGCTGGAATTGCCGCCTGTGGTGTAACTTGCGCAATTGCGCTAGTCGTCAATAGAGAGCCGATTAAAAATAGATATTTTTTCATATAGGTAGCGTTGTGAGAAAAACGGCCCTCGCGGGCCGTATTATTATTTAGCGTCGACCAGAGCGACGTAATGCGTTTGAAGTAAACTCGGTGTCTTTGAACATTTCTTGGAAGTCATACATCTTCTCTTCGTTATCTAAGCCAATTGCTAAGTAACGACGTGAGTTAAGATCGTGATAAACATCCAAAGTACTCCAATGAGTTGGTACTTCGTAGTAGTTCACACCATGCGCCATTGCTACACGGTATAACTGGTCGCGGTTATCATAAAGATCTGCAACATGAATTTGCCAGCTATCTTCGTCAATAAAGAATACACGCTTCTTATAAATATGACGCGTACCTTCTTTAAGATTCGCTTCTACTACCCAAACACGGTGTTTTTCATAACGTACGTGTTCTGGGTTAATGTGACCAGGCTTCAAAATGTCTTCATATTTCAGCTCATCGCTATGTAGCTTGTAACTGTTATATGGAATGTACATTTCTTTTTTGCCTAATAACTTCCAATCGTAACGGTTTGGTGAACCGTTAAACATATCGAAGTCATCAGTAGTACGTAAGCTATCCGACGCCGTTCCCGGTGCATCATATGCAACGTTTGGTGCACGACGGACGCGGCGTTGACCGGTGTTGTAAGTCCAAGCCTGACGTGGTGTTAATACTTGGTCCATTGTTTCGTGAACAAGCAGTGCCGTACCCGCTAAACGCGCAGGTTCAGTTACTTCTTGCTTAAACTTAAACAAGATATTCGACTTTTGCAGAGACTCAGGCGTTGCATCTTGCTCTGAATACTTAACCAGTAGTTTTTCATCAAAGCCCACGATATTGTATGAACCGCTTGCCGTTGGAGCCGCTTGACCACCATAACGCTTAATCGAAAGACCACGGTAACGTAAAATATGGTTCCAAATGGCTTCTAGACCTGTTTCAGGAATTGGGAAAGGAATACCAATTGCAGTATTTTTAATACCATTACCTTCTTCAACAAGCTCTGCCGTTGTTGCATACTTTTTCGTTGCATCATAGATGAACTGTGGGTATGACGCACTACGACGCGTTTGGTATATATTCATTTTAAAGCTATCTGGATAAGCTTCAAACATCGCTACCTGACCAGGAGAAAGCATCTCTTTGTACTGTTCAACATTCGACTTATCGATAGTGAATAATACTTTATCGTCAGCAAATGGATCTGGGTGGTGATCACCTACTTTATAGTTGTCAGGTGCTTTTGTAATACCACCTTCCCATGATGGAATTGAGCCATCCGCATTACCCGCCTTTTCTGCACCAAGTGGTGTTAAATCTTGACCTAAACGAGCAACTTGTTCTGGTGAAATTTTAGCTAAAGCTTGTGAAGCGTTAAATACGCTACACAATGCTAGAGCCACTAGGGTAGGTTTTTTAATCATATTGTTACCCTTAAATAGAATACTTAATATTAAATGAAACATAATCGCGGTCTGCTAAGCCATTGGCTTTACCGCCACCCCAGAAACTATTGTAACCAAAGTCAAATGACCACTGGTTTTGATAGTTAAAATTAAGGGTAACAGCAGTAGACATGCGATCTTCAACAAATAAGAACATTGGATCCGGCGTTGTACCATTAACATCGTGTGAGAATACAACACGTGGTGAGAAGTTCACGCCAGCGAATAAGTTATTGTATTCACCTTTAGCAACTAGGCGATAACCCCATGATGTTGCTGATGCAAATTGATTAGTTTCAGGACCGTTAGATAATAACAAGTGAAGTGCTGTGTAATCATCAGCTGGACCTTGCATAATACCACTACGACCGGTACCTGGCGCATTCAACCGAAGTTCATCATACTCTGGCATATCAATAACGTGTACTCCACCTACTTCACCTAATACCGCCCAACTATCTGCACCTAAAGATGGGCCAAATAAGTGTGAAAAACTAAATTGAAGCTGCGCAGAGTCACGTAGAATATAACCTTGTGCAACTTCACTTGGTGACACAGTTTCTACTTGTGAGATACCTGCAAACATGTCCTGACGCACTGCATCTGGCACACCAGGGTTTGCCAACTGCTCGGCCATACCGGCATATAGCAATTCAACGTCATCAATTTGTAATGGCTCGTCTTTTCTATAAGTGAATTCACCAGCAAACGCTGTTTCACCAATGGCTGTGTTCCAGCTAAGTGCATACATTTGAATATCTTCTGGATATTCAAGCTGTGCTTCGGTAAAGCCTTTTAAATTAGTGATGTTGTCTGCATTAATGGTGTTTGTAGCGATATACGCTAAGTCGTGGCCAATTCCAGCAGCAGTAAAGTCTGACGCCTTACCTGAAATTAACGGTCTACGCTCATGGTAGTTTACGTAATAAAATCCAAACTCAGTTTCATTAAGCTCAGGTACAAACCAACCTAATTTCAAACCATACTGGCCTGAATCTTTTGGTTTTTTAAGTGCTTTGTCGCCATTGGCTTTAATCGCAACTTTAGTTGGATGTGCTAAATACATGCTAGCAAGTAGCGATTGCGCTTCAGCGCTTGATGGATCCATACCTTGCGCGGCAACAACTTGGCCCCATTGACCATACATGCTGTTTAGTGAGTTAGTTAAGTACGCTAAATCGATATCTGGGTTTGATGTAAAACCAAGCTGAACATTGTTAGCATTACCGTTTACCGCCGCAAAGTCATTAGTAGAGAAATAGGTTCCAGCTACAGGTAGACGTGTTTCGTGCCACTGATATTGATAAAACATTTCTGCTGAAAGGTTTTCTGTAATACCGAGTGAAGCCCACAACATGCCTACAGGAATAAAGGCTTCTTTAACTTCAGCACCAGGTGCTTTTAAACGATCCACGTCGACTGGGTTGATATTAATACCATGTGAAATTAAGGCACTTTCACCCCAGTTAATTACTTGCTGACCTAAACGAACTGACAATGGGTTGTAGCCATCATTCAAATCAAAGTCTGCATACACAAATGCATCAAGTAAACGAAGATCTTTACACACAAGCTCTTCCGACTCTTTATTTGCACATGGGTCAACGCCCTGTCCTGACGTCGGGTTTTTGTATGCTAAGTCTTTATCATTAAGAGCAAAATCATAGAAATACATAAAACGCGTAAAGAAACCAAAGTTGTCTTTGCGTATTTCTAATTCATGGGTACCTTTTAATAACTGTGAAAATGCTTCACCGCTATCGAAGTTAAGGTTACCGGCATCACCATTATTTGAGTAAATACCTGGCTCGGCCCAGATTTGATCTGATGTGTAGATTGGGTTAAGTGCTGGATGGTATCCAGTCCAATCAAAGCGAGGGTGATTAGATTTACCAATGTGAGTATCGAAATCACGGTCTTCTACACGGTAGCTAGTACCGTAAGAAAAAGTAGAGTCAAATTGTACTTCAAAACCACCAACTTCAAATGATGCAGCTGAAGCACTTTGGCTTGCAAGTGCCATACACGCGGCTGTAACACCTAAAGCCAGTTTATTTTTGACAAAAAGAGGACTTTTTATCATATATATTCCCCCTATGGCGGGCTGTTTTGTTATCAAGTTATTGTTTTTAGTATGCTTGTAACGATAGAAAGCAATTCATAAAATTACAAGTAAAACATGAGATATAGCGTAATCAATTAATTCGATTACATATTCGCTCTTGTTATTTGATATTCTACTTTCTAATCACATAGGTAAGACATCTTACCAGTTAAACAATCGAAATGAAAAGTGCTTAATGAAAAGAACTTGAAAAAGTTCAAACCCCACCGGCAAAATAACACATAAGAAATTGATTTTAATTAACTTTTTCTATTGAAATAAATTTATTTTCGGTGGTTAAATGGATGCGAAAACGCCCTTTTATGCCAATTGATGACATAAAAGGTCGTAATTTTTCTGCAGCGAAGCGAATTGTTTTACCACAATCACTTAGTACCTGAACGCTGGTGTAGTGGCCTTTATAATAGGCCATACACTCTTGATAGTTTAAATTAATTGAAAAGTAGTAGGTTTTACGCTCCATTTAACGCATTACTCACCTTTTCAAACAAATCCGGGCTGAGGTCTGGTAAATCAGCAAGACGTTGTAATTGCGCTTTAACGTGCAATTGACGTTCATCGGTATGACGCTTAAAGCTTAACAGCGGCGTAATTAAACGTGCTGCATTTTGCGGATTAATTTTATCGAGTTTAATCAGTAAATCCGTCAGCAAACGGTACCCTTCACCATTTAGCGCATGGAATGATTGCGGGTTAAACATACAATAACTCATTAGCAATGCACGTACACGATTTGGGTTAGTAATATCAACTTCACCACTTTCAAACATAGCGCGGATCACATTTGTTGTATTGTCACCTTTCAATCGACCTTTAAGTGCAAGCCATTTATCCAATACCAATACATCGTGATGCCATTTATCTTTGAAGCGCTCGAGTAAACCTTCGTGGCTGGTTCGTTTATTTTCACATGCTGCTGACAGCGCGTTTAAGCTGTTTGTCATGTTATCGCTGGTAAATTGCGTCTCAAGCTCAGTATCTACATCCTGCCAATCTGCCGCTGCAAGATAATCAAGTAAGCGACCTTTTAATGCACGCGTTGCAATACTCGTTGCATCTAACTCACCGTTTTCGTTTAGTGTTTGATAACGCGCTGCGATATCACTTAACAACGCGCTCGCTAAAAATGATTTTACTGCATGCAACTGATCAGTAATGGCATCTACAGGAATTGGATGATAATCACTTGCAACCGTATCGAAACTCGGCAATGTTAAAAGCTCACTTAATAACGCAAGGTCTTTAACGTTTGAGGTAAGTAAATAGCGAAACAACGCCACTATTTCTTCATTAATTTGCGTGCCGTTATCGATGCCTGCTTTTAGCGCGTCAACCATTATACGCTGCATCGCATCCCACTTTGAAAAATCGCTGCGCGCATATTTAACAATCGTGATTAGCTCAGAAAGAGATTGTTCAAACTTCACTTTACATGGCGCTGAGAAATCTTCTAAAAAGACGACCGCAGTGTCTTTTGCAATATTTTCAAATATAAATTGCTGACGTGCATCTGTTAGGTTGATAACGCGGTCAACCTTATTGCCGTCAATAACTAAGGGTTGTGATTTACCTTCAGGTGAAATAAGTTCTAGTGCGATTGGAATATGCAATGGCGATTTTTTAATTTGATCTTGCGTGGCTGGTGTAAACTGCGACACAGTCAGCGTTAGTGTATTGTCAGCATCATTAAATTCTCGCTCTACCGCAAGCTCAGGTGTACCTGACTGACTATACCATTTCGAGAAAAGCGAAAGATCAATGTTAGATGCGTCTTGCATACTTTTAACAAAGTCATCGCATGTCGCCGCTGTGCCATCATGGCGTTCAATATACAATTGCATGCCTTTTTGGAAGTTTTCTTCCCCCAAAATTGTATGCATCATACGGATCACTTCTGAACCCTTGTCATATACAGTAACTGTATAAAAGTTATTCATTTCGATAACTTTTTCAGGGCGGATTGGGTGTGCCATCGGACCTGCATCTTCACTAAACTGCGGTCCACGCATCACTTTTACTGCATCAATTCTATTTAATGCACGTGAGCCAATGTCTGAGCTAAATTCTTGGTCGCGAAATACCGTTAAACCTTCTTTTAACGATAATTGAAACCAATCCTGACACGTTACTCGGTTACCTGTCCAATTGTGAAAATATTCGTGACCCACAATGCTTTCAATGGTGTGATAATCTCGATCGGTCGCAGTAGCTTGGTTTGCCAATACACATTTTGAGTTAAATACATTTAACCCTTTGTTTTCCATTGCCCCCATATTGAAGAAATCAACCGCAACAATCATGTATATATCAAGATCGTATTCAAGGTTAAAACGCTCTTCATCCCACTTCATTGCACGCTTTAACGAAGCCATTGCGTGATCAGCTTTATCAAGATTACCTTTATCAACAAATAGCTCGAGTTTTACATCGCGGCCAGAGCGTGTTTTAAAGTTATCATGTAATACATCAAAATCACCTGCCACTAATGCAAACAAATAGCTCGGTTTGTTGTAAGGGTCTTGCCAAGTGCTAAAGTGACGCCCATCAGCCAACTCGCCAGACTCAATTTTGTTACCATTAGACAATAAATGGGTAAACGCCTTATCTGCAATAACCTTTACTGTATACTTGGTTAATACGTCGGGACGGTCTTGAAAATAAGTGATCTTGCGAAACCCTTCAGCTTCACATTGTGTACAGTAAGCACCATCGGATAAATATAACCCTTCAAGTGACGTATTGTTTTGTGGGTCAATTTCAGTTTCGATATGTAGTTCAAACTCTGCTGGCAAGTTTTTCAGCGTCAAACCTAGCTCAGACATTTCATAATCGCTAAACGGTAAGCCATTTACGTTAATGCACAATAATGTTTGATTGACGCCATCTAGCCATAACTCATTATTCGCGCCGACACGCTGATACTGCGCTTTTTGTAATACACGGGTTTGAGTCGCTTTTAAGTCAAATTCTAAATACAGTGACGAAACCGTGTAATCCGGTGCTTTATAATCAGTTCTGAACTTAGCTTGGTTAGTTGATTTTTCTTGTGTTGTCATAACGTTTGCTCCACAAAATTATTCATCGCTTGTCTGTAAATGCTTTGGCGTAATTTTTAAAATTTTAATGCCTAAGTAGGCGTAAATAATTGCCAATAATGGATTAATTAAATTAAAGAATGCATACATCGCATAATCAAGCGGGTTAATGAGTAGTACGCTTTGCATATACGCACCACAGGTATTCCATGGGATAAGAGGGCTTGTGATAGTACCGCCGTCTTCTAATGTTCGTGACAAGTTAACGTTGGCAAGCCCGCGTTTTTCATACTCTTCTTTATACATGCGTCCAGGCATTACGATTGCCATATATTGATCTGCCGCGATTAGGTTAGTGCCAATACAGGTAGCAATGGTCGACGCAATCAATGAACCGGTACTTTTTGCGATTTTTAAAATGCTAGAAACGAAGACTTTTAGTAGGCCCACTCTTTCCATTACAGCACCAAACATTAACGCACAAATAATTAACCAAGTCGTATTAAGCATGCCTGACATACCGCCACCACTTAATAAGCTATCCATTTTCGCATCACCAGTTGTAATGCTAAAACCATCAAATAGCGCAGCCCATACCAATTTAAACGTACCAACAAAGTGAGATACACCAGACTCAATCTGCCCTGCAATTAAGTTTTGTTGAAAAATAATCGCCCAAACCGCGCCAAATAGCGCCCCAATGGCAACCGCCGGGAATGCGGGCATTTTTTTAATTGCTAATGTCAGTAACACAACTAAAGGCACTAACATCTCAATACCAATATTGAAATTCTGAAGTAGAATATTAGAAATCTCCTCTATGCGTCCTTCATTTGGTACGCCTTCAGCATTAAAACCCATTACTAAGAAGATAATCAGCGCGATAACAAAGCTCGGCACTGTAGTCCAAAGCATATGATGGATATGGTCAAATAAATTACTGCCAGCCACCGCCGGTGCTAAGTTTGTCGTTTCCGACAATGGGCTCAGTTTATCACCAAAGTAAGCACCCGAAATAACCGCGCCCGCAGTGACAACTTGATCAAGGCCAAGACCCGTTGATACGCCGAGCAAGGCAACACCGATTGTTGCAGCTGTTGTCCATGAGCTACCAATACTCAAGGCAACGATAGCGCACAATATGCAACTTGCGGCATAGAACCAATGCGGGTTTATCAGCTGCAAGCCAAAATAAATTAACGACGGTACTGTGCCCGACAGTAACCAAGTGCCTATTAATGCCCCTACCATAAGTAGAATTAATACGGCGCCAAGAGAAATGGTGATGCCTTTAATCATCGCCTCTTCTAGTTCGGCCCATTTAAAACCATTTTTAAGACCAATGATTACTGCTATTGCGGCTGAAAATAGTAACGCTATTTGGTTTGGGCCATACGACGAATCGTCGCTGTATAGATAAACGGATGTGCCAAGCAGTAGCACTAAAACGCTAATTGGAATTAACGCGTCTAAAAAGGTCGCTTGTTTTACTTGCTTCACAAAGATACCTCAAATTGTTGTCATTATTTATCAACTGACTTCTGAATAAGCACGAAGCGTTGAATTTTATTATTTTTAGTTTTACATAAAAAAGCGCCGACTTTGTGAAAATCGGCGCTTACTACATTAGTTATAAATTAATGTTTTGCGTAACGGCCATACTTAATAAAATCTGATGTTATATGAACCGCTTCTTCAAGTCCCGGGTCGATTTCATCAAGTACGTCTGGTGCATCGTCTAGTGATGCAATTGGATCAAGCCCTAGACGTTTTAACCTTTCATTCGCTCGAGCGAGCGACTTTTGCTTGTCTTCTTCGCGTTGTTTCTCACGTTTCGCCTTAACAAGCGTCACAGATGCACGGTCTTTCTCTTTTTGATACAAGGCAATGTCATCATTGAGGTAGATAAACTCAGGCTCGCCTGCAATACGCTCTTTATGTTTATCAGTCAAAAACGTAATCGCTGGCGTTAAATCGTCAAGTTTTGAATAATTCGCTTTACGAATGTGATCCCAAGGTAATGCATTGTCTTCTTGGCTTTCACCCCACTCAGCGGGATCAATTGGCGATGGGTATGTGATATCTGGGATCACGCCTTTATGCTGCGTACTGCCACCATTAATACGGTAGAACTTAGCAATTGTGTACTGCACGCTGCCAAGCGGATTTTCAAATAAATCAAATGCTTTTGTTAAGCTACGGTGCTGTTGCACTGTGCCTTTACCAAAGGTTTGCTCACCAATAATAACTGCGCGACCATAGTCTTGCATTGCCGCAGCAAAAATTTCTGACGCTGATGCGCTGTAACGGTCCACTAATACGGTTAACGGGCCGTCGTAATAGGTAACGCCGTCGCGATCTTTTTGTTTTTCAACTTTGCCGTTAATGTTGTGTATTTGAACAACGGGGCCTTTGTCGAAGAACAAACCGGATAATTGTGTCGCCTCATATAACGAACCACCGCCATTACCACGCAGGTCGATCACAATACCGTCTACATTCTGTTCTTGTAATTTAGCTAGCTCTTTTTTAACGTCTTTAGACAAGTTGTTATAAAAACCTGGGATCTCAATGACACCGATTTTGGTATCAAGTTCTGAGTAAACTGGTTCAAATACACTTGATTTAGCTGCTTTATCTTCAAGGCGAATTTTATCACGAATAATTTCCACTTCATGTGGCGTACCGTGCGAATCAGAACCTTTTAGATACTGTAACCTTACCTTGGTGCCCTTCGGCCCTTTTATTAGATCAACTACGTCATCTAAGCGCCAACCGATTACATCAACAAAGCTTTCTTGACCTTGTGCAACGGCAATAATGCGATCATCAGATTTTAGTTTTTCGGTTTTAGATGCTGGACCACCTGGGACAAGTGAGCGGATCACAGTGTAATCTTCGTCAACACCTAATACTGCGCCGATACCTTCTAATTCAAGCTGCATATCTTGCTTAAACTGTTCAGCGCGGCGTGGCGATAGGTAAGAAGTGTGTGCTTCGATGCTTCTTGCAAATGAATTCATTGCAATTTGGTATGCATCTTCGCTATTTGTTTGTGAAATACGTTTTAGCGTGTAACGGTAACGTTTTTTCAGAATTTCTTGGATTTCAGGCCATTCTTTGCCTGTAAGCTTTAAGCGAAGCGCGTCGTACTTGACGCGTTGGCGCCAGATTTCATGCAATTCCGCCATGGTGGTTGGAATTTTTGCATCTTCGCGATCAAAAAAGTAATTGTCTTCAACGTCAAATTTCATTTCTTTATCAAGTAAAGAAAGTGAATATTCGAAGCGTTCAAAACGACGACGCATATTCAAGTTAAAAATTTCAAACGCAAAAGACATATCACCTTTAATTAATGCATTATCAATTTCATACTTGAAATGGTCGAATTTAGCCAAATCTGATTGCATGAACAAGCTTTTGTTACTATCAATCGACTCAATAAATCGGTCGTAGATTTGGCTCGATAAGTCATCGTCTAATCGAATAAGTTTGTAGTGCGAGCGAGTAAATAAATTGGTTATTCGCTTGGTTGCAGCAATATGCTGAATTTCCTGTTTTAACTCAGGTAAGTTTTCGATGCTAATATTATCGGCAGAAGCAAATAAATTTGCTGAAAATAGCGCTGCCGCCAGTGGAATAAGCCTAAACTTCTCACTCATACACTGTCTCCTTATACGATAAATAGACTCTCTGCTTTCGTTTTCACCTGCATGCCTGTTACAAGCACTACATGAATGTCTTCCTTATTCACTTCGGTGATGGTACCTTTTACTAAAGCTTGGCCAAGTTTAACTTTTACTTCAGCATCCACTTTAATATCACCTGAAGGTAGCGCTTCTACTTTATTAGAACGACGCGCAGGTTTGTCTTTATTAGTGTTGCTAGAACTAAATTTAGTTCCTTTTGCAGCATTTTTATCAGCAAAATTGCCTTTCTTTTTGTAAGATTTCTTTTCACCAGCGTTACGCGGTGCAGGTTTCTTACGTTTAGCAAGTTTAGCACGGCTTTCTTCTAGTGCTTTATTTGCATGCTCAACGTGTTCTTGCTCAACTTTTTCTGCATCGTTACCATCAAGGTCAATACGGAACTCGTGTTTTGTAACAGATTCTAAATAACGCCAGTTAGACGTATATTTGCGAAGCGCTTGGCGAACCTGTGTTTTGCTTACGCGTTCATCGTTTTCGATGCGCTCAGCAATATCTTTAAAGATACCAACCTTCAACGGCTTGATGCCGTCTTTCTCTTTGAAGCAGGCTGGAAACTCTGTGAAAAGGTAATTTAATACCTCTTTGATGTCTTTTAGCTTGTTAGTAGAGTCCATGTTTTTAACCTTAAGTTTTAAATCTCTTCGTCTAAGTTGTTTTCCAATTGGTTTGTCACGTAATGTAACACCCAATCGATTAATTCTTCGTGTTCAGCTTCCAAAATTGCAGTATCACCGCGTAAATGTTGCCAAATACCTTCAATAATTTTGTCAATCGTATCTGCGTCTGTTTCGTCAGGCAGTTGTTGCCATGCAACATGAATCAGTTCATTCAAGTTTTCCGCAACGGTTTCTTCTTGCCCTTCCCAATCACCTACCTGATCTATACCAAACAAATAATCTTGTACGCTAAGCCAGTCCTTCATATTAAAGATGCTCTGCCAATGACGCCATAATTCGCTCTAGGCCAGTTTGATCATCACTATCAAAACGACTTAGGCTTGGGCTATCAATATCAAGCACGCCAATATAATTGCCGTCTTTAATAAGTGGAATAACGATTTCTGAATTTGATGCGGCATCACATGCAATGTGCCCTTCAAAGTCGTGAACATTGTCAATGCGCTGTGTTTGTTTTTCGGCAAATGCTGTACCACATACGCCTCTACCAACAGGGATACGAACACACGCTGGGTTACCTTGAAACGGTCCCAAAACTAATGTGTTGTTTTCCAGTAAATAAAACCCCACCCAGTTAATATCTTCAAGTGAAAGATTTAACAAAGCACTTACATTTGCAAGGTTCGCTATCAGGTTGGTTTCGTCTTCAATCAAAGCAACTACTTGGTTGTTCAGACTTTGATATAAGCTTTCTTTATTCATTACGTAGAAAAGTTAACAATTCAATATTCACAAAGCTTAAAGGTACTCTTTCATAACAACAAATGAAACCTTTTTAAGCTAAAAAAAGTGAATATCGCTAAATATTCACTTAATTGTTTACTAATTATTCGACTCTGAAATTTATTTTTGCTGTTTTAATGTAAAAATAAATATGCTTGCTGCGAGCGTTGCCATTAACGTATTTACAACAAATACTTGCCCTGACGCGACATTAAACATAAAACTAAATAACGCACCACCAAATATCGCTGCCATTATCATTGCGGTGTTATTTGATTTATTTCGCTTTTGCAAATACATGTAAACAGGTACAACACATATCGCCATGGTTAACCCTACTATATGTGCATTTGCAACCGCACTTAAAACTATCGACAAAAATAGTTTAGTTGTCGCGCCATCTAATACTGCAACATAATAAATACCGATTAAACAACCAATCAGAAAGGGAGAAAACAAGGAGTAGGCAACACCCTTAAGTACAATTTTTTTATCCATAATCGTGCCAAATGCGTTAAACACACGATAAGCATGGCAAATAGATAAATAATTAACAGTAGACTTAAGTATATAGAGAGGAGTAAGTGGCGGAGAGATAGGGATTTGAACCCTAGATAGGCTATTAACCTATGCCGGTTTTCAAGACCGGTGCTTTCAACCACTCAGCCATCTCTCCGCATAAAAAGAAAGTGGCGGAGAGATAGGGATTTGAACCCTAGATAGGCTATTAACCTATGCCGGTTTTCAAGACCGGTGCTTTCAACCACTCAGCCATCTCTCCGCAGCGGGGCGAATATTAGGGGATTCTATTTCACTTGTGAAGCTTTTTTTTCAATTTATTTGTCAACCGCGCAATAAACATGCAACCCGTACATAATGCAGTCAAATTTTTAAATTAAATTGAACTAAATACCCTACTTCAACGTTCTAATAAAGGAATAGAATTGCTACCTAACATGTTAATTGATATGCTGTTCGCAGTTCTGAAACCTAACAGGAATGCGTTTCAATTTAAGGAGTTATTTATGAGCTTTAATCACACGTACTCTTCGCCAAAATCGGCGCAGTCGGTACTTGAAACAAATAAAGTACTACGCAACACCTATATGCTTTTAGGTATGACATTGTTATTTAGTGCTGTTACAGCAGGCATTTCAATGGCAATGCAATTACCTTACTTAATGGGTCTTGTATTTAGTATCGGCGGTCTGATCACCTTATTTGTAGTTAATAAGAAAGCAGACAGTGCATCTGGCTTACCATGGGTATTTGTTTTTACAGGTCTTATGGGTGCAGCACTCGGTCCAATGTTAAATTACTATGCAGCAATGCCAAACGGCCCGATGCTTATTATGCAAGCGCTGGGTTCTACAGCACTTGTATTTTTTGGTTTATCAGCCTATGCAATGTCAACTAAGAAAGACTTCTCTTTCCTTGGTGGTTTTTTATTCGTAGGTTTAATTGTTGTTGTACTAGTTAGCCTAGTAAACCTATTCGTAGGTAGCTCAATCGTATTTATGGCGATGAACGCTGCCATCGTATTTATTATGTCTGGTTTAATTTTGTTCGACACTAGCCGTATTATTAACGGCGGTGAAACAAATTATATCCGTGCAACTGTTAGCCTATACTTAAACGTATATAACTTATTTACGTCTATCCTGCATCTACTTGGTGCAAATAATGACTAAACGCTAAAAGTTTAATAAAATAAGCCCCGTTCTCCGGGGCTTTTTTATAGGTAAATTTTGGCCAATATTATTATTAGTTATCATGCAAGTGTTAACGCACACGACAGTTTGCAACATTTGTTACGTTTCACTAAAAGCGCACTCGCGCTAGGACACACTGTATCTGGGATTTTTCTCTATCAAGATGCGGTGTTTCACGCCAGTAGTCATTTTTCACTGCCGTCAGATGAGTTACAAGTAACTGATATTTGGCAATCGCTGGCCGATTTAGGTATTAAACTGACACTTTGCGTTACTGCAGCCGAAAAACGGGGGCTCGATATTACACGCTGTGAACCCTTTGAAGTTGCAGGTCTTGCCGAGTTTGCGATGGATGCTAGCAAAGCTGATAAATGGGTGCAGATTAAATGAAAAACTACCTAATTGTATGTAATGCTTCTCCTTTTAATGATGGTAGTCTCAAAGAAAGTCTTGATATGGCGCTAATTTTTGCCGCTATTGATCAGCAAGTTAGTTTGCTTTTACAAGGCGATGCACTTTATGCCCTACTTCAAGGCCAATCAATTGAGTCACTCGAGATTAAAAATTACTTGAAAGCCTTTGGTACCCTGAGCCTTTACGATATTGAGCACATTTATGTGTGCGAACACTCAATGAAGCAACGCGGATTAGATATTACTCAGTTTGCATACGACATCATTACGCTCGATACCTCTGAAAAACAGGCATTACTTCAACAACAGCATCAGGTGGTAACAATATAATGCTGCATATATTTAATAAGCCCTTATCGCATTATCAACAGCATCAACTTATTATTGCCCCCGATGATAAGCTCTTACTGTTATCCGACGCCTGCTACAGCGTTAATTGCTATATTGATGCATTTTGTCAAAACACCCTATACGCACTTGATGTTGATATGAAGGCACGCGCTGTCTCAAACGAAACGATCATCACAATTTCTGATCAACAGTGGGTTGAGCTCATTGTTGACAGCGAACAACATATTACTTGGTAATTAACATGAGCTATTGCATAAACGATAAAACTATCGATACTGATAAAGAGGGTTATCTGAAGGATTTTACCCAGTGGAGCGAAGCGCTCGCCCCTATCATTGCTGAGCAGGAAAACATCTCGCTCAGTGATAATCATTGGGAAGTTGTGTATTTTGTGCGAGATTTTTATCTTGAATTCAATACCAGTCCAGCAATACGTATGTTAGTAAAAGCCATGGCAAAAAAACTTGGTGAAGACAAAGGAAACAGCAAGTATTTATATAAATTGTTCCCTAAGGGACCGGCGAAACAAGCTACAAAAATTGCAGGGCTACCAAAACCAGCGCGCTGCATTTAACCTGGTCGGTTAATTTACACAAATAAAAAAGCCAGCATTAACGCTGGCTTTTTTTAATAAGCAAATGCTTATAGGATATCTAATAACTCAACATCGAAGATAAGTGTTGAGAAAGGTGCGATTGATGCACCCGCACCACGCTCGCCATAAGCTAGGTCATGTGGTACGTATAAACGCCATTTTGAACCAACTGGCATCATTTGTAATGCTTCAGTCCAACCTTTGATAACACCGCCTACTGGGAACTCAGCTGGCTGGCCGCGATCGTAGCTGCTATCGAACACGTCACCATTGATTAATGTACCGTGGTAATGAGTACGTACCGTTGACTCAGCTGTTGGCTTGTCGCCTTCACCTGTAGTTAGTACTTCATACTGTAGACCTGATGCAGTTACCGTTACTTCAGCACGCTTAGCGTTTTCAGCAAGGAAAGATTCGCCTTCAGCTGCAAGTACTTTTGCTTCTTCTTCACGACGCTTTGTGATTTCAGCATTAATTTCTTCAAACGCTGCTTGAATAGCTGGGATCTCAACTTGGAAGTCAGCACCAGTGTAAGCATCTTTCATGCCTTCAAATACTGAGTTTAAGTTTAAACCTTCAAATGGGTTTGACTTAAGTTGCTCACCCATTTGTAGACCGATACCGTAACTTGCTTTTTCAGCATTTGAATTAAATTTATCTGACATAATCTCTATACTTTATTTAAGTTATAAAAATGCCAGTCTAACATAGATAACACCCACTTGTTACCGCAATTACTGACTTTTACTGTGTAACAACTCTAACTTACTTTGTGCTAACAATGCCAAAATTGAAATCACCACATTCGCAAGTAACAAAGGCCAAATCAGCGCCAATTGATAAACAAATAGTGTCGGTAAAAGTGCCGATGCAAATCCAACTGTTAACGAGAAAAGTGAACGTTGATGCGTTTTAAAGTACTTACGTGTGGTTTGTGCGACAAGCAAGTTAAATACAAATAAGCCCAATGCTGTTTGCCACTTGCTAACCAGGGCGTCCGCCCCCACTTGCAAGTAATCGGTAAGTAATAAAATGCCTTGTTGCAGCACTACTGCATAAATAACCGCAAATACTAACACCAGAAAAGTCGACTTCGCTTTATTATTCATAATCAAACTCCAAAACGAAAAAAACCGCCTAAAGGCGGTTTTGGGAATGAGGTGGCGGAGAGATAGGGATTTGAACCCTAGATAGGCTATTAACCTATGCCGGTTTTCAAGACCGGTGCTTTCAACCACTCAGCCATCTCTCCGTTGTTGGAGCGCATATTAATGAGTTCGTATCACGTTGTAAAGTAAAAATTTAATATTTAGTAATATTCTTTTGGCTGACGCGCAATTAACGAACAAACTAAGCTAAAAATAACCGTTACCAGTGATAAAAGCCCCACTTTTATCGCAATATCTGCATTTTTTAATAAGCTAACCGCTTCAAAATTAAAAAATAATACCGGTGTTATTGCAATCGAAAACACCACAAGCGAAATTTTCATCGCACGCCAAAACGAAAACCGTTTCAAATACGTCATATACCAAGTCAGTAGCGAAAAAACGCCAAGCTTAATAAAGACAATATGACTAAAATCATTTGTTTGCGTTGCTGTTATATACACAGCAATCGCTGAAACGACTCCCCACATAAGCCATATTGACCAACTTTCTTTTTCGCGCAAAAACAAGTTATTCATAACTGCGCCTTTTATTATTTTGATGGATTAAATTGGTTGTTAATACATCACCTTAACAAAAAACGAACAGTTTTTAAATAGCCCATTTTAGCTTTATGTCAAGAAATAAAAACTCACAAACGCGACGATTGACGCAACTAAAACATTGAGTGCAACGCCTTGTTTTGCCATATCTTTAATTGACACTTCGCCACTAGCAAAAACAATTGAATTAGGTGCCGTTGCAACCGGTAAACAAAATGCGCACGAGCAACTAATCACCACAGGGATCATTAAAAGTTCAATTGGTAAATTAAGTGCAATGGCAGCACTTGCGATAATTGGCATCATAAGCGTCGCTGTTGCCGTATTAGAGGTAATTTCCGTTAAGAACGAGACCCCTATCGCCAATGCAAACAAACTAAGTAGTACAGGTAACGTACCCAATGCCACAAAAAACTGACCGAGTAACTCACTTAACCCGCTTGAAACAAACGCTTTAGCAATACAAATACCACCGGCAAATAACAGCAGCATGCCCCATGGGATTTCTTTCGCGTCCTGCCATTCGAGAATACGACCCCCTTTGCCATTACTGGTTATTGCCATTGCAAGAACACCTAACAAGGCAACCGACGAATCCCCTACGGTATTAATATCAAGCATCTGTGACCAGCCGCCAAGCGGCTCTTTACGAAATACCCAAAGTAGCGCAACCAGTGCAAAAATCACTAACACGCGTTTTTCTGCAATGCTCCAACCATCGCACTTAGGCAGATGAATAGCCGACGATAAACGAATGCCACGGGCAAGCCATAGCGCCATTAATGGAATTGAAATCACAATAATCGGCACGGTTACTTTCATCCAACGAATAAAACCGTATTCCTCACCAGCAAACTCTTCATAAACCGACGCAAAAATCACATTTGGTGGCGTACCAATCAGTGTACCTACTCCCCCCAACGATGCCGAATATGCCAGCCCTAGCAATAAGGCGATTTTAAATCGATTATCATCGGTTGATGCGCAAATCGCGAGCACCACAGGGAGCAACGCAACGACTGTCGCGGTGTTTGAAATCCACATAGACAAAATGCTGCTAGTTGCCATAATGGCAAAAATAATGCGAAGTGCGCTGTCGCCACCAATGACTTTCAATATGGCAAATGCGATGCGCCGATGAACGCCAGATTTTTCAATTCCCACCGCTAACATAAACGCGCCCATCAACAATACAATAACGTGTGAACCTAGCGATGATGCTGCTTGCTGGTGCGTTAATACGCCAACGAATGGAAACAAACCAATTGGTATGACAGATGTAAGCGGTATTGGCAGTGCCTCAGTCACCCAAAAATAAGCGGTAATAACGGTAATTGCTAAGGTAAAGGAAATGGTATCGGGTTGCAGCCATAAATATCGTGATGCTAAATAAGCAATCAGACACAAAACAACCCCAATCAAAATATGTTTATTATTGTTATTCATATTATTTGTAGGTTAACTTTTTATCAGTTTTTGGCAATATTGCCATCGTGCATCACGTTTCACATCATCCCAACTTGGATAACGCTTTTGATGAAACACCTTCATACGTGAACCGTGTTCTTGAAAATCTGCTACAGATAGCCCATCAAGCACTTGATAAAGTCCTTCTTTTTCATTGCACAGTAGTACGTTATCGCACCCGGCTTGCAAGGCTTTTGTCACTCGGGTGACATAATCCCCCACTTGCACTGCGCCTTGCATTCCCATATCGTCAGATATCACAGGGCCGTTGAAACCAAGCTGCTGTCG
The DNA here is from genome assembly GCF_044005875.1 of Pseudoalteromonas sp. XMcav1-K. Lineage (NCBI taxonomy): Bacteria > Pseudomonadati > Pseudomonadota > Gammaproteobacteria > Alteromonadales > Pseudoalteromonadaceae > Pseudoalteromonas > Pseudoalteromonas sp. XMcav1-K. The sequence goes on along the minus strand of NZ_JBIPJE010000043.1, from coordinate 208,168 downwards.
TAACACCTTTTGCAACCAAAATGGCGAAAAACACGCTGGATTTTCATCAACTTCAGAGTAGATCACGTGCGCAGGCATGACCGCATCCGCAATGCCTAAATCAATTAACGCTTTAAACGGCAGTAAATCAAACTGACTTATCTCTCTAAAACTACGATCATCTTTCGGCATCGCAATGTGCGAATCTGGACCGACCGAGCCGTGACCCGGAAAATGCTTAATAACCGATTTCATACCCGCACTGTGTAAACCACTGATCAGCGCTTTCGCGCCATTGATTACATCCATGGGTTCAGACGAAAAAGCACGATTGCCAACCACTTGTGAAATACCATTCACGTCAACACAAGGGGCGTACGAGAAATCAATTTGACACGCAAGTAACTCTGCAGCCAGTGTCCAGCCAATGTCATTTAAGCCGCTATTAGCAAACATAAATGCATCCGACATGCTTGGCAATTCAGTAAACCCGTCACGAAAACGCTGTACACGACCGCCTTCATGGTCAACTGAAATTAATAGTGATGGATTAATGGTTTTAATGTGTTTTGTTAGCGCGCACAGTTGCTCGATATTTTCAAAGTTACGGGAAAACAAAATAACGCCGCCCACTAATGGGTGCGCTAATAGTTCAAGCTCTTCTTGAGATAATGTTTTATCATCAATGCCTGTGGTAATCGGTCCTAGCATGATGCTCCTACAAGCTTGTGAAAAAATCATTAACGTCGATATTTCGCGACTTTTTAAAATCGTTTACTTTGCTGCCAAGATACAAAAAGCCAACTAATTCATCTTCTGGAGCAAGATTAAGCGCTTGTTTTACATAGTCGTCTTGTGCATAACTACCCGTGCGCCATACACCGGCAAGCCCTTGCGCAAATGCCGCTTGTTGCATAGCCATTACCGCACACCCTGCTGATTGTACCTGCTCGATTCTTGGCACCTTGTCATGAGGCTTATACTTAGCAATACAAATAATAATAAGCGGTGCACGCAAAGGCAGCTCTTTAGCACGCGCTAATACGGTGTCATCGGCGTTGTTGTTCAATGCGGCTTGATAATAGATTTCGCCAAGTTTCTCACGGGCATCACCTTCAACAAGAATAAACTGCCATGGCTTGAGAGCTGCATGATCTGGCGCGCGAAGCGCTGCTTGTTTAATAATATCCAACTGCTCTGTTGTTGGGCCTGGTGTAGTAAGTTTACTGTCTGATTGACGTTCTAATAAGAGTTCTAATGCGTTCATTAAGCTGACAAGTTAGTTTTTTGCCAAGCTTAACAAACTGCACTGAAAAGAAAAGAGTTTAACGCACCGATGGACTAGCTATCTTGCTGGGTGTTTCGTAAAAACTTGCGCGCAAGCCAATAATCGAGGCTGACGTATCTGCCGCCGCCATTAAAAAATAAACTCAACAACATGGCAAAATAAATAAAACCAAACTCAATACCGTTATTTAACACAACGGGTTTACCGGTTTCATACAAGTATTCTGTAAATCCATGTTCATCAAGGATCTCGCGCATCTTGTTCAATCGTTCTTGTGCTGCTTTGGAATTTTCTAAACTGGCCTTTGCACCAGGAATAGCTAGCCAATCCAATACTTTTGCGGCACTGGTCTCGCTATTTGTTGGGGTAATTGAAAACCAACCATTGTGCCAATGCACAGTGGTAATCGCGACAACCATAGTAAACGCTAATGGAATCGCAACGGCGCGGGTAAATAAGCCAATTAGAATCAACCACCCACCCAGAAACTCTGTCCACCCAGCTAAAAATGCCAATAACCCCGGCATTGGTAAGCCTAATCCCCATTCGCTATTACCAAACCATGAGACAACGCTAGGTAACGCCATAATGGCTTCGGAAAAACTAGCAGGGTTTTCGCTCATACCGAGCTTACTGTAACCTGCAATGATCATGACAGGTGCGAGAATTAAGCGGAACAGTAAAAATGGAATACCAGAGAAAATCTGGCTTTTTTGAATTAATGTTTGATAGTGATTAAGCAGTGTCATACCGACCTCTAATTTTTATAACTAAATTAAAGACCGGTAAAACACAGTTATTTATTCACTAAATTTTTCGAGCAACTTGCAGCGCTTCAAAAATTGCGCGTTTTGCATCGATTGCTGAGGCTAATTTTGCGCCACCGATCACATCAATTTTAGACGCATATTTTCCATTTTCGAGTTGTGATTCAAAGGTATTGGTATTAGACACTTGACCAATACAGGTAATCACCGAATCACATGGAATGGTTTGTTGCTTACCATCTACCTCGATAACGAGGCCGTCTTTATTCAATTCAACATAATTACAACCACTGATCTGTTGTACATTTTGTTGCTTCGCTACCGCACGGTGGATCCAACCAGTCGTTTTACCTAGGTCGCTACCAAATCGACCTGGACTGCGCTTTAACATAGTAATATTGTGTGGAATGTGATGTTGATGCCCGTCGACATTAATTGCCCATTGCTGCTTGAATTCGTCAACCGACTTATTGGCTTTTTCAGCTAAAAATGCAACCATATCAAAACCAATACCGCCGGCACCTAAAATAACGACATCTTTGCCGATTTCTACTTCGCCACGGATAACTTCATCATACGCAAGTAAGGTTCTGCCATCTTTTAACGCAAATGACGCTTCACGCGGACGAACACCGGTAGCAAATACCAGATTGTCGTATTGTTCGTACATGCTATCGTCAAACGCAGTTTCAAGCTGAACATTTACCTTTAACTTAGTTAGCTCTGATTTAAAGTAATCAAGGGTATAGTTAAAGTCTTCTTTACCCGGCACACGCATCGCTAAATTAAACTGACCACCCAAGTGCTTTGAGCGCTCAATTAACGTCACTTTGTGCCCTTTCTCAGCTAAATAGCAACTTGCCGCTAAGCCTGCTGGACCACCACCAACAACCAGTACATTTTTAGGATTAGTTGTAGGTTCTAATGAATAATCTAATTCAAAACCAGCACGCGGATTGACAAGACATGTGGCGCGTTTACCTTTGAATACGTTATCTAAACACCCTTGGTTACACGCAATACACACATTAATGTTGTCGCTTTTGTTTTCAACGTATTTATTAAAGAAATCTGGGTCTGCCAGTAACGGTCTTGCCATTGAGATTAAATCGGCAGATTTATTAGTTAAGATTGAATTAGCAAGGTCTGGCGTATTGATACGGTTTACCGCAACACATGGAATAGATACATGCTGTTTTAGCATTTCGGTTGCTTCAACAAACGCACCTTGCGGTACCATACTGGCAATGGTTGGAACACGCGCTTCATGCCAGCCAATACCGGTGTTAAAAATATCAACACCCGCTTTTTCTAACACCTTTGCTTGTTCAATCACTTCATCTTGGGTTGAACCTTCTTCCACTAAATCCATTACCGAAATTCGGAATACAATAATAAACTTATCGCTTACTTCTCGGCGCACAGCTTCAACAATTTCTTTTGCAAGACGCATACGGTTTTCGTTTGAACCACCGTATTTATCGGTGCGTTTGTTGGTACGCGGAGCCATAAATTCATTAATTAAATAACCTTCTGACCCCATGATTTCAACGCCATCATAGCCTGCACGCTCTGCAAGTCGAGCCGATTTAGCAAATGACTTAACCGTGCTTTGAATATTGCTAAGCGACATTTCTTTTGGCTTATATGGGTTAATTGGCGCCTTAATTGCGCTTGGCGCTTGATTAAATGGGTGATAGGCATATCGTCCTGCATGAAGCAGTTGTAAGCAAATTTTACCACCGTGTTCGTGCACCGCTTTGGTTACTGGGCGATGCTTTAACACATCAAAAAAAGTATTAAATGACGACGAGATTGGCGTTAATTTACCAACCAAGTTTGGGCTAAAGCCCCCTGTAATAATTAAACCAACACCGCCTTTTGCGCGTGCCTCATAAAACGCTTTTAAGCGCTTTATGTTCCAAACACCTTCTTCTAAACCGGTGTGCATTGAGCCCATTACAAGGCGATTTCGCAGTGAATTGTTTTTCAGTTTTAATTCTTGTTCTAACATACTTGCTACTTACTCTACTGGTCATACCTCAAGCACTTTAACTGGTTTAACCAGTTAACTCAAGCTTGTCCAAAGTGATCTCTTAACTTACTCACTAACTATAATGTTTTATCTAAACTTTTTAGCTAAACACTTAGTTACGTTTTTCATTTAAGTTTGCCTAAAAAGTAAGTTAAGATGGTAATAGATGATAAATCTATATATAGGATAGGATTTTGGTTAAAAAGGCATTTGTAGGTTTTTGGAATATTTTAAATTTTTCAAGACGCCTCGTATTAAACATTCTGTTCTTCTTTATTCTAATTGCACTGTTTGTATCAATTATGAGTTCAGAAGACGAAATTATTGTTGAACAAGACTCTGCGCTAGTACTGTCATTATCTGGCAATATTGTTGAAGAGAAAACATACATAGACCCTGTAGAAGCAGCACTTAATGACTCTATGGGTTCAAATGATGAGCCGCCTGAAGTATTGCTTGACGATATTTTGATGACGATTAAGTACGCAGCAAAAGATAAAAAAATAAAGCTGTTATTACTCGACCTACAAAAAATGCAGGGCGCGCATCTTAATAAATTAAAGGCTATTTCAGCGCAGCTTGATAAGTTCAAAGAAACTGGCAAAAAAGTATACGCATACGGCGACTATTATTCGCAAGCGCAGTATTACATTGCCAGTAAAGCCGATGAAATCTTAATGCACCCATATGGCGCTGTTGATATTTCAGGTTATGCAACTTACCCGCTTTATTTTAAAGAAGCGATTGATAAGCTGGAAATATCACAGCATATTTTCCGCGTTGGTACGTTTAAGTCAGCTGTTGAGCCACTGATCCGCAGTAATATGTCAGAAGCTGCAAAAGAAGCAAACAAAGCATGGTTAGACGCGCTTTGGCTTGAATATAAAACAGACGTTGCAGCACACCGTGGTTTTGAAATAACAAACTTTGACGAAGATATGGAAACGTACAAAGAAAAGTTTGCAAAGGTTAATGGTCATTCAGGTCAATTCGCATTGCAATATAAGTGGGTAGACCAGTTAGTTAGCAAAGAGGCATTACGCCAAAAGCTAATTGCAGAAGTAGGCAGCAATGAATCAGGTAAGTCATTTAAACAGATTTCATTTAACAAATACTTAAAAACGTTAAAACCACCGTTCCCAATTGAAAACCCAATTACGGATAAAGTTGCTGTGGTTGTTGCAAAAGGCAACATTGTTGATGGCGAACGTAAAGCAGGTGAAATTGGTGGTGATTCAACAGCGAAACTACTGCGTCGCGCTCGCTTAAACGACAAAGTAAAAGCCGTTGTGCTGCGTATTGATTCAGGTGGCGGTAGTATGTTCGCATCTGAAATTATTCGTGCAGAAGTGTTAGCGTTAAAAGACGCAGGTAAACCTGTTATTGCCTCAATGGGCTCTGTTGCTGCATCAGGCGGCTATTGGATTGCAGCCAACGCTAATGAAATTTGGGCGGCGCCAAGTACTATCACTGGTTCAATCGGTGTATTCGGTACTATGATGACATTTGAAAAGACCCTCGCTAAGTTAGGTGTTTATTCAGATGGTGTTGCAACAACCGATATGGCATCGTTTTCTATGTTGCGCCCACTTGAGCCAAAACTAGCTGACGTTATTCAAATGTCTGTAGAAAGTGCGTATGACCGCTTCTTAACGGTTGTATCTGAAGCGCGCGGTATGGATAAAGCCGAAGTCGATAAAGTAGCACAAGGTCGCGTTTGGATTGGTACAAAAGCAAAAGAGCTTGGCCTTGTAGATGCCCTTGGTAATAAACAAGATGCAATCAAACGCGCAGCTGAGCTTGCTAGCTTATCGATGTACGATGTTATCACTATTGAGCATCAATTAACTGAGCAAGAAATGCTAGTGCAAAAGATTTTTGGTGAATCTCAAGCGGCTGCATTTGTTAAAGCGTACATTAGCAAAGACGATTACGCGCCAGTTAAAAACAGCATAATGCAAACAGCTCATGGTCTTAAACAGCAGGTATCAAGCTTAGAGCAGTTTAACGATCCAAATGGTGTTTACGCTAAGTGTTTAGTGTGTACAGTTAGCTACTAAACGCTACTTATACCCTAACTTTTACACTATAATAGCCCGGTACAACTACCGGGCTATTTTTATGAAAAGAAAGAAAATATATATTGCCTACACAGGCGGTACCATAGGTATGAAGAAATCAAGCAAAGGCTATATTCCAGCTGAAGGATTTCTTACCCAAACAGTTAAAGCCAGCGCTGAATTTAATCGTGAAGAAATGCCATTATTTGATATTCACGAGTATTGCCCGTTAATTGATTCATCTGATATGAGCCCAATGCATTGGCAGCAAATCGCTGATGATATTAAAGCAAAATACGCAGAGTATGACGGTTTTGTCGTACTACATGGCACCGATACCATGGCGTATACCGCATCTGCCCTCTCCTTTATGTTGGAAAATTTAACCAAGCCGGTGATTGTTACTGGGTCGCAAATTCCACTATCGCAATTGCGTTCAGACGGTCAAGTTAACTTACTCAACGCAATGTATCTAGCGGCTAATTACCCTATCGGTGAAGTAAGTTTATATTTCAATAATCAACTTTACCGTGGTAACCGTGCAACCAAAATGCATGCCGATGGTTTTGCTGCTTTTGGTTCACCTAACATGTCGCCGCTTGCTAAGGTAGGCATTAATATTGAGTTAGTTGCCGGCCAATTAAGCCCAAGTTTAAACAATAAACTGGACGTTACTAAAATTACGCCTCAGCAAATTGCCGTATTGCACTTGTACCCAGGCATCTCTGTCGACCTGATTAAAAGTATGATGACAGACTCTTTAAAAGCACTTGTACTATTGAGTTTTGGTGTAGGTAATGCACCTCAAAACCCTGAAATGCTTGAATTATTTAGTAGCGCAACACAAGCAGGGTTAGTAATTATCAACCTTACTCAATGTATTCAAGGCAGTGTTAATATGGGTGGTTATGCAACCGGTAACGCACTATTAAATGCGGGCGTAATTAGCGGTTACGATATGACGTTAGAAGCCTGTCTTACAAAACTACATTACTTACTTAGTCAAAACTTAGAAGTTGAAACGGTACGCCATTTAATGCAAGACAACCTAAAAGGTGAACTCACTCGCTAGAGTAGATGTGATATGCCAGTAAAAAAGCGCCCTACGGCGCTTTTTTGTTAACTAACTTGTAATTACTTTGCTTTAAAATCTAAACACACTGAGTTAATACAATAGCGCGTACCCGTAGGCGGCGGACCATCATTAAATACGTGACCAAGATGCGCATCACACTGCTTACAACGCACTTCAATGCGTTCCATGCCATGTGAGCTATCACGTAAGTAACGAATACTTTCTTTTTCACTGAAACTAAAAGCCGGCCAACCACAACCAGATTGAAATTTATCTTCCGATTTAAACAACAAAGCATTACAGCAAACACAGTAATAATCACCCGACTCAAAGAAGTCGTTATATTCTCCCGTAAATGGGTATTCAGTGCCCCCATCTACGCACACATGTTTTTGTGCATCGGTGAGGTGTGTTTGCCATTTTTTATCCATTATCGTACTTTTGCATCTATGTGAGTTAAGTCAGTTAAATGACAAGTTTCGCCTTCATGCGTTTTAATACCATGCTCACCAAAGTAATCGCGTTGTGCTTGTACTAAATGACCATTGCTTGGTGTTGTAAGCGTTGCATAGTAAGTTTGCGTAGCTGCGAGTACTGGGAACGCAAGGCCTGATCTTACTGCGTCAGCGGCAATGTTGCGAAGTGCGATCACTTCATCATTTAAACCATCAATAAAGCCGTTACCTTCTGCGATTTGATCTAAGTAATCTGCACGAATAATACAGCCTGCACGCCATGTTTGTAACGTTTTAGCTAAATCCACCTTCCACTGATGTGAGCGTGATGCACCTTTAATCAAGGCTAAACCTTGGCGGTAACATAAAAGGCTCGCTAAATGGAATGCTTTACGTAATTCTTCTAGATCAATGTCTACTTTCGCAGGTTGCTTTGCTGCGTAAGTCATTTCTAACGCTGCGTGGGTATCTTGCGTATTGGTTAAGTGACGAGCTTGAACCGCTGCGACTAACGACGGTACCGCAATACCTAATTCAAGGGCATTTTGCGCAGTCCAAAGGCCTGTGCCTTTTGCACCAACTTTATTATCGATTAAATCAACAATCGGTGTGTTATCGCTCGAATTAAGCTTTAATATATGGCTTGAAATTGACAGTAGGTAACTGTTTAGTTCACCTTCAGACCAAGTATCAAAAAGCGCTGCAATTTCATCATTTGATTTACCGCAGCCTAAACGCAGTAAATGATATACCTCAGCAATTAACTGCATTAACGCATATTCAATGCCGTTGTGAACCATTTTTACAAAATGACCTGATGCCGATTGACCAACACGAGCAAAGCACGATTCGCCATTATGGCTTGCCGCTACTTTTTCAAAGAAAGGAATAATGCGTTCCCAACCGCCTTCAGAGCCAGATGCCATCATAGCCGGACCATGACGCGCTCCTTCAGCACCACCCGAAATACCCATAGTGGCAAATTCAAACTTATTTTGATATTTCAGTTTACGGGCAATACCGTCTTTATAATTACTGTTACCGCAATCGACAATAATATCGTTAATATCAACGCCCGCTTCGATTAATTCTGAACACACTTTGTCTACCAACTCGCCTGCTGGTACTAAAAGTAAAATTGAACGCGGTGTTTCAAGACGACGAACCATATCGGATAAGTCGCTTACAATATGCAGTCGTTCGGCAAACCCTTCTTTTTTCGCTAAGCTCAGTAAATCTTCGCCTGCATCTGGGTTTTTGTCATAAGCGACGAGATTTAAACCTTTCTCAATTAAATTTAAGGCAAGGTTCTTACCCATAACGCCTAAGCCAACTAATGCGACTTGCATATAAAATCTCCTAACTGTTAGGTGTGAATTCATTGCTAATCTAAATTTTAGTCAGTGCGATGTTTACACTGTATTTTTAGATTAGTTAAGCGGTAATGGCGCGCATTATATGGCTTTTCGACCAGCATGCAATTTTATTATTAAAAAAATTATAGAATATAATTTCTTTGCTAGGCCTTAATTTTACTCGATTTGTTCAATTCTCTACCGAATATCAATCGTCTAACGACCGATTTCAGCGGACTTATGTCCTTTTTGAGGGCTATTAAGATAATTTAAAAGGCGTATAATAAAATTTACATAAATATTATTCATACTAAATCTAGTGTGCAATCAGTTGACGCCAACATGACACCGGTGTCATAATCTACTAACCACACAAAAAGCAAGTATATTAAGCTAGCCTCTTTAGCTTAGTTGTTGTGTAATACAAAGAATATATAGAAATAGCCAACGGGAGCTACTAAATGCCAAGACGTACCAAAATCGTTGCCACACTCGGTCCTGCTACAGATAGAGACGATAATTTAGAAAAAGTAATAAAAGCAGGTGCCAATGTAGTACGCCTAAACTTCTCTCATGGCGTCGCACAAGATCATAAAGATCGTGCAGCAAAAGTACGTGAAATTGCTAAAAAATTAGATACACACATCGCTATTCTTGCCGATTTACAAGGCCCTAAAATCCGCGTTTCAACGTTCAAAGAAGGTAAAGTTAACTTAGCAGTAGGCGCAAAGTTTATTCTTGATGCTGAAATGGAAAAAGGTCAAGGCGACATCGATGGTGTAGGTATTGATTATAAAGAGTTACCACAAGATGTGTCATCGGGTGACTTATTGCTATTAAATGATGGCTTAATTCAATTAACTGTTGATGAAGTTGTTGGTAAAAAAGTGCACACCACAGTAACTGTTGGTGGCGTGTTATCAAACAACAAAGGTATCAACCGTTTAGGTGGTGGTTTAACCGCACCAGCATTTACAGACAAAGACAAAGAAGATTTAATCACTGCAACTGAAATCGACGTTGACTACATTGCGGTTTCTTTCCCTCGTTCTGGCGATGACATGCGTTATGTACGTTCACTGGCAGAAGCTGCGGGTTCAAAAGCGCAATTACTTGCAAAAATCGAACGTGCAGAAGCCGTTGAAACGGAAGAAGCGATTGACGATATCGTATTAGCATCTGACGCCGTTATGGTTGCCCGTGGTGATTTAGGTGTTGAAATTGGCGATGCGGCGCTTGTTGGTAAGCAAAAAGCAATTATCAGCCGTGCACGTACACTAAACCGTACCGTTATCACTGCGACGCAGATGATGGAATCAATGATTGATAACCCAATGCCAACACGTGCTGAGGTTATGGACGTTGCAAACGCCGTACTTGATGGCACTGACGCGGTAATGCTATCAGCAGAAACTGCAGCGGGTGACTACCCTGCTATCACAGTTGAAACTATGGCGCGTGTTTGTTTAGGTGCAGAGTCTCAGCCACAAACTGCTATTTCTAAGCACCGCTTAGATTCAATGTTTGAAAACACATCTGAAACAATCGCACTATCCGCAATGTACGCAGCAAACCACTTAGATTCTGTAAAAGCACTAGTTGCATTAACTGAATCGGGTAGCACGGCAAAATTAATGTCGCGTATTAGCTCTGGTTTACCAATTTATTCGCTATCTCGCCATAACCGCACTCTTGGTCAAACAGCACTTTATCGTGGTGTTTATCCGGTGTATTTCGATTCAACAGAATACGATTCAGGTTCATTGGTAAAACAAGCATTAGCGACATTAGTAAGCAAAGGCTACTTACAATCTGGTGATAAAGTAATTTTGACCCACGGCGATGCGATGGAAACTGTTGGTGCAACAAATACACTTAAGTTAGTTACGGTAGATTAAGCCGAAATTAACATAAAAAAACCAGTTCAAATGAACTGGTTTTTTTGTTTTTAACAATGAATAAATCGCTTATACCAATTCTGTTAAGTATGTGATCAAGAATCGCGCTGGGTAAATGAAATGGTAACAAGGCGGAATTTTTCTTATGTAGTTGTTCTACATTGATAAATTCTAACGCAGTTAACATGATATTTAGTCCGCTAGGATGATCAGCTACTTAAGTGAATTAGTATTATTTTGCGATATATGGGATCACTTGTTTAATTGGTTGTGAAAACGTTAAACGCTTGTCTTCCCCTTCCACATCAAGCGATTCAATTGTACAGCGATTGTCCTTACACTTAATTTCATCGCCCGCACCCATTGGTGCAGTTACTGTGTTATCAAACACTAAGGTGACACCTTTCACTTCTGGCATCATAAACGAGAACAGCGTACGCATAAAAAAGCCGGACAAACGGCCAATTAAATCATCAAACTCAGTTTGCAGCTTTGCCATTTGTTTTAACGACACACTGTCACCGTAATCTTGGCTTGATTCCATCTGCAATTTTAACTGACATTGCTCACCCGCATTTGGCTGTACCACGATAAGTGCTTTGTCTTTATCGAGCGTTTCGTCAAACGGTAACAGCAATTTACTGGTTTTCGTATAATTAAGTGGATATTCATTGGTTTTAGTAATAATACTGCCGCTTTCAATCGTACAGGGATTGGCGTTTTGGTTAATTAAATAAAAACCAACATCTGCGCTTGCGTAATCCCCTTTCGACATCACTTTTAAACGGTCATAAAAGCCATCATACGAGACAACAAATTCAGACGCATTTGCCGTTAACGAAAGTGTTGATGCAAAAATGCCTGCCGCTACTAAAATCTTATTCACCGAAATACCTTTGATTCGTCATTAACATGTGATTTAGTTCATCAATATAAGCTTGACCGCGTTCTGAGTAGCTGCCAAGACCATTCAATAACTTCTCGGCTAGTATAATCTGCTCGTCGTAGCGATTGCTTTGCCTTAGATCACGAAGTTGTTGATATGCTGGGTGCGTATTAATGTTTCTGAAATATGCGCGCACACTTTGCTCAAGTGTTTTAAATGCCGCAACTTCATGGCTACGCCCTTCATTACGCTTATTAGGTACCATGCCGCAACCTTCTTTAAAACACCACAAGCCAAAGAAATTTAAGCCAATACGTGCAAAACGCGAGGTTCCCCAGCCTGATTCGTTAGCTGCCTGTGTTAACACCATGGCACGTGGAATCATATCAACACGGCGTAATGCACGGGTTAAGTTTTCTTCGTTAACTGTGTCGTCGAGTTTATATTCAACAAGAATTTTCTTTAACGGTTTGATTTGTGCGTCGGGAATGGCAAAGCCGAGTTCTAGCTCGGTTAAGGCTAAATCAATTTTTTCCCGTTGCTTTAGTATGCGTTTGTTTTCCGCGATTACATGTGGCTTCAACAAATCAAAAAATGCTTTTTTGCGCGCTTTCACATCACGAATTTTCGCAAAATCAGGCAATTTCACATTATGCAGCGGCTTTTCAACAACCACTTTTTTTACTTGTGTTGTTTTATCTTTAGATTCGGCTTGTTTGTCAGAGTCAGTGAGCCAAGGAGCGACCAACATGTAACCAAACAAACACACTATAATTAGTTTTAATAATAACTTCATATAAAATTTAAGTAGTTTAGAAATGTCTAAAAAAAGGAACAATTCTACACTAATGCATACTAGGACGTAAGCTTTTTAATCTTTGCTCTATCCCAATAAATACTGTGACCCACTAATGAACTAAGTGCTTTATTAAATAATTCGAAACTCGCAAACGGCGTCATTTTACCCGTTAAGCAGTACCAGGAATGTGAATAACAATTGCGTTTACTCACATGATAATCGTGATAAGCAAACACCTGACGAGCAACGTGTTCTTGGTCAAAATCAAATATGATTGGGTTGGCAAGCGTGTCTGTTGCAACAAAAATATGCTGACCACTGCGGTCTTGTAAAAAGCGCTTGAAACTAATGGCGCGCGATAATCCAGAACCATGTAGCTCTAACACAAGATCATCGTCAATTACTAAGCCTGTGTGGATAAACCCGTTGTAAACACCACAGCACACTATACTGCCAATTTCCGGCGTTATTTGAAATTCACTCGGTAGATGGTCGCACGGATAGCGACCGACCGCACTGCGTGCCTTTAAACCTAACTTACGTTGTTTATCTTGCTTTTCTATCTCACTTCGATAAAACGAATTTGCTAACACTGCGGCCGCTGAAACGCCGAGCAAAATTGGTAATGGCATAATCTCACTCCAAATATCACCCTAGCTTTAACTATGGCACAGCTTATACCTTAATAGTGTTTTAAGTTGTTGCAATTTATGTCTAAAATAACACTATGATAGAAGTAGATTAAACCGGATTTATGACTGAAGAATGGCTGGCTAGACGTTATCAAGAAAACAAACATCGTCCCGACGATAAACGTTCCCCGTATCAAAAAGACCGATCTCGCATTATTCACGCAGCCGCTTTTAGGCGTTTACAAGCAAAAACCCAAATTATGGGCATTGGCGTAAATGACTTTTATCGCACCCGATTAACCCATTCACTCGAAGTAGCACAAATTGCCAGTGGTATTTTAGGTCAACTAAGAGCAAATCCGAGCAATGCATCATTTTCAGCATGCTTACCTTGTCGCAGTCTTATCGAAACGTTATCACTAGCACACGACATTGGTCACCCGCCTTTTGGTCACGGCGGTGAAACGGCTCTCAATTACATGATGCGTGCGCACGGTGGGTTTGAGGGCAACGCCCAAACACTTAGAATTGTGGCTAAACTAGAGCCTTACAGTAAAGGCTACGGTATGAACCTAACACGCCGCACTTTATTAGGTTTTATAAAATACCCACAGCTGATCAAATCGTTGTGGAAAATTCCGCATGATGATGGCACAGATAAATTTATCAACTCTACTCGTTGGCTTCCCGCAAAAGGGCTTTATTGCGAAGAAAGCGCGGTGTTTGATTGGGTATTAGCACCGCTTTCAAATACAGACAAAACCATATTCACATCATTTGCCGAAAACGCGAATGGCGTTGCTCGCACCCACTATAAATCCCTCGACTGTGCCATTATGGAACTAGCCGATGATATTGCGTACGGCGTGCATGATTTAGAAGATGCGATTGCCACGGGCATGGTAAGTCAGCATCAATGGCATGAATTTGTCGCAAATCATTTGAGTGAGTTAGAAGACGGTTGGCTTAAAACCAATTTACCACGCATTTCTGCTCAACTATTCTCGCGCGATGAAGCCGATTTAAAAGAGGTAATTGGCGAACTAGTTAATTTATTTATTACACAGGCAAAAGTGAAAAAGCTTGGCGTATTCGACAGCCCGTTACTCGACCACTCGGTATATTTAGACAAAGAGTTATTTATTTTACTTGAAGGGTTAAAACAATTTGTGTTTCGTAATGTAATTCGCCACCCAGAAATGCAGCAAATTGAATTTAAAGGACAAAAAATTATTTCCGATTTATTTGCCGCGTTTGCCAGCGATCCGCTAAGGTTGTTACCTCATACTCGTCAAACAATTTACCAAGCGGCGCTCGAAAACGGCGAAACCGGCTACCGTCAACTTTGCGATTACATCTCATCAATGACCGATGAATACGCCATAAAGGTACACGGTCGCTTATTTACTACTGAGTATTAAGCTATTTTTGAGTCGTCGTAAAATACTGTACCATCGTCTTTTGATACATTACGACTACAGTGACTTTCTTGTGTTTCAAGTAATTCACTGGGTCGTAAACTACGTTCTTTTAATGCTTCGCCACAATGCGGACATACATCAATTAAACATTCGCTACTCAGATGAAAACAGTTGGTGCACTCAAAGCAACTCACTTCCGTTTCACTTTGTGCTTGTTCGCTTTTTTGACAATGGAACAATGCGTGTTCTGCCATATTTGACATTACGATCCTCCTTTTTGTTTGAACATAAAGAAAGCAACTCTGTTTGACAAGCTTATTTAATGAACAATTAATAAAACCAGTAAAAAGTGCTAATTAGTGCATTTTAATTGTCACAATAGCGTCATATTTATTAATCCATAAATGTGACGAAGCGCACTAATCTTTCCCAGAAATCAGGCGCGATAGCATAATCATTTTTTATCTAAATATGACTCACCACCCCATGATGCTGGGAGTGCTTGGCGTTTATATTCTCCGATGCGCTCAAGAAACAATCTACATAAAACCATTAACTCTGGGTCAGAATAAAGTGATTGGTAGTTGGTGTGCGCTTTTTGCCAGTCCTTCTCGCAATACGCAGAAAATGCTTGTGTTAGTGTCTGTTGGTGCATTGAGCTTTCAAAATAACAATAGATATTGATGGCCTGCGATTTACCTTTTAATACCACTTTATCAATTAAGGTAAAATGGGATTTGTCATCAAGTTGCTCATAAACAGCTTGTCCAATCAATAAATCACTGCCGTACAATCTATTGGCGCTTTCTAGGCGCGCCGCTTGGTTTACCGCATCGCCAATACAAGTGTAATCGAATAAAATATCTGAGCCAAGATGGCCAACGATAACTTCGCCATAATTTACACCTATACGCAGTTTCAGTTCAGGAAGCCCCTGGCGTTGTAATTCTTTACTGAGTTTTACGCAAGTTGCGTTCATTTCAATTGCCGCAGCAACCGCTTTTTCAACCGAGTTTTCACAAGCTACTGGTGCACCCCAAAACGCCATTACCGCATCGCCTAAATATTTATCAAGGGTGCCCCCGTGTTTTACGATAATGCGACTATGCGCTGTCAGTACCTGATGCAAAATATCCGCAACTTGTTCAGCCTGAGTTTGCTCTGCGAGCTTGGTAAACCCAGCTAAATCAGCAAATAAAATCGCTAAAAATTTACGCTCGCCTCCAAGCTCTAACTTTGTAGGGTTGTCTTTAAGCTCATGCAATACCTGACCGGATACATAACGTGAAAACGCATTAGTAATAAACTGCTGCTGTCTGTGCTGTTTTTTAAAGCCAAGGACAAAGTAAAAGAAATAACTACTGATTGCTATCGCACACAAACTTACTACCGGCAATGAAACACTATGATAAAACGCAAAAAGTGAAATAATCACAATGAAACCAACTAACTTAGCCAAACCTAGTAGTGATTTTTTCAACGACGCTGCAGTAAATAGATAACTTGCAAACAATGCAACTAACAAAGCTAAAAACGCGGTTTGCAAAACAGTTAACGTTGAAATACTTAACCCGTTTTGTACATTAACAATCGCGTTAGCATGCACCTCAACACCCGACATTGTATTGCCAGAAAACCAAGTAAGCGGGGTACGATAGCGGTCAATGGCCGTATCACCAAAACGCGTATTGGTAAGAATATCGATGCCCACTAAGATGATTTTGTCTTTGAAAATATGATCGGGTAGCAGATTTGCATTTGCAGCCTTGACGAAAGGTATCGTTACAAAGCTATTTGTATCGCCAATAAAATGAATTCGGGTATTATTTGTGGGGTTTTGTGCGCTAAACGCGTAACTTATACTGCTGCTACCACGCGGTAAACGTCTTATCACACCATCAAGATCCGATGACAATTTAAAAGACTTAACTTTTGCACCCGCATCTCGATAATAATTCAATAAAGAATCGTCCTGTCCACTTTGACTCTTTGCAAAATAAACAGGCAAGTTGCTAGCTGTTATACTGCTTGCAAAATTAGAAGCTTCTTTCTCATTTGCATTAGGTAAAGCATCTACAGGTAGATTTAATACAACCGCTTGTGCGCCTGCGTGATTTAACCGTTTTAGTAAATTAATGTAATAACCTACAGGCCAAGGCCAACTAGATTGATAGTGCGCAAAACTTCGCTCGTCAATAGCAACAATAACAATATCGGTTTTATTGACGTTGGCGGGAATAATACTGGATTGTGCATCAAATGCCGTGTTTTCAAGTTGCTGCCAAGCATCACTTTTTGACAAAACGTACACACAACACACACTTATTAACGACGATAACAGGCTATACAACAACCACTTTTTGCTAACCTGATTAAACATACAAGTAATTAACCTTGAAATATGGCTTCACGCGTTGTGCTAGTCTATTTTACGCAAAGTTTGATTTACTGAACGTTTATTCGCCTTCCGCTTCTAACAACGTGACAGGTTCCATTAAACGTTCTGTGGTTTTTTCTAAACGTACCGCCAAGCCTTCTATTATACGTGCGGCAATACCCGCGTTATTCGCTAACATTTCTTCAAAGCGTTCGCGCTCGTATACTTGCAATACGGTATCTTCCGTTGCAATGGCACAACAACTACGCAATGAGTTTGTGATAATCGCCATCTCACCTAAAAACTCACCCTCGCCTAAGTAACTTAATACCACGGATTGTCCCATTTTTGACTTAACCAGCTTAATTTTACCTGAGCGGATCACATACATACGCTCTGCTTTGTCGCCTTGTTGAAACAAGGTTTGACCTTCTAATAGGGTTAATTCGCGAGTCATAGTATTCCTTACTTATAAATTGACTTTAGGCTAAATTATCGCGATTAAACAAGGGGATGTCTACGACTTAATGACTAATTAACCTGATCTAGGGATAACAAATTACTTTCCAGAAGATATGAAACAACATAGTTATTATATTTGAGATGCTTAGATATCCTCACAACCCGAGTTCAGGTTAACTAAAACCTTTTCACATTAAAAAAGGAAGCGAATGCTTCCATTTCACAAGATTACAATCAACGGTTTTTTTAGAACTGCGCTGTTAGATTGATTTGATACATATCGTACTCAAAATCGCTATCTAGATTTGTACCGTAGCTACCCGATAAAGACCAGTTGGTATTAAAGTAATAACGTCCACCAATTTGAATATCATCTGATTTATTAACTGATGCAAATACTGATAAACCTTCATTGAAATAGTAGTTTGAACCTAATAACCAATGATCGAAGTCACCTGCATCAATATCAAGGTTTACGGTTATGTAACGACCTTGGCCAAGCTCTGCATAATACTTGGTATCTAAGCTAAAGAAATCAAATTCCTCATCAACTGATGCAGTAAAGCCAACATAATCCGTCGTGTTTAAGCTTAAATTGTACTGTGCCGTTGCATAAAAACTACCATCAATGCCTCGCGCATCAGAATCACGGTAGTGAATACGTGCAATTAAATCGGGTGTAAATAAGTAACCAAATGCTGCCTCGTAATAGTCTACATCACCCCAATCTGAATCAGCATTGTTGTAGCTAGCACCCGCTACAAAATTGTTGAAGAAATATTCACCGCGAACACCTATTGTATCCGTGTAATCATTATCGCTGTAAGACGCACCGATATTCGACTTGGTATTGATGTAAGAAAACTCATTGTATGGGCCAAGTGCTTTACGCGCATCAAAATAATATACAGAATCAATGTTTACAATTTCATAGTAGTCCGTATCAGCATATGACGCATTTGAAATTGACTGGTATTCATTTGCACAGGCTGCAAATGATGTAAGCGTAACTAAACTCGCTAATAATGTTTTTTTCATGCTACTTTCCTTGTGTAGTGATCTTCTCGACGATATGCATTATATAGAGTCTCAAATCAGTTACAATAACGACGCCATTTACATTAAGTCAATAATATCCATTTCTATTCATAGACTTAATGCTTTTTAATCAGATTTAACACCGGATTTACAATGGTGTTTATTTATTATCTTGCACTGTAGAGATCTCTTACACGACTTTAAGACAAAATACCCGCTTTTAGAACGAAAAAAGGAAGCCACAGCTCCCTTAAAAATTAATGATTTACAGCGTATTTACAAAGGTACGTGTAACACGCCTTCCATTATTACGCGTGCACTTCGGCTCATACTAGCAAATTCGGCTTGCCAACCAGCGTCAGTTTCAGCTGTCTTTGCGCCGACTTTCATGGTGCCTGACGGATGACCAAAGTTCACATCAGAAATGTCACCGCCACCAGCAGCTAAATTAACTAATGTGCCTTTTGTCACAGCAGCGCAAGCAATCGCAACTGCTGCTGTGCCCATCATCGCATGATGTAGCTTACCCATTGAAAGCGCGCGCACATTTAAATCAATGTTTGCACTTTTTACCATATCACCGCTTGAGCTGATGTAATCTTGCGATGGTGAAACAAACGCAATTTTTGGTGTGTGCTGGCGCGTTTTCGCTTCACTCGCATCGCTAATTAGCCCCATTTTAAGCGCCCCTGCGATTCTTAGCTTTTCAAAAAAAGCCAGCTTGTCACTATCACCATTGATGTCTTCTTGCAGCTCTACACCACTGTAGTTAATGTCATGACTATTAACAAAAATGGTCGGAATACCCGCGTTAATCATGGTTGCTGGAATATCCCCTAATCCCTCAATCGTTAACGTATCGACCAAATTCCCGGTTGGGAACATATTCTCGCCTGCTGGGGATGGCGCAAGGAATTGCACTTTAATTTCGCTGCTTGCAAATGCGACGCCATCAAGTTTAAAGTCACCAACCTCGTTAACTTCACCGTCTTTTATGGGTACTTGCACCACCAGCGTTTTTTTGATGTTTTTTTGCCAAATACGCACTTCAACATCGCCGTTTTGCGGAATACGTGACGCATCTACTAAACCATTATTAATCGCAAATGCGCCCACGGCAGCCGTTAAGTTACCGCAGTTACCACTCCAATCAACACTTGGTTTATCGATTGCAACTTGACCAAATAAATAATCAACATCGTGATCCGCTTTCTCGCTTTTAGCGACAATTACCGTTTTACTGGTGCTGGACGTTGCTCCGCCCATACCATCGATTTGCTTCTCGTAAGGATCAGGGCTGCCAATCACACGCATTAGTAACTTATCACGAAATTCGCCAGGCGATTGTGCTTCAAGCGGTAAATCGCTTAGCTTAAAAAACACCCCTTTACTGGTGCCGCCACGCATATAAGTTGCTGGAACTTTATATTTTGTTGTCATAGTGAGGTATAGCAGCGATTAACTCGCTGCTGTCTCCGCTAAAAAGTCTTGTGCAAAGCGCTGTAATACACCACCTGCACTGTAAATAGAGACTTCTTCCGCTGTATCTAAACGACAGGTAACCGGCACCTCTACTACTTCGCCATTTGCGCGATTGATAATCAGCGTTAACTCACACCCTGGCGCAGGCTCGCCTTTAACATCAAAGGTTTCTGTACCATCAATTGAAAGCGTTTTACGCGTTGTGCCAGCTTTAAATTCAAGCGGCATAACACCCATACCAATTAAGTTAGTACGGTGAATACGCTCAAAACCCTCTGCCACAATGGCTTCAACCCCTGCCAAGCGCACACCTTTTGCCGCCCAGTCACGAGATGAACCTTGGCCGTAATCAGCACCGGCAATAATAATTAGCGGTTGTTTACGCTCCATATAGGTTTCAATTGCTTCCCACATACGCGTTACTTTGCCTTCTGGCTCAATACGCGCAAGTGACCCTTGTTTTACTTCGCCATTCTCTAACACCATTTCATTAAACAGCTTAGGGTTGGCAAAAGTAGCTCGCTGCGCTGTTAAGTGATCGCCTCGGTGCGTTGCATACGAGTTAAAGTCTTCTTCTGGTAACCCCATTTTGGCAAGGTATTCCCCTGCTGCACTGCTTGCTTGAATAGCATTAGACGGTGATAAATGGTCCGTTGTAATGTTATCGCCAAGTACAGCAAGCGGACGCATGCCTGTCATAGTACGAGGTTTTGCAAGTGCGCCTTCCCAATATGGCGGACGGCGAATATAAGTACTCATTTCGCGCCAATCGTATAGTGGGTTATTGTCTTCGCCGTAATCCACGGTTAGATCGAACATTGGCGTATAAACTGCGTTAAATTGCTCTGGCTTAACGCTTTTTGCAATTACCGCGTCAATTTCTTCATCGCTTGGCCAAATATCATTTAAGCGAATTTCTTTACCTTCAGCTGATACACCCAATACATCGTTTTCAATATCAAAACGAATACTCCCTGCAATTGCATAAGCAATAACCAGTGGTGGCGACGCTAAAAACGCTTGATTAGCATGCGGGTGAATACGACCGTCAAAGTTACGGTTACCTGAAAGTACCGCAGTAGTATATAAATCGCGCTCAATAATTTCTTTTTGAATAACAGGGTCTAGTGCGCCACTCATACCATTACACGAAGTACACGCGAAACCCACAACACCAAAACCTAAGCTTTCTAGTTCTGGTAATAAGTTTGCTTCTTCCAAGTAGCTTTTAACCACTTTAGAACCCGGCGCAAGTGAAGATTTAACCCAAGGCTTACGAGTTAAACCGAGTTTATTTGCATTGCGTGCAATTAAACCTGCGGCAATCATGTTGCGTGGGTTTGATGTATTGGTACAGCTCGTGATAGCTGCCACAATTACTGCACCATCGGGCATTTGTGTATCTGTATGCGAATAATCACCTAATAAATCGGTGTTTTTAAGTTCATTGGTTGCTACACGGCGATGCGGGTTAGAAGGCCCTGCGATATTTCGGCCAACTGCACTTAAATCAAAGGTTAATACACGCTCGTATTTAGCCTCAGTCATTTCAGATGCCCAAAGGCCTGTGGTTTTTGCGTATTCTTCTACGAGTTTAATTTGAGTGTCTTCACGGCCTGTTAGCTTTAAGTAATCAATGGTCTTTTCATCAATGTAGAACATGGCCGCAGTTGCGCCGTATTCTGGCGTCATATTTGAAATGGTTGCACGATCACCTAAATTTAAGTGCTGCGTACCTTCACCGAAAAATTCAAGGTAAGTAGACACCACTTTTTCGTTACGTAAAAACTCGGTAATTGCTAGCACAATATCGGTTGCGGTAATACCTGGCTTACGCTCACCGACAATTTCAACACCTACAATGTCTGGTAAACGCATATACGATGCGCGGCCTAACATTACACTTTCCGCTTCAAGGCCACCGACACCAATGGCGATAACACCTAATGCATCTACATGGGGTGTATGGCTGTCTGTGCCTACTAGGGTATCTGGAAAGGCAACGCCATCACGCGCCTGTACTACCGGCGACATTTTCTCTAGGTTGATTTGGTGCAAAATACCATTACCCGGAGGGATAACATCAATATTTTTAAATGCCGTTTTAGTCCAATTAATAAAATGGAAGCGGTCTTCATTGCGGCGATCTTCAATCGCACGGTTTTTTTCAAACGCGTCTTTATCGTAACCACCGTGCTCTACCGCAAGGGAGTGGTCAACAATCAGTTGTGTAGGTACAACAGGGTTAACTAATGATGGGTCGCCGCCTTGCTCTGCAATGGCATCACGAAGGCCTGCTAAATCAACCAGTGCGGTTTGGCCTAAAATATCATGACACACCACACGTGCTGGATACCAAGGAAAATCAAGGTCGTGCTTGCGCTCAATCAATTGTTTTAACGAATCAGTTAGCATTGAAGGCTCGCAGCGGCGAACGAGGTTCTCAGCAAGCACTTTTGAGGTATAAGGTAATTGTTGATAGCTCCCCGGTGAAATAGCATTCACCGCAGCTTCAACATTAAAATAATCTAGGCCTGTATTGCCTAGCTTTTGACGGTATTGGGTATTCATATGGGCTCCACAACAAACTCGGAGTAAAGGCATGCTAGGCATGCCTTGATATAATGCGAATTACTTAGAAATTAACGCGCTGAAATAGGTGGTACTTCGCGTGCATCTGGGCCTGTGTAATCTGCACTTGGACGAATAATACGGTTATTAGCACGTTGCTCTTTCACGTGTGCTGTCCAGCCTGTTACACGGCTCATTACAAAAATTGGCGTAAATAACGCTGTTGGAATACCCATAAAGTGATAAGCCGATGCATGGAAGAAATCAGCATTACAAAATAGCTTTTTCTCACGCCACATTACTTCTTCACAGCGCACAGACACTGGGTAAAGCACGTCATCGCCTACTTCTTTCGCAAGTAATTCAGACCACTTTTTGATGATCACATTGCGCGGGTCAGACTCGCGGTAAATTGCGTGGCCAAAGCCCATGATTTTTTCTTTACGCTCAAGCATGCCCATCAGTGCTTCTTCCGCTTGATCAGCACTTGTGAAGTTCTCAATCATTTCCATTGCGGCTTCATTTGCACCGCCGTGCAGTGGGCCACGTAATGAGCCAATTGCACCGGTTACACATGAATGCACATCTGACAGTGTTGATGCACATACGCGCGCTGTGAACGTAGATGCGTTAAATTCATGCTCTGCATATAAAATTAGCGATACATTCATCACCTTAGCAAATAGCTCGCTTGGTGCTTTGTCGTGTAATAAATGTAAGAAGTGAGCGCCAATTGAATCGTCGTTAGTTTCAACATCAACACGTACACCGTCGTGCGAGAAACGATACCAATAGCAAATAATACTTGGGAATACCGCAACCATACGGTCAATATGGTCGTTCACATCGTTAAAGTCAGTTTCCATTTCAAGGTTACCCAGCATAGAACAACCGGTACGCATTACATCCATTGGGTGCGCTGATTTCGGAATAGATTCTAGAACACTTTTAAGTGCCGCAGGTAAACCACGAAGTGTTTTTAGTTTCGCCTTGTACTCATCAAGTTGTGATTGATTTGGTAATTCGCCACGGCTTAAAAGGTACGATACTTCTTCAAATTCAACTTTATCTGCAAGTTCTGAAATATCATAACCACAATACGTTAAACCACTGCCTGATTTACCTACTGTACATAACGCTGTTTCACCAGCAACTTGACCACGTAATCCTGCTCCGCCTAATGCTTTATCTACCATTTTCCTGCCCCTTATTTATTATTCTGAAAAAGTTTATCAAGTGTGTTTTCAAACGAGTGGTAATCTAAAAAGTCATACAACTCAGCGCGGGTTTGCATTGAATCAATTGCGTTTGCTTGCGAGCCTTCACTTAAAATTGTGTTATACACATTAAGCGCCGCTTTATTCATTGCTCTAAACGCACTTAGCGGGTAAAGTACCATGCCTACACCCACTTCTTCTAATTGGGTTTTAGAATAAATTGGTGTTTGGCCAAATTCAGTAATATTGGCAAGAATTGGTACATTCAGCGCATCGCTAAATGCTTTATAGTCAGCAAGGTCGTGCACGGCTTCTGCAAAGATTGCATCGGCACCTGCTTCAATACACGCAGCTGCGCGGTCGATTGCGGCATTTAACCCTTCTTTTTGAAACGCATCGGTACGCGCCATAATGTAAAAGTGCTCATCCGTTTTTGCATCAACTGCCGCTTTAATACGGTCAACCATTTCTTGTTGACTTACGATTTCTTTATTTGGACGGTGACCACAACGTTTTTGCGCGACTTGATCTTCAATATGAAAACCCGCTGCACCTGCTTTTGTCATTTCTTTTACGGTACGCGCAATATTAAATGCACCACCCCAGCCTGTATCGGCATCGACTAGTAGTGGTAAATCAGATGCGCTGGTAATACGGCGAATATCTTCAAGCACATTATCTAAGCTTGTCATGCCTAAATCCGGTAAACCGTAACTGGCGTTGGCAACCCCAGCGCCTGATAAGTAAATAGCTTTATGCCCTACCTTCTCTGCCATCATTGCAGTATAGGCATTGATAGTGCCGACCACTTGAAGCGGTTGGTTCTCTGCTAATGCTTGGCGAAACTTCAAACCTGCTGACATGTATGTCTCCTTTGAACGGTATTTTTATATTTTTACGTTAGCTTTACGCTAACTAAATTTGTTTACACTTTTATTGGCATCACGCATTACTGAAACTTACGTTCAATATTGTTACCTGACGCCGCGATATGTCTTTTCATTAATAATTCGGCTAGTTCACCATCGCGTGCTGCAATGGCATTAATAATAGCCAAGTGCTCATCAAATGCTTTGCTAACACGTGGGCCATTCATGCCCATTTGCACTCGGTACATTCGCACTAATTGGTATAATTCGTTGCACAATAGATTAATTAAGTGACTGTTTTTACTGCCTTTAATAATGCGGTAGTGAAAGTCTAAGTCACCTTCTTCTTGGTAGTAAGACTCTCCTTGGCGCACCCGTTGTGTCGACAAATGATCATCAAGTAAGGCTTTTACCTGATTGATTTCATCGTCTGTCATATTGGTTGCTGCTAAACGGCACGCCAGCCCCTCAAGGGCACTGCGCACTTGATAAATTTCATCTAGCTTTTCTGGGGTAAGTGAAATTACACGGCAGCCCACATTCGCTTTTCGCTCAATTAAATGACAGCTTTCTAAACGATTAAGCGCCTCACGCAAAGTTGCGCGGCTAACTTGATGCTTTTTGGAGAGTTCTGGCTCAGAAATTTTTGAGCCTTGCGCTATTTCACCTTCCACAATGGCTTGGCGAATGTCGACAAAAACCTTATCTGACGCTGTTTTTACTTCATTTTCCAATTTAAAACCTAACTATTGTCGACAATAACTAGGGGTAATATAGGAGTGATTCACGAAGAGATCAACAGATTGTCGACAATTTTAGCAATTAATTTTATTAAATTAGACTAGAGAGGTGGTAATTGTCGACAATAGAGAACAAGAAACACTCCGGTGAGCGTTCCGCTATTAACGTATAACGACCATTAACTAGCCGTTATGCACTAACGCTTAATGTAAATCGCTTCATTAAGCCTCTTGATTCAAAGAGCCCCTAGCAATACACGTTAAACGCTGAAAAAATGTAGGCCATCGTTAACTACGCCACCTACACCTAAGTTCGTTCACATAACGCCATTTAAGTATTAAAAGCCTTTAAAGTGTAGCACCGCAAATAGAGTTTCGTTCTTCTAAACTCTTAACTAGTCTGTGATTACACGCCTTTGCAAAATGATGTTTCGCATCTTTCGATTGTTTAAATTGGTTACCGATCACAGCAAATAACTGTAACGATTTACTCGCTAGGTTTGACCAAAGTAACTCATAGGCAAACGATGTCATCATGCCTTCATCTAATGTGTATTTGTTTGTTTTAATATCCGATAGTACCTTTTCAAAGGTGCCTGTGGTAATCGCTTGTGTTAGTGCAAGCGCAACGTCATTTTCACGGTTAGGTGCCTGCTCGCCATAAAGCACCTTGGCAATATCCCCGACTAGTTGGCGTTTCAACTGATAACTCATACCATTATTGCTAAGTAGAATAACACTGTGTTTATCATCTATAAGGCGCAGTACCATGCTGCTGTAGCCTTTTATTTTGCCATCATACATATGGGCATTCACATTACGTGACTCTGTAATTGGCAATTTGCCTACTCGCCAACTGTAAGGTAAATCGGGGTTAAACAATTGGCGCTTGCTTTTTTCATTAATGAGTTCAGTGCCATAAAGCGCTAAATCAAATCGATATAAATCATCGGCGCTACTATAAATGGCGGCACCTGCACCAAATAACTTGTAGTTGTTATCTGGCTCACGTTTATAGCCACCAGCACCTCGCCATTGATGCGCTTTAATTACGTGAGCACTTTGTGTATTACCAGGGGCGACACCCGAATGCGTCATATTAAGTGGTGCTAAAATATTGGTTTTTAGACTTTGTGCAAATGATTGCCCTGTGACTTTTTCAATGATTTTACCTAACAGAAAATACGCAGGATTTGAATAATTGTGCTCTTCACCAGGCTCAGCACTTAACGGCATATTTGCTATAACATCAACAAATGCCTGCTCAGTGGTTACTTTGTGAAAGTCACGATTAAACCAGTTATTGAGCGTAAAGTGATTAGGTATACCCGATGTATGATTCAATAAATGATGTAATGTGATTTGTCGGCCAATATCATTATCAAACTCAGTAAAGTAGTCGGCTAATGTACTTTCAAGCTTAAGTTTGCCTTGCTCTTTAAGTTTAAGCACTAACGTGGCTGTAATGGGTTTACTAAGCGATGCGATTTGAAACGAACTGTTTACGCTAATTGGTGTGCGATTGTCATAATTGGCAAAGCCGTACGCCTGCTCAAATATTTTTTCACCTGATTGAGAAACCAGTAACACACCTTCAAATGCACCATGTGAAACGTAACTATTAACCACGTTTTCGATAGCGCTTTTTGTTGTTTGTGTTGTGGGCTGTGGTTTAGCACAAAGGCTAAAAGATAAGATAACCCCGATGGCTGCAACCGCAGTTTTTGCTGTTAACACAATTAAGTTCCCTGTTTTTGCATAGCGTTAGATGGTGTTTAGTATCTATTGCTTAATTACACTCAGCAAATCAAAATTGTATACAAATATTAATGAGTTATTAGTGCGTGTTACCCTTTTTGCCCATAATTTAAAGGCCAAATCCGCTGGCTTTCTACCGCTAAGTAATAAGCTTATTGCAAAAAAATAGCCCAACTATTTAAATGTTTGGGCTATCACAAATTGCTACGTTTTGTTATTTGTTGTATCCCGCGTTAAATATAAAAACACACCTAAAGATGCTAGTAAAAACGCGGTGCTAATAATAATGGCTACGGGATAATACAAATTACCTGCTAGTTCAAGTTGGCTGTATTTAATAACCATAATCAGCCCCTCTAATGAAAGCGCGATACTCACAGTACCAATAAAACGCGGAATTGTGCCACGCAAACTCTCAATGGCATTGTTAATTTCTTCGGCTACCGAGTATTCTTTATGGATCACTAAGGCTAGCTCAAACACTGCCAACGCAATAATGCCTGTATTAATGCCGTTTAAGAAGATTTGGGTAACGTCTTTACCTGCCAAAATGCCGCTTAATGTCGATTTTCCAAGTGAGTACAACAAGGCTAACGCCATGCCTAAAAATATAAACACAAAGATTTTAGCAATTATAAAACGGACTTTTTGAAACAGGTCATTACTCATAAACTCTCCAGCAACATTTATATAAATACCAATACATCTCAACATATCGCGTATTATTAAACAACAGGTTAGCTATGACGCTTTGTTATTAAAAGTAATCTATAGCCCGTAATAAATGTGAGAATTGAAGTTAAAAAAAGATGTGAAAATATTGTGCTTAATGAGTTTAAGCATGCGATAAGGATATCAATCTAATTGCTTGTTATGTGCACTTGTTGATTTCTGCTAACTCTAAATCAATATTGGCAACAATATAACCATACTCTTTTTTAGATAACTCTTTAGACTGAAACTGTTGCTTAGCTAAATCATGATTCCAAGCTTTACCACAAGGTGCCGCAGGGATAGCGGTATCAACCTTTAGTAGATAGATATCTTGTTCTTGAACAACGCCACCTTTTTTTACAATACTTTTGGCACAAAGGCTTAAAGCATACTCAACCGCAAATTTATCTACACTTGGCATTCCAATAAACTCAACATCACAACCAAGTTTTTTATTACCCTTAGTATCAACATAATAAAGTTGCCCTGACGTTGTACAGGCTGAGCAAGTAAAGGCTACAAAGATTAAAAAGATATGTTTAATACTCACAGGGACTCCTTGTGCACATAACGCCCCAATAAGAAGCTAAAAATCAGTTGGTTATACTTTAGCGAGGTACGAGCGACAAACCAACTGTTTTTTGTCCTACTACTTTATTGGTTTGTTATATGCCTATTGCTGAACACTTTCAAAATTAGATATTTCAAACAGTTTATTACCAAGTGTTACCAAATCAGTTAAATTCCTGCGTTCTGTATTTGAATAAGGCGACCAAAGGCAAGTTTCTGAGTAATTATTTCCATTTTTGGGCTTGAAGCACCATGTTGAACCATCCATTCCACGAGAAATATCATTTTTTATGGTAGCTTGAACTGATCTATAAAGATCTTTAATCATTAAAGCGGTGTTTGGATCCAGCTTTGCTTTAGAGTCATGCTTCACTGTCGTTCTTGAGGGTTGTTTTACTGAAACAACCTCTAAATACTCAGAAATCAAATAGCTTGTTTTATCAAAGCAAAATTTAAAGTTATAACTTCCACGGAATGATGTAACAACACTTAACTCAAATAGTTTACCGTGAAAAGCTCCATTAACAGAGCAATTCGGTGAGGTAGCCGAAATGGCATTGAAGCTAAAGAAAATTAAAAATGCTAAAAGTAGTCTCATATATCAAAAGGCATATAACGCATTAAATTTGGGGCAGTTGTGAGCGTTTTGCCGAAGGCAGCGAGTTACTGTCCCACCAAGATTTGTTGTTATGTGCCACTAACACCCAGAAAGTTCCAATTTTTTTCGGTACCTGTTTAAAATACCTCTAGCGGAACTCAAAGTTTGCTCTGCTTCAGCCTGTCTAGAAGAGTTGTATTCATTGTGATTAACTTTATATTCAAATATCTCTATACCTGAACATATAAGTACAACATTGAGAGCTATAACTACTTCGAGGTCACCTTTTTCCAAGTTTTCAACCGAGCTAACCTGAGAAGCAAAATCAATACTTGTTTTTGTAATTTCACTTGCGAGTAATTTTTGTTGGAACTGATACGCATAGATTCCAAATAGAACTGCGCTAGCAAGCACACCAACAAAAAAAGCAATGCATATTTTAAGATTCATATTTACTAACTTCCATGTGGCGCATAACGCCCTGTTAAGGTGTGAGCAACGCAATACCAATGCTACCGAATACCACTTTAAACACTAAAAGCAATGCATAGTAAAAATGCCACGTGTTGCGAATCACTCTTAAACAGTTTGTTATGTGAATTTTTTGTCCATTACAGCTTCGATCGCAGACTCTAGATCTTCTTCAGTGAGAAACTCTAATGACGATATCTCGGCCAATACCTCTTCCTGTATCAATTTCAGCGTACGCTCCTTATTTTTATTTAGCCATGGACTCATAAAGATAGGCATTTTTTCATCAACCCACTTTTCTGATTTCAAGAATGTAGTTCTATCTGGAGCTAAATATTCTTTTACTTCCTTTTCAATTTTTTCATAGTCAATAATTACATCTAACTCACGGCCTGATACGGGATCTAGGCAATAACTCTCACAGAGTTCAGCATTTGTATAAGTATCTGATATGTTAAATATATATTTAAATAGGCCGAATAATTCAACGTAACCAATAACCTTGTTATTTTTCGCACACAGAGACACTATATGCGTAGGGATATTATCTGAACGATCTACAACGATATCTTCATCGTAGTAAGGACCAAAACATTGGGGGGCATTGGAGACAGATAAATAGTCATATATATTTTGGGCAGTATCTTTTTCTAAACCAACTTCAATTGAATACAGATACATCATTTTTGCGATTGAACGACCTACCTCTGCTCCCGCTAAATCAAAGCTAAATGTAGTATCTAGTCCGTCTTTAGCGCATAAAGTCTCTTTATACTCTATGCTAGAAATGTCTGCTTTGTACTTATTCTTACTGCACAATGACTTAATTATTTTTTTCGCTTCTTTTGGGTTGTTAGATTTAACTGTAATTTTTATTTCATTTTCATTTATGTCTTGCTCCGAAAACTCTGGCTTTCTCGGTTGAAACCGGCCATCAGGTGAGATGACATTTTGTTGGCCATCCTTATTCTTCAGTAGCAAATTCGGAACATCCCCGCGCTCTCTGGTTATCCCAAAGAAAACACAAAGAGAAGAAAATTGATTGCATAATACTGCATCCCATCTATTTCCAGATTTAGAGTTACAGTTCCTACAGATCAACTTATTACTAGACAGTCTTCCACCAATTGCGTTAGGAATTATGTGTTCTAAGCTTCCAGCTTCCCCTTCACAACCATCGAATACACCATCCAACAAGCATATGGCCATTTTGCACCTTCTATCTTAATAAATTTACATAACGCCGCAAATAACGGGCTTAAAAAGTTTGGCTAAAAAAGCGAGGCACGAGCGGAGCCAAGCTTTTTAAGTCCATTTCGTTGATTTGCTTGTTAGGTGTTTTTCGCACCATATTTTTCGTAAGCAAGATCATTTGCAAACACATCCAACTGGACTATGAAATCAACTTCATCTGACCAGTCACCATTTTTTAGTTCGTACCATTCATCAGTTGCTGGCTCAAAATGATTATCTGCGTATGGCAGATCAACTTGACCGCCTCCGACTTTATCCACGACAACAGTATTGTCACTGAATGTATTAACAACACCAAAGAAAGTGTCGAACTTTATATTTTCATTTTCGTCTATGTGTTTAAGAGACACTAAGAGAACTTTATTGTGCAGATCTATCATAGACACCTAACAGTTTATTAAGAGGCAAGTTGCCTCTTTTTCTACCGCAACATCGCCTTTTTATCTTCAAGCCAATTTATAACATTTGTAATAAACATTTACTAGTCATAAACTTAGCTGAATAACTCTTCATAGTTAACTGGTAAAAAGAGGCAAATTGCCTGTTAATTTGATTAAGGAGGAAAAACTGCAATACTGTATATAATTACAGTAAAATAAAAGTCAGTTCTTATGAAAACACGTTCTCCATTTTTAAATTTAGTCATTGAGGAAATGCATTCTAAAAGATATGCAAAACAAACAATCGAATCATATATTCATTGGATAGCTGCCTATATTAATTTTCACAATAAACGTCATCCAGCTTCAATGGGAGATACCGAAGTTGAAACGTTTTTAAACTACTTAACAGTACAACGAAATCTTGCAGCAAATACACAAGCACTTGCTCTAAATGCTATTGTCTTTATGTATCGGCACATTATTAAACAGTCGCTTTCGATAAAATTAAATTTTATTAAGAGTAATCGCCAACAAAAGCTTCCATCCATTTTAAGTCGTGAAGAAGTTCGCTTGTTACTTTCAAATTTAACTAAGCGGAATTATTTAGTTGCGAGTTTAATGTATGGCAGTGGCTTAAGAAGTAGAGAAGTGGTTAACTTGAGAATTCAGGACATTGATTTTGATTATCTCTGTGTGCGTATTTGGAACGGTAAAGGAAACAAGCACCGCATAGTCACACTTGCTAGAGAGCTTATTCCTTTATTAAGGAATCAGATAATTCAAGTCAATGAGTATTTAAAACGCGATTTAAACAACAAACTATTTGCAGGGGTATGGATGCCAACTGCCCTTGCTAAAAAATACCCTACAGCCAATAAGTCACTCGCGTGGCAGTTTTTGTTTCCCTCTTATAAGTTAAGTGCTAACCCAGAAACAGGCGAAATAAGACGTCATCATTTTGATGTAAGTTGTATTCGTAAAACAATAAAACAAGCTGCTAAACAATCTGGCTTTATAAAGCTTGTAACACCACACACATTACGGCACTCCTTCGCGACTCACCTACTGCAAAGTGGTGCAGATATTCGTACTGTTCAAGCACAATTGGGGCACAGTGATGTGCGCACCACACAAATTTATACGCATGTTTTACAACAAGGAGCGAACGGTGTGATTAGTCCCTTGTCGCATTTGTAAAAATTTAGCTTTGTAGCAACTAACCAAAAAACCAATAGCACACACCAATGGCTGTTAAAATTCCAGCGAAATCTGCAGCTAAACCACAACCCACCGCATGGCGAGTATGCTTAATGCCAACTGCACCAAAATACACAGCTAAAACATAAAAAGTGGTTTCGGTTGAACCTTGAATGGTGGATGCTAAACGCCCTGCGAATGAATCTGCACCATGGGTATTCATGGTTTCTAACATCATTGCCCGCGCGCCAGAGCCTGAAAGTGGCTTCATAAAAGCGGTTGGCATGGCATCTACAAATTGTGTATCACCGCCAAGCGTAATCACTACAGTACGCAGCCAATCCAATACATAATCAAGCGCCCCGCTCGCTCTAAATACGCCAATGGCACACAACATAGCTAATAAATATGGGATGAGAGAAATAGATAGCTCGAACCCTTGTTTGGCACCTGTAATAAAGCTGTCGTACACATCTATTTTTTTAATACTTGCCCAACATAAACACACAATAATAAACGCGAATATTAAAAAGTTACTGAAAATCGCGGAGTGCGTTTGCATTAGCTCTGTGGTGAGGTTCATAAAATACAAAATAAGTGCCATCACAATGGCTACTAACCCACCAAGGTATAGCAGCACAACAGTATTAAACAGTTTAATTCGTTGAATGGCGCACGTAACGAGCAAACCAACAAAGGTTGAAGCAAAGGTTGCTAATAAAATGGGAATAAACACATCGGTTGGGCTGGCCGCGCCTTGCTGTGCACGATACACAAATACCGCTATCGGAAATAGCGTTACTGAGCTGGTGTTTAATACTAAAAACAGTATTTGCGCATTGGTTGCGGTATCAGGCGTTTTGTTAAGTGATTGCAGATCATGCATGGCTTTAATGCCCATTGGCGTTGCTGCATTATCAAGGCCCAGTAAATTAGCGCTTAAATTCATGGTAATTGAGCCAAACGCTGGGTGTCCTTTTGGCACGCCGGGCATTAAGCGGGTAAATAGTGGCGATAAGCCTTTGGCAAGCACATCTACCATGCCGCCGCGCTCGGCAATTTTCATTACCCCTAACCAAAAACACAGCGCGCCAATTAAGCCTATAGCAATTTCAACGGATACTTTGGCCATGCTAAATAGAGCTTGCACCAACCTTTCAAATACTAAGCCGTCACCGCCTATCCACGTAGCTAATGCAGACACAAACGCGATAATGAAAAATGAAAGCCAAATTTTGTTAAGCATAATCAGATTATTATTATTTTGAATGCTGCTTAGTGTGCCACATTTCCTGTATTATTGTCGCAATTCCCCTTACATGGCAGATAAAAAGTGCATTCTAATATTTATATTCCACAAACGTTTATTGATGATGTTGAAAGCTATATTCCAAATCACCTCTCAATAGATGATTACCTCGCCTCATGTAAGAAGCCACTTAGAACGGCCGTTCGCGTAAATACCAAAAAAATGTCAGTTGACAGTTTTAAACAGTACGCGCAACAAAACGACTGGCAAATAACGCAAGTGCCATGGTGTGAAAATGGCTTTTGGCTAGAACGCCCTGAAAACCAACAATCACTTTCACTGGGTAATACCGATATTCACTTATCTGGTTGTATTTACGTGCAAGAAGCCAGCTCAATGATGCCTGTTACCGCCCTGTTAGATGGTAACGACTTAAGTGATAGCTGTGTGCTTGATATGGCAGCAGCTCCCGGCAGTAAATCAACTCAAATTGCCGAAGCCCTTTCAAGCGACGGTGTATTAGTTGCCAATGAGTATTCGAGTTCGCGTATTAAGTCATTAAGTGCCAATATGCAGCGTTTAGGTATTAGCAACTGTGCCCTTTCGCATTTTGACGCCAGTATTTTTGGTCAGTATATGGAACAGAGCTTTGACCATATTCTGCTTGATGCACCATGCTCAGGCGAAGGCACTATTCGTAAAGACGAGAATGCATTAAAAAATTGGTCTATTGAATCTAATATTGAAATTGCCGATGTACAAAAACGCCTAATAGAAAGTGCGTTTTATGCGTTAAAAACCGGTGGCACGCTAGTTTATTCAACCTGCACCTTAACGCCACTTGAAAACCAAGCGGTATGCCAATATTTACTCACCACATTTGCC
The DNA here is from genome assembly GCF_044005875.1 of Pseudoalteromonas sp. XMcav1-K. Taxonomy (NCBI): domain Bacteria; kingdom Pseudomonadati; phylum Pseudomonadota; class Gammaproteobacteria; order Alteromonadales; family Pseudoalteromonadaceae; genus Pseudoalteromonas; species Pseudoalteromonas sp. XMcav1-K. The sequence goes on along the minus strand of NZ_JBIPJE010000043.1, from coordinate 173,683 downwards.
GACCATATTGAGGTAGTGCCGCTAACTCACCTATTTGAAAATGTGAAAGACTCGGCAACCGATGAGGGTTACTTACATATTTGGCCGCAAATTTACGATACCGAAGGTTTTTTTGTTGCCAAGTTTGTTAAAAAATCCCATGTGCCACAGCCTGAGCCTAAAGTTAAAAAAGGCGCTTTTCCATTTACTGCTGCCGATAAAAAAACAACCGAGCAATTTAACCAAATAATCAAAAAGCAATTTGGTATGAAACCGCTTGCAGGCGAGCTTTGGCAACGCGAGCAAGAGCTTTGGTTGTTCCCTAGCAATATAGACTCGGTAATAGACAAAATTAAATACAGTCGCATTGGAATTTTGCTTGGTAAGGTGCATAAAAATGGCATTCGATTACAGCATGAATTTGCAACTTGCTTTGGCGCTGAAGGCCTTAAAAACACCCATAAACTGTCAGTTTCAGAGGCTTGTGACTACTTTCAAGGAAAAGATATTAAATTAGCACAAGTTACTAGCGCGAAAGACGAGGTATTACTTTTGTTAAACGATACTTGCGTTGGCTTAGGTAAATGGCAAAAGAACAAAATCAAAAATGGCTTACCACGTGAGTTAGTTCGGGATAGTCGGTTGATAACTTGGGAATAACTCAATGAAAACTTGTTAACAATTTTTTAAACAATTTATAACCAATTGTTTTTTGTGAGTTTATTTTTTGAGCAAAAATTTCCTTTTTTTGATTAATTTAACTACAATTATTAATACTTTTTCACTTCTCCCTATGAAATGATCAAGTTTGTAAGTTAGCGCACGGCTCATTAAATGAGCCATTCCCCTAAGCCCAGGACAATGTGGATTGGTCCTGGGCGATTTTTATTGGGCGTTTGTAAAAGCGCAACAAACTTGGCTTAAGCCCCGTATTTTGCAACTTTTCAGCGGTATTGAAGGTTAAAATCGGGGCTTAATTTAACTTTTCTCTTTTAGATCAAATTCTGTAATGTTTCCATCACCGTGTAATAGCTGGTAGTGGGTCAGTCGTTCGTTGTCTAAACACACCAAACTAATTGCCGAATCACTCACTAAATGCTTTGTTGATTGTTTATGGCGGTGTTTATGCACCTTCATTTGCCAACGTTTGGTAAAGAAATTAAGCGGGCTACTTGGATGGTACAAAATGCTATCTAAGGTGTTTAATTTGCTGAGCAAAGATTTAGGAAATTCATTTTTAATGCCGCTGGCAGTCAATTGCCAAATACGGTTATCACGATTTGAAAAACGGCTTTGCACCGAAAAACAAAACGAATAATGCACATCACCTGACAAAATAAGCGTTTCAATTGGCGTATCTGCGCGTTTGAATATTTGCATTAATTTTCGCGCCGCCCCTTCGTGGGCCATCCAGTTTTCCACATCAACTAATAATGGTTGACCACAAAAGTTAAAAATCGCTTGAATCGCTTCAATTGATTTAACACCAAACACCGGCGCTGGTGAGATTAAAATAACCTCCTCAAGTCCTGTCATATTATCGTCAAGCTCGACCAATTGTTCCCAATCTAATAAACCTGACGGTTCGTTAAAATCGGTTTCATTACGCCAGCGGTGTGTTCGGGTGTCGAGCGCAATAATTTTAGGTTGAGTATCAAGGGTGTAATGCCATCTATCAAATGCCAATATTTGATTATCAAATTGCTTTAAATGACGATACTGGGTGGTTATTTGCTCATCTAGTGCATTTAACAGCGCCTTGGTATATTCGCCGCCATCGTTACCCACGCCTTGGAATACTAAATAACTTATCAGGCCGTTAGCAATAATGCGTTTACTTATCGGATTTGAATAAACTGCCTGCTCCCATCCTGCCGTTAAATTCCAATCATCGGTGACATCGTGATCGTCAAACATGGTGATATGAGAAATATTAGCAAATAGCCTTTCAACTTCGGGCAAACCATCAACAAAGTCGATTAAGTTTTGTTTTTCTTGTAAAAATGTATTGCTGTGTTTTTGATTATTCGATTCGAATGTTAAATCATCTAACCCAACTAACTGCCAACACGCTGCACTCGTTGTTAATAAATAAAGCGCAAAAAATTCTTCAAGATGCACCAAGTGGTTATGCGATTTTAAACTGGTAAAGTGTTCTAAATCTTGGCGCAACCAATAGCCAAACTCTAGTTTAGAGCGCTCATGCCATTTGGTTATCGGTAAAATGGTATCGCGTGTATAAAGCGTATGTTTAGCATCAGCCTGAAGTTCGTCAATCAGGTTAGGCTCTTTAAACAGCTTTAGCTGGTGGATTAACTGTTCAATCGCTAATAACATAGGGCCCGCAACATCATCGGCGTATATCTGATCGCCCGACATCACCAGTAAACTTGGTTCTGGCTCACTATTTTTGCGTTTACTTACCAAAAAATGGCTTGCGGTTATAAGCGCGTCTTTTGATTCATGATGAGGGTTACGACACGAGCCATGCAAAATGCTACTAAGCTGTTTAGCAATAACAAAGCTGCACGATGATTGGCCATCAAGATAAAACGCCGACAAGTCAACGGGCGCATTGTTGTATTCTAATTGATACGAAATTAGCGTATCAACCACAAACCCTTTAGTCGATGTGCTATTTAAAAAGTAAAAGTGGCAAAAACAGTGTTCGCCAAGTGCTAAAATTTGTTGGGTTTGTTCAAATTCGCCAAGCGCCTGTGCATTCACTTTAAACGGCGCTTGCTGGGAACTTACAATAAATAACGTGACCTGTCTCGGTTCTGCTCGCCGGATCATAGGTCCTGTTAACAGAATAGGCAGTGTCACGCAGTTATCCTGTTTACTTGGCTAGTTTAAAGAGGTCGTAAAAGTTATCTGTCGTTGCCTTTGCAAGCTCTTTAAACGATAACTTTTTAAGATCCGCAATAAAGTACGCAACATCTTCAACATATGCAGGTTGATTAGTTTTACCACGATGCGGTACTGGCGCTAAATAAGGCGAGTCCGTTTCAATTAACAAACGGTCAAGCGGAATTTTTTCTACCACTTCGCGCAGCGCTGCGGCGTTTCTAAAGGTTACAATGCCCGAAATAGAAATATAAAAACCTAGATCTAGCGCTTGCTTTGCCATTTCCCAATCTTCAGTAAAGCAATGCAATACGCCACCGCAGTTTTGTGCGTTGTGGGCGCGCATAATATCAAGGGTATCTTGCTTTGCATCGCGGGTATGAATGATTAACGGCTTGTTTAATTCATTGGCAACATCAATATGCCCTGCAAATGAATCTTGTTGTACTTGGTGCGTGTCTTTACTGTAGTAGTAATCAAGACCTGTTTCACCAATCGCCACTACTTTGTCGTGCGTTGCAAGCTCAACTAAACGTGCTTTATCAAGTACGTCTTTTTGGTCTAGCGGGTGTACACCACAACTAACTGACACATCGGGATACGCTTTAACCTTTTCCAACATACTTGGAAATTGATCTAAGGTTACCGACACACATAAAAAGTGCTCTACACTTTTAGCGCGGGCGTTTTCTAATACTTGGTCAAGAGAAAGACCAAGCTCATCAAAATTAAGTCTGTCTAAATGACAGTGAGAATCTACAATCACAAAAAATCCATAAACTACATGGTATAAGTGGGATCGCTAGAGTTTAACATACCGCCTAGCATTTTTTCGATTTTATCGCGCACTTGGCTCTTATCATCGATAAAGCTCACACCAACACCCGGAGGGTTTGAGTTTTGGCTACCTTGTGGTGTGATCCACACGACTTCACCGGTAATAACATCTTCTTCAAGTGCATCTGGCAAGCTAATGCGCAATGCTAATGGTTGAGACATTTCAAATTGCATATTGGTGCGTACAAATAAGCCACCTGTTTTTAAATAAGGCATGTAGCTCTTGTACAATTCACGTGTATCTTCAAAATCGACTAGTAATTCTTGCAAAATAATGTCCTATTTATAAATAACTTAATTGTTTTAACAGCTGGTTTAACTGCAACGATAAATTAAGTCCTTTAACTTCTTTAAACTTATGCGCAAAACTGAGCAATGCTTGATTTTTTTCTTGATAGCGTTTTACATCAAGCGTATTACTGAGTAGCTCAGTTTGCAATTTTTGTGCGCAAAATTGCGCAAATATATCTATATAATCAGTGTTTTGGTTAAAAAGTTCAAGCAATTGCTTATGACATGATTGTAACGTTTGCTGCTGAGATAACTGATACAAAGATTCAACGGCACTTAGTTGCCCGTCTTCTTGCCATTGCTTTAAACATAACGGCCTATGTAAAAACGCATTAACCCAAGGTTGTGTGGCATCAATGCCTAAATCACCAATAAACTGTTTTGCTTGATTGGCGTCTACCGTTAACGTAATTTTGAAACAACGGCTTAAAATTGTTGCTGGTAGTGGCGTATTGGGATCACTTAGCAGTACCAAATAGCGATTAGCGTTGGGCTCTTCTAAGGTTTTTAACAGTGCATTACTTGCTGATAAGGTTAAAGCATGGGCATCTTTCACAATAACCACTTTATTGCCTTGGAAGCTTGCTGTACTAACAAAAAAATCGCTGATCGCACGCACTTGTTCAACGCTAATGCTATCTTTTTCAGCACTGACCAACATAAAATCTGGGTTTGTTTGGCTTTTATTTAAGGTACATGCTTTACAAACCCCACATGCTTGCGTGCCGTTAGACATACACAATAAATCTAACGCCAGCTGATATGCTAAATCGAAACTACCAACGCCCTCTTTTCCAAGTAGCAATAGGCCATGATGCAACTGCCCCGTAGCGCCTAATTGCTGAAGCTGTTGGTAATTATGTTGAAGCCAGCTTGGGATCACGCATTCGCTCCGTCAATAAACTGCTTAAGTGCTTTTTCAATGTGCTTGTGAACAGTTTCCATTGGTAAGCTGGCATCAATAGTAACAATTGAACTATCGTTTTTTGCGGCGTTTAAATACACTTCGCGAGTACGTTCAAAAAAGCTTAATTGTTCAAGTTCAATACGGTCTAGCTCACCACGATTGGCAGCGCGCGCTAATCCAATCTTTGGATCGATATCAAGGTATAAGGTTAAATCAGGCTTAAGCTCGCCCAACACAATATCCGCCAACGCTTCAAGTTTGTGTTTATCGATTTCACGGCCACCACCTTGGTATGCTTGCGATGATAAATCGTGTCTATCGCCTAATACCCAGTCGCCGCGATTAAGCGCAGGATTGATAACATTTTCAACCAATTGCGAACGTGCTGCGTACATTAACAGTAATTCAGTTGCATCACTTACTTTCTCTTCGTGCGTTGCTTTCACTAAACTGCGCAGCGATTCAGCAAGCGGTGTACCACCGGGTTCCCGGGTATTAACAAATTTAACCTGCGCGTCATGTAATACGCGCTGACACACTGCAATTGCAGACGATTTACCAGCCCCTTCTAGGCCTTCAATAACAACAAATTTACCGTTCATTTTTTTAAAATATATTTCCTAACTGCTGCATTATGCTCAGCTAATGTTTTAGAGAAATGGTGTTTACCATCTCCTGATGCAACAAAATAATAAAAATCAGAGTATCGTGGATTTAAAGTCGCGTAAATAGCCTGCTCTGATGGCATGGCAATGGGTGTTGGCGGCAATCCATTAATACGATACGTATTATAATCGGTGTAACGTTTTAAATGCTCTTTTTTAATATCACCTTGATATTCATCCCCTAAACCGTAAATCACGGTCGGATCGGTTTGTAAGCGCATGCCCTTATGAAGACGATTTACAAATACCGAGGCAATTAAATCACGCTCTGCATTGTGGCCTGATTCTTTCTCAATGATCGATGCCAGAATAAGTGCATCGTATTTTGATTTAAGTGGTACTGAGGTATCACGGGTTTGCCATGCGATATCTAAGGTATTAGCCATTTTTTCATAGGCGCGATTTAAAATATCTAACTGGCTATCGCCAGCAGAATAATGATACGTATCTGGGTAAAACCACCCTTCAGGATTAGTTTGATTAATGCCCCACATGCTGAGTGTAGTTCGCAACGATTGCTCTGACACCAATTCTAAATACGGTGCGTCTTTAAAACTGGCTAATACCTGTTTAAAGGTTGAACCTTCGACAATAGTAAACGCAAATTGATGATCGCGCCCTTTATTCATCTTTGAAATTAACGATAGAAAAGACTGCGACTCAATTAAGTACATGCCTTGTTTTAATTCCACTAACTGAGGGTTTATTTTGGCGTATACCTTGAGCCAAAAGCAGTCGTTTATCCAACCATTTGCTTTAAATGTGCGGCACATTGCGTTAACGCCCGTACCTGCCTTTACTTGATAAAGTGTTGGTTCAGAAATGCTAATTTGTGTCGCTTGTAACTGCTTAAGCTGAATACCCACAAAGGCAACCGCTGCAATTAAGGTCGTAAATAAAAACGCAAACGCTCGAATCATAATGCTTGCTCGTTTAAAAATTGAAGTGCGTTTTCAAGGCTGTAGTAATGTGTATCAAGGCGTGTAATTGGTACGATTCCCATTAAGCTATTACAACAAAATAAGTTATCTGCGTTGTAGCAGTCGCTTAGAGACACAGTATCAAATTTAATATCGATATGCTTCGCTAAATGCGCTAAATAAACACCAAACACACCCGATTTGTCGAGTTTTGGGGTAATTAACTGGCCATTTTTTACGAGCAAAATATTTGCAACCGTGGTTTCAATGACTTCATGGTTACAGTTAAGCAAAAGCCCCTCGCTAACACCTTTTTGTTGTAATTCTTGCTTTGCTAACACCTGCTCCAAACGGTTAAGGGTTTTTAACCCTGCGAGTAAGGGGTTAATTGCCAATTGCGTTGATAAGGTATCGAGGGCGATGCCCTGTTGTTTGAGCGTTAAATAATTCTCTGGAAAATCAGAAGTGTAAATATAAACCTGCGGCGCTTGCACGGTAGGCAGTTGATAACCCCGACCACCCTGACCACGACTGATAATGACTTTGATAACCGCCAGAGAATGGCCGTTTGCAAGCGCATTTATTTGGTTTTCAATAGCTGATAAATCAACATTATCAAAATACAAACGCGCCACACAGCGCGCTAGCCGTGCTAAATGCTGTTCTAACAAACACGGTTTGCCATTTTCTACTTTAATGGTAGTGAAAAAGCCATCGCCATATTGCAATGCTCGGTCGTTAGAGGCGACAGTTTGAGTTTGGCTATTTTTTATTATTGTTATATCCATACACACAAAAAAGCCTAGGAAATCCTAGGCTTTTATTCGCAATTCGATTTCTGCTAACGATTATATCTTCTTAAATAATAAAGAGCCATTAGTTCCACCGAAGCCAAATGAATTACACAGTGCGTAATCCAATTTCGCATCGCGCGCGGTGTGCGCAACGTAATCTAAATCACAACCTTCACTTGGGTTATCAAGGTTGATTGTTGGTGTTACTTTTTGGTCACGAAGCGATAAGATCGTTACGATTGATTCAACAGAACCTGCAGCACCAAGTAGGTGACCCATCATTGATTTAGTTGAGCTAACTAGCACATCACTTGCTGCAGCGCCGTAAATAGACTTAACCGCGTTGGTTTCAGCAATATCACCTGCCGGCGTTGATGTACCGTGTGCGTTGATGTAACCCACTTGCTCAGCATTAATGCCTGCGTCATTTAGTGCGTTTTTCATCGCTAACGCCGCGCCTGCGCCGTCTTCTGGTGGAGACGTCATGTGATACGCATCGCCACTCATACCAAAGCCTACAAGCTCAGCATAAATTTTTGCGCCACGCGCTTTTGCGTGTTCGTATTCTTCTAGTACGATTACACCTGCACCGTCTGCAAGTACGAAACCGTCACGGTCTTTATCCCACGGACGCGATGCCGCTTGTGGGTCATCGTTGCGTGTTGAAAGCGCGCGTGCTGAGCTAAAACCGCCCATACCGATTGGTGTTGATGCTTTTTCTGCACCACCTGCAACCATTGCATCTGCATCACCGTAGGCGATCATACGTGCTGCATGACCAATATTGTGAAGACCTGTCGTACACGCCGTAACTATCGAAATATTTGGACCTTTTAGGCCGTGCATAATCGATAAATGACCTGAAATCATATTGATAATGGTTGAAGGCACGTAAAACGGTGATAATTTGCGAGGGCCACTGTTAAGTAATTTAACATGGTTTTCTTCGATAAGTGTTAGACCACCAATACCTGAACCCACAGCGACACCAATGCGCTCAGCATTTTCTTCAGTTACTTCTAAACCTGAATCTTTAAATGCTTGTACACCAGCAGCAATACCGTATTGAATGAATAAATCCATTTTTTTGGTATCTTTTTTCGCCATATAAAGTGTTGGGTCAAAATCTTTTACAAGACCCGCGAATTTAGTACCAAAATCAGACGTATCAAAATGGTCGATTAAACCAATGCCACTTTGACCCGCTAATAAACCTTGCCATGTTGAATCAACATCATTACCTAGTGGGGTTAACATACCTAGGCCAGTAACCACTACTCGACGTTTAGCCACAGTCATCTCCAAAATATATTAGGTGCAGATAATACAAAAGCCCTAATGAGGGCTTTTGAAAAACTAAAGGCAGCTGGAATGCTGCCTTTAATGTCTATGCTTTAATTACTCAGCGTGAGCAGTAACGTAATCGATAGCTGCTTGAACTGTAGTGATCTTCTCAGCTTCTTCGTCTGGGATCTCAGTGTCAAACTCTTCTTCTAGAGCCATTACTAGTTCTACAGTGTCTAGTGAATCAGCGCCTAAATCATCAACAAATGATGCTTCTGCTTTTACTTCTTCTTCTTGAACACCTAGTTGCTCTACGATGATTTTTTGAACACGTTCTTGGATGTTGCTCATTCTTGTTTCCTTAATTAAAAAACGCTTTTGCGTTATTTTTCAGATTGCGGCGTAGTTTACGCTGCAAAATTTTATGATTCAAGATTCATTTCGATTTTTATTATCTGGTCGAACCTCATAAATCTAAAACTAACCTTTTATCGCCTACTTTCACCGCAATTTCAACCCTAAATTTCACTATTTCGCCGAAATTACGATTGCGTGACGACTTAGATCATGTACATACCGCCGTTTACATGTAATGTTTCGCCGGTTACGTACGCAGCTGCGTCAGATGCTAAATAAGCCACTGCTGCTGCAATTTCGTTCGGTTGACCTAAACGGTTCGCAGGTACGTTAGCAAGCGTTGCTGCTTTTTGGTCATCTGTTAGCTCGTCAGTCATATCTGTTTGGATAAAACCAGGCGCTACTACGTTAACCGTAATGCCACGAGAAGCCACTTCACGCGCCATAGATTTAGAAAAACCGATTACGCCCGCTTTTGCTGCTGCATAGTTAGCTTGACCTGCATTACCCATAGTGCCAACCACTGAACCAATATTGATAATACGGCCATTTTTCTTTTTCATCATTGGACGTAATACCGCTTTTGATAAACGGAAGATTGACGATAAGTTAGTGTCGATAATGTCATCCCACTCGCTGTCTTTCATACGCATAAGTAGGTTGTCACGAGTAATACCCGCATTATTTACTAATACATCAATATCGCCTAAGTCAGCTTTTACAGCCGCTAATGTCGCTTCAATTGACTCAGCGTCTGTTACGTTAAGTGCATAACCTTTGCCGTTTTCACCTAAGTAATCACTGATTTTACCTGCACCACCTTCGCTTGTTGCAGTACCCGCAACTTTAGCACCTAGCGATACCAGTGTTTCAGCAATTGATTTACCAATACCACGGCTTGCACCGGTTACTAGTACTACTTTGCCTTCTAAAGAGAATAAGTTACTCATAAAATTTTCCGTAAATTATGCGTCTAAAACGCTAGAAAGAGTGTTTAAATCGTTAACTGCAGCGCAACTTACCGATTTATCAATACGTTTTGCAAGACCCGTTAATACTTTACCTGGACCAAACTCATAAGTCGTTGTTAAGCCATCTTGCGCTAATTTTTGTACTGTTTCAGTCCAACGAACTGGGCTGTAAAGTTGACGCACTAATGCATCTTTAATTGCTTCGCTTGCAGTTTCAGTAGCCACGTCAACATTATTAATCACCGAGATTTCAGGTGTATTAAATGTAATCGCTTCTAAATCAGCTGCTAACTTGTCAGCTGCTGGCTTCATTAATGCACAGTGTGACGGCACGCTTACAGCTAGCGGCAATGCACGCTTTGCACCTGCTTCTTTACACAGTTCCCCTGCACGCTCTACTGCTGCTTTTTGACCAGCAATAACAACTTGACCAGGTGAGTTAAAGTTTACTGGCGATACTACTTCGCCTTGCGCTGCATCTTCACATGCTTTTGCAATTGCATCATCGGCTAGACCAATAATTGCGTACATTGCGCCAGTACCCGCTGGTACTGCTTCTTGCATATAAAGGCCACGTTTTTCAACAAGCTTTACTGCTTCTGAAAGTGAAATAACGCCAGCACAAACTAATGCTGAGTATTCACCTAAGCTGTGACCAGCCATCGCACTTGGCTTTTCGCCACCTGCTTCAATAAAGTGACGATAAATAGCCACACTTGACGTTAATAGCGCAGGTTGAGTACGGTGCGTTTCATTTAATGATTCTGCTGGACCATTTAGCACAAGTGCTGCTAAATCGTAACCAAGTGCGTCACTTGCTTCGGCAAAGGTTGCTTTAACAACATCTGATTCTGCAAGTAGTTCAGCCAGCATGCCCACAGTTTGTGAACCTTGGCCTGGGAATAAAATCGCTGTGTTATTTGACATAGTTTCTTCTTCTATAACAAAACAAAACCAGCATTTGCTGGTTAGAAAATTCTTTTGGTGGTGAAAGTGCCGCTATTTATTACACGGTGAACAAAGTGGATCATTTTCCTCATTGTCCAACGCGAGTTGTTGCCCTTTCAGCGCAGCAAATCGCGCTGCTATTTTCTCAGGAAGTTGCTTTTCAACCTCCCGCACGGCTTCGTTTATCGCCGCCAAAAATGCCGGCGATTTTGCATTACCGTGACTTTTAACCACAATACCGCGTAATCCTACCAAACTTGCACCGTTATACTGGTCGGGGTTCATCTTTTTATAGAGTTTTTTTAGCACTGGAAACATTAAAAGTGCTGCGGCGCGGTAAAAAATGCTTTTTTTGAGGGTTTTATTGAGTTTATGAATGATCATTTTGGCAATTCCCTCACAGGTTTTCAATGCAATATTGCCAACAAAGCCGTCACATACAATAACATCGGCCTTACCTTTAAAAATGTCGGTGCCTTCACAATAACCAATGTAGTTAAGTGCATTTGATTGTTCAAACAACTCCGACGCGCGTTTGATATCTTCATGACCTTTAATATCTTCTGCGCCGATATTAAGTAACCCTACAGTCGGGTTTTCAATGCCTTGCGATTGTTCGGCAACCACACTGCCCATTACGGCAAAATCAAACAATGTTTCTGGATCCGCTGTAACATTAGCCCCTAAATCCAATAAATAAACTGGTTTAGGTTTTTCAGTTGGAACCGAACTGATTAATGCAGGTCGACTAATGCCCGGCAGCATTTTCAAGATACAATACGCCATTGCAAACAGTGCACCAGTATTACCGGCAGACACACATGCTTGTGCTTCTCCTGATTTAACTAAATCAAGGGCTTTTCGCATTGAGGAATCTTTTTTACAGCGTAACGCTGTGGATGGTTTATCGTCGTTATTAACGACTTCGCTACAATGTTTAATCTGTAATCGAGGGTGTTGCAAAGCGTCGAGCTTTTCAAGCTCTGTGCGAATGAGGGTTTCGTTACCGCATAATATCAGGGTGATATTATCGTGCGAGTTTACAGCTTCAATTGCTGCAGGCAACGAAGAACGGGGGCCGTAATCGCCCCCCATTATATCTAACGCTATGGTTAGATTAGACATCAAAATAGCTCTATTAAGAAACTACTTTTTCGCCTTTGTAGTAACCGTCTGCAGTTACGTGGTGACGACGGTGCGTTTCACCTGATACTGGATCAACTGTTAGAGTTGGACCATTGATCGCATCGTGTGAACGACGCATACCACGCTTAGAGCGAGACTTCTTGCTTTTTTGTACAGCCATTGCCTTATCTCCTAAGAATCTTTCTTAAGTTGTTTCAAAATTTCAAATGGATTTGGTTTGTCATCTTCTGCTTCTATTTCACCAAAGCTCAAAGGCTTTTCTGAAAATCTGCAATGAGACTCTTCATGCATCGGTACTATTGGGATGGCTAACATTAATTCATCTTCAACAAGTTGATGTAAATTAATTTCACCTTCCTCATCCATCTCTACCACATCATAACATGACGGTAGATGCTCAGATGACTTACCTATACCTATTGGCGAATAAGCAAAGTCTAGTTCCAAATCCAACCCTAACTCTTCATTACAGCGCTGACAAATAGTTGTAATGTTGGCGTTGGCATGGCCTTCAACAACACTAATTCCCTGTTCGTCTTTTCTGAAATGAATCTTAACTTCGACCTCACCCTCGTTCCGTACAACTACATCGAGTAATCGAGGAAGTTGCTCGAACAACACAATACCGTCATAAGTGACCTGTTTTTGTGCGGTTCGTATAGGATCAAGCGTGATCGGAATCTTCACCTTTTGCATAGGGGCTGCATCATATAGATTGTTAGACTTAGAGTCAAAATAAAATTCAACTTTCCTTTGCATTTAGCGCAATTGAATCCTATTCTGCGCAAAAAGTAAGTATTCGATGAAAATTATCATGAAAACCCCGTTTATTTTAGCGTCAAGTTCGCCGTTTCGAAAATCAATTTTAGAAAAAATTTTACCGGTATTTGAGAGCTTTTCACCTAATATTGATGAATCGCCAAAAGCCAACGAAAGTGTGATTGAATTGGTTGAGCGATTAGCACTTGAAAAAGCCAAAACAGCGCTTCAATTTTATAAACAAGGTGTGGTGATTGGTTCTGATCAAGTTGCCATATTTGAAACGCCAAATAACAAAGTACAAATACTCGGAAAACCACATACACGCGATAACGCAATTAAGCAACTTTCGTTATTTTCAGGTAATAAAGTGCGTTTTATCACCTCACTTGCCGTGTTTGATATTGCAACTAATAACACCTTAGTAACTCACGACACCACCGATGTGTACTTTAAAACCTTGCGCCAAGCTCAAATTGAACAATACATAGATAAAGAACAACCTTTGAATTGCGCGGGCAGCTTTAAATCGGAGGGGTTAGGTATTGTGTTGTTTGATAAGATCTTAGGTGAGGATCCCAACTCCCTTGTGGGTCTGCCGTTAATTAAGCTAACCAACCTGCTTGCACAAATAGGTATTGACCCACTGGAATTAAAATAAATCGACTAGCTGCTCGAACTGATCGATGATCGCGACTGGCGCATAAGGCTCTAATTGAGAAACCGGATGTGCGCCAAAGCTAACACCAATAGAGGCTACCTTGGCATTTTGAGCCATTGCCAAGTCCATGCTGGTATCGCCTATCATTACAGCCTTATTAGCAGCTATATTGAGTTCGCTACAAATTTCCAAAATCATTTCTGGTGATGGTTTAGAGGCGCACTCACACGCGGTACGTGTCGCTTTAAAAAATGAACTTAGCTGAGTTTCGTGCATTAAACGGTCAAGCCCCTTGCGACTTTTGCCCGTCGCCACAGCCAATGTATAACCTTTGTTTTTTAATGCCGTTAAACATTCAAACACATGGGGAAACAACGTCGATGGCGTATCGTCTTCTGAGACATACACCTCTTTATATGATTGCGCTAACTCAAACGTTGCACTTGGTTCATTAAAAAGCTTCTCAATTGCCACCTCTAAACTAAGACCAATAATTTGACGAATAGCATCATCACTTGGCCTTGTTAACTGGTGACGATCTGCAACAAGCTTTACCGTATTCACAATTTTTGGCACGGTATCCATAATGGTACCGTCCCAATCAAAAATGATAAGTGCTTTCGCTGTCATCTATGCTTCTTCACGTAGTGTTTTGATGCAGTTCTTTAACTGATTATCCAATGGTGCTTCAACACGTATCGACTCTTCTGTTTTAGGGTGAATAAAGGTAAGGTCATGTGCGTGTAAAAATAGGCGATTTAAGCCTTTTTTCTTCATTTCACTATCAAACTCAGCAACACCATATTTGTCATCGCAGGCAATTGGGTGACCTTTACATTGCGTATGTACACGAATTTGATGGGTTCTACCCGTTACTGGTGATGCTTGCACTAACGTCGCAAATTGACCAAAACGCTCTAAAACACGAAAACGGGTTTGGCTCGGCTTACCTTCTGCCTCGTCTACGCGTACTACTCGCTCACCCGACTGCAAGGTATTTTTACGAAGTGGCTCAGTAACATTCTTGATTTTGCTTGCCCAGCTACCTGTAACCAGTGCCCAGTAATTTTTTTCCATGGTTTTTTCACGCAGTTGTTCATGTAACCCACGTAATACCGAACGCTTTTTAGAAACGAGTAAACAGCCTGACGTATCGCGGTCTAGTCGATGAACCAGTTCAAGATTACGTTCATCTGGACGAATGCTACGCAGTGCTTCGATTAAGCCATAACTTAAGCCACTGCCACCATGAACAGCCATACCTGATGGCTTATTTAGTACCATAAGGTATTTATCTTCAAATAAAATTGCGTCTTCAAGCTTTGCAATTTTATCTAAATTTTTAGGTACAAACTCTTGTTTCTCTGCCACTTTAACTGGCGGAATACGTACCACATCACCCGCTTGTAGCTTATAAACTGGCTTAATGCGTTTTTTATTTACACGCACTTCGCCTTTACGCAAAATTCGGTAAATTGCACTTTTTGGCACCCCTTTTAAAGCGGTAATTAAAAAGTTATCAATTCGTTGCCCATGGTTGCCTTCATCGATGTCAACAAATTGGACCTGATTTTTTTGCTGTTCTGACATTGCCTAATCACTGATTTGAGTAATAATTTAGTTGCGAAGCGTCCATATTTAATGGGATAATCGCGCTTGAAATTGACCTTTTGTGAGCAAAATTCACGCTCCACGTGTCAATTTGGTGTTTTATTAGCCAAAGCTAACGATGAAACACGCTTTAAGACGCAGATCATACAGGTCTATGACAGCTTTCTAAAGCTTTTAACGATCTTAAAGCGCATGTAGCGGCCCCCTGAACCAATGAGTGTACTAGATTGTAATTCAGAAAAGCCCCATCTAACTCAGCTAATAAACGTATTTTAAAAGATAAAATACGAGATTTACGACCAAACGTCGTTCAGAATAAAATTAAATGAATTTTTGTGCTGGGTAAGAAACAAATACCGAGCACCTGCCTAGAATGGCAATTTAACAGAAAATCGGAGTTATACTCCCCCCAGACAGCCCAGTCGTGAGACTGCACAAACTCGTGGGTGTCTGAACAACACTGGTTGTTAATCTCTTACTACTATTACAGAGTTTAACAATATGAAACGTATGCTGATCAATGCAACGCAACAAGAAGAAATGCGCGTTGCACTGGTTGATGGACAGCGCTTATATGATCTAGATATCGAAAGCCCTGGCCATGAACAAAAAAAAGCAAATATCTATAAGGGTAAAATTACCCGCGTAGAACCATCTCTAGAAGCTGCTTTTGTCGACTACGGCGCTGAGCGTCACGGTTTCCTCCCTCTTAAAGAAATTGCCCGCAGTTACTTCCCAGAAGGTTACACTTTCAACGGTCGCCCAAACATCAAAGATGTTGTAAAAGAAGGCCAAGAAGTAATTGTACAAGTTGATAAAGAAGAGCGCGGTCAAAAAGGTGCTGCACTGACTACCTTTATTAGCGTTGCTGGTAGCTACCTAGTATTAATGCCAAACAACCCACGTGCTGGCGGTATTTCTCGTCGTATCGAAGGTGATGAGCGTACAGAGCTAAAAGAAGCACTGTCTCGTTTAGAATTACCAAAAGGCATGGGCTTAATTGTACGTACTGCCGGCGTTGGTAAATCTTTCGAAGAACTTGAATACGATTTACGTGCCCTGCTTGTTCATTGGGATGCTATCAAAAAAGCGTCAGAAAGCGGCCCGGCACCATTTTTAATCCACCAAGAAAGCAATGTAATTTTCCGCGCTATTCGTGATTATTTGCGTCGTGATATTGGCGAGATTTTAATTGATAAGCAGCGCGTATTCGATGAAGCAAAAGCACATATCGAACGTTTTCGCCCAGACTTCATTAACCGTGTAAAACTTTACACAGGTGATGCGCCACTGTTTACCCATTATCAGATTGAAAGCCAAATTGAATCTGCATTCCAACGTGAAGTACGTTTACCGTCAGGTGGCTCAATCGTTATTGACCCAACTGAAGCGTTAACATCAATTGATATCAACTCGTCTAAAGCAACAAAAGGCGGCGATATTGAAGAAACGGCACTAAACACTAACTTAGAAGCAGCAGATGAAATTGCGCGCCAACTTCGCTTACGTGATTTAGGTGGCCTAGTTGTTATCGACTTTATTGATATGACACCGCCGCGCCACCAACGCGCTGTTGAAAACAAATTAAAAGAAGCAGTTAAACCAGACCGCGCACGTGTACAAATTGGCAAAATTTCACGTTTCGGTTTACTTGAAATGTCGCGTCAGCGTCTTCGTCCATCACTGGGTGAAGCAAGCCAAGGCACCTGCCCTCGTTGTAACGGCCAAGGTACTGTGCGCTCAAACGAGTCACTTGCATTATCGATTCTTCGTCTACTAGAAGAAGAAGCGATTAAAGACAATACGTCACAAGTAAATGCACAAGTACCTGTGCCAGTAGCAACTTACTTACTAAACGAAAAACGCAAGAGCGTGCGCCGTATTGAAAAACGCCACGGCTGTCATGTAGTGATTATTCCAAATCCACATTTGGAAACACCACACTACGAAGTATTGCGTTTAAAGAAAGATGAAACGATTGAAACGGTAAGCTTTGACCAAGTTCAAGCACCTGAAGTAAAAACGGATGCCATTGTTCACGCTGAAAAAGCGGTTAAAGAGCAACCAGTACTCCAAGGTGTTGTTGTACCAAGCGAACCTGCGCCAGTTAAAAAAGAAGTAAAAGAAGGCTTATTCACTAAGATCGCTAAGTGGTTTGGTAGCCTGTTTGCTTCTGAAGAACCAGAAAAGCCGGTACAAAAACGCGGTGGTCGTCGTAATAACCAACGTGGTAACGACAATCGACGTCGCAATCAGCGCAAACCGAACAACCGTAATAAGCAAGCTGCTGGTGAGCAAAAAGAGCAACGCGAACAGCGCGATGAAAAACGTAACTCAAAAGAGAACAACAATCGTCGCCGCCGTAACAACCGCTCAAACGCTAACAAGGTTGAGAAAGAACAAAAGCCTGTTGAGGTGGAAGCAAATCAACAACAGCCGGTTAAAGTAAAAGAGCGTCGTCAACGTCGCAATATGCGTAAAAAAGTGCGTATTGAGAAAACCAATGAAGCGTTAGAGACAAATACAGAAACGCAAGCGCCTGTAGTTGAAAATACAGCTCCGGTTGAAAAGCAAAAGCCACAGCGTTCTAAGCCTGTAAAAGCGAAAAAGCCAGCAAAAGTGACTGAAGAAGTAGAAAACGCTGATCTTGTAGCGGCTTCAGAATCAAACGCTGACGCGCCGGTTGCAGAGCAAAAAACACAAGAAGTTGCCGAGCAACAGGTTGTTGCTAACGACGTAGCCAATGAACCTGTAGAACAAGTTAGTGAGCCAAAAGCCGCGACTGAAAGCGCTGAATCACAAAACGACGACGAAAAAGAGACACGTACTCGCTCTCGCCGTTCGCCGCGCCATTTACGTGCAGCCGGTCAGCGTCGTAAAAAGCCAAGCGAAACTAAGTCTGATATTGAACTTGAGACAACGGAGTCACCAGGCTTTGTACCAGTTGCTGATCAAGCAATGGCAGAAGTGGAAGTTGACTCAGTCGCAACTCCTGAAGTGCAAGAGACTAAAACCGAAGCTGTTGAAGCACCGATTGTTAAAACAAAGGTCGCAGAAAATGCTGCAGCTGAGGTTGTCGTTGAACCAACTAAAGTTGAAGAAGCACCAAAAGTTGAAAAAACGCAGCCTGAAGTTAAAGCTGAAGTAGTTGAAGACGCTAACGGTGAAAACCTTGACGCTGCCGTTCCATCTGCTGAAGACGTTGTTGAAACGCAACAAGCAGAAACGACAACAGTTGAAACACCAAGTGTTGCAGCGGTTGCTGCTCAAACTGAAACAAACACAGCACCTGCGACAAACGGCGTAGCTTATCGCCATGCAAGTGCGCCAATGACAAAAGCGTCTGGTGGCGCAATGACTGAAGGTTTTGAAATGCCATCAGCAATGCCACACAGTGAACGCCAAGTACCAAGTGCAAGCAGTATGCAACCGGGTAGCATTAACCCAGTTGGTAAAGCAAGCGCACCAATGGCAAAAACAGTTTAATCTTAAGTTGTAACTAAAAGAGCCGCATTATGCGGCTCTTTTTTTGTCTGAAATTTAGAGCGAATTGAAATAGTAACTCTTCAGCTAGCATTAATTGTTGCAGCTAATATTTGTTCTTGTAGTTTCTATGAATAGGTTTGGACTTCTCCTGACAGGCCGCCATGAGCGAATAGCAGCCGTTGAATAATCTATCCATTTATTAATGATTATATCCCCCTTAATATTATTAACAGGCAATTTGCCTGTTTTTTACAACTGATAAAATGTCAATTTTCAAATAACTATCTGACTAGTAACAACTAATTATTAGTGTTATAAATTGCTTCAGTATGTAAACAGGCGATGTTGCGGTAGAAAAAGAGGCAACTTGCCTCTTAATAAACTGTTATATGCTCAGGAGGAGCAATGAGATTACTTCTAATTTTATCGTTCTTTTCATCTCTTGCATTTGCACAAGACAAATCAAAAGTTGAACAGTTAATTGAAGCTACAAACGAAAATTGCAAAGCTTCAGTAAAAGAAATAGATAATGCACGTATAACTGATTTTAGAGCACATGTTTTAAGACTTACTGTAGATGATATTTTTTACAAACTATCCCTTCGGGAAAGGTTAATTCGAGAGGGTGCAATTGAGTCTCAAAAATATTTAGACGATGATTTATTTTCACGTATTTATTACAACGTAGAAAAAATGGCTAATAATCCCGAATATTCTCAAAACTTAAAATTTATCAGAGAGCAACTAGATACTCAGCCTTTAGAATTAGAAAAAGGTTTAAGTGAAAAGTTAAATAGTAAATTTATTAGCGTAGGTTTATGAGCATATAACAAGCCAATTAAACCGTGGACGCAAAACAGTAGGCTTGCGCTCCTCCGTCGCTTATTTTAGCCTACTATTTTTCGCCGTTTATTTAGGCGTTACGAATGGCAGTTGTTGGCACAAATCGGCTATTCACTGCCAGATTTGATTCAGCTCTGTAAATCAAATCTGGCAGATCGAGTTAAAACTTATTCACGTTAGTTTTCTTCAAAGAAACGCTCTAATTGGTCTTTCAAGTTAGGTGGAGTTCCTTTAATGGTTAAGGTGTCGCTGTACTTATCATATAAAACACGTTCACCTAAATGCTTGCGCTCAAAACTCACACTTACACCACTGCCTTGACCAGAAAATTTCACCATAGACGTTACCGTCTTTTTATCAACTGGGAATGACTCTTCTAAATCGTAGGCTTGCTCTTTATAAAAGCTATCAAAGCTTACTTCATCATCTTTACTTATGGTGCTTGATAACTGTGATACGTCAGCATCGCTGCCAGTAGCAACACAGTCTGAGCAATAATCAAAAACTTGCTTGCGTAAGTCATCTTTTTCGGTTTTATCAAATTGTCTATCCGATAAATAGTCTTCAACCGCCGATAACATAGCTTGCGATTGTTGGCGCGCATCAATCCCCTCTTCACAGCCTAGAAAGTCTAAGAAGAAATCGGCAACTTTACGCCCTGCACGCCCTTTAATAAATGAAATATAACGGTTGTCTTCAAGCGCTGTTGCCATACCGTTAAGATCGATACGTGCCGCTAACTGCATTTTCGCGATATCTAAATGACGCGACGAAGTAAGGTCGAGCTCTTGGTTAATCGAGTAATGCTCTTTTACATTTATCAATGCAATCATCACATAGTCGTCGGCAACAAAACGGTAGTGACAAAAAATAAGGTAACCCGTTTCATTAAACGCGTATTTGTTTAATTCTTCTTTTAAAACCTCGGCAGCCTGTTCAGTTAAATGATAAAAATGCATTTCACCTTGACGATAACTTTGAATACTCGAACTTACCACGCCGTTTTTCTCTGGACTAAAACCGCAAAAGCCTTTTCCTGGCTTACCGTTGTAGGCATGGTGTAACTGATCGATAAACACATTAACCTTATCGTTGACTGGCATTTCATCATTACGAAGATGAATTTCAACTGTTTCGTCTTTTTTGTCGACATAGTGAACGACGAGTCTTTCTACTTGCACTGTCATCTTTGTTTTTCGCGCCTCAAATGTTAAAATATGAGTAATTTTATAAAATTAGAACTTAATTGATGCCTATCTTATCAAAATATTCAGACCAGCAAGTAGAAAATCTTGTTGATGACCTTTTAAAAACCCTTGTAGCCCACAAAGCGCCATTAGATTTAAGCCTAATGAGTCTTGGCAATACACTTTCACATATCATTAATGAAAAAGTGCCAGCAGCACAACGACAAGCCCTAATAGATAATTTTACACAAGCATTAAAAGACTCTGTAAAGTAACGCTATGAATTTGTCATCACAACAAGCGTTTTCGTCTAAAGCGGCAAAACTGTTGAGCTGGGGCCACTGGTTCACCTTTGCAAATATTTTATTTGCATTGATTGTGAGTAGCCTCTATTTAATTTCAGATCCAATGCCGATGACGTTTAGCGGCAAAGTATTCTTGTTGTTAAACTGGCTAGGTCACATTAGCTTTTTGACATTTTTATGCTTTGTGCTGACAATTTTTCCGCTCAGTCTTATTTTTCCATACCCGCGGCATATTCGGGGCATGGCTGCAGTAATTGCAACCTTTACCATGTCGCTTCTGGCATTAGACGCCTATGTTTATTTTCAACTTGGCTATCATTTGTCGCCGCAGGTATTTGAACAGATTGTGTCCTTGATCAGTGACACAATTTCTACTAATCCTAGCCTTTCGCTATTTATTGCGGGCGGCATTATTTTTGTCATTTTGTTTTTTGAACTCGTTGCCAGTAACTTTACGTGGCGACACCTCACAGAATTAAGACAAAAACCGTTTCGTCGTTATATCTCTCCGGTATTTATTGTTGCCTTTGTCGCCAGTCACCTGCTTCATATTTGGGCTGATGCGAATGTTAAGCTAGATATCACCAAGCAAGATAACGTTTTACCGCTTTCTTACCCAACCACAGCGAAAAGTTTATTAGCACGTTACCAACTTGTCGATTTAGACGAATACAAAGAAGCGCAAAATGTTAGCTTTGCCAATGAAAAAGTAACTTATGTTGCGCCAAACCAGCCGCTAACCTGTAATACAAATTCAGCTTCTGCAGAAATATTAGTGTTTGATAACCAGGCATTATTAAATCAGTATTTAAGCGACAAAGCGCTTGATACCACAGATAACTTTTATCAGCCAGCAAATAAGCGTGAATCACTTTTCAACCTGGTTTATGGCTTGCCAAGTTACTATCAAAAAGTGATTCGTGCACAGGGGATTTTACCAGCATGGAGCAATAGCGTTAATGCATCGTTTATTAATCTTCCGCGCTTAGCAGAAGATGAAAACGCCAGCTTAACGGTTCACTATGTGAAAACACAAGACGAGCTTGCAACCATTAAAAATAGCGTTGTAGATTTTGCATTTTCTCTGGCAAATAGCGAAGAAGATGCGTGGTCAAAATCAACTCTTTATACAGCTGAGCACATTACACCTGCAGGCATTATTACACCACAAGATGTGATTACAACCGTGCTTGCCAACACGTTTGATTGCCAAAACGTGCAAAATACGACGTTAGGTAACAACCTGTATAATGGTAGCGACACAGGTGTGAATATTAGTGGCAATACCTTACTTATCTATAAAAAAGATAAACTAACCTTACTTACGTCTGACGGTAAACATGAAACAGTATCAGCACAGCAAGGATTCGCGATTGATAGTCACCTTGAAGTGCCATTTTTAGTGCAAAGCCTGAAGAAATTAAAGCAATTTGAGCAATAGCTATTCTCTTTCTATAATCTAGTGACGAGACAGGATGTCACTAGATTATGAGGGAATCGCAATGAAGCTACTCACCACCCTACTCTTTATTCCATTCACATGTTCAGCGCTGGATTACTATAAATGCACAACACAAAACGGCATTACTTTTAGTCAATTTCCATGTGAATCGAAACATCAACAACAAACACTGACATTGAAAGCGGTTAACACCAGCTCTAAGCCATTCGCAAAAAAAGACACTATCGATCGCTACACCCAAAAACAACATGTACTGAAAATTAAATCCGACATAAAAGGGGTTGAGCATAAAATAAGTGCTCTGAAACAGGCGCGATTAAATGAGCTGGCACAATTAAAAACACAGCTCAATAAGCACATGTCAAAAGAAGACAAAACAGCCTTAAAAAGAGAGGTAAAAGCCAAACGCAAGCAAATCAAGGAAGAGTACAGGGATTTGATCGACTTGCAACAAGACGAATTAAAAAGGCTAAAGAAAAAGCTCAGCAACAGTCGAAAATAACGATCATTTTCTAACGTTTTTTAACTTGCGTACTATTTAACTAATATGTGAATAAACGAAGTCTAAATAGCTAAGTACTAACACCGCTCTGCTTCTGGTTAACTACAGTGGAATGGCAATAAAAAAAGCCACTTATGTGGCTTTTTAAAACGGGCTTTTCTCAATTTTTAGAGTTAAAAGTCCATTATATAAACGCTGGTTTAATGCGTGCTAACAGCGCTAACGACTCACTGTCGATTTCACCTTTACTAAGCCACTGCTTTAACAGGGTTTCATTATCTAACGCTGCACCATTCACTTTTTCTTGAAGCAATGTTACTTGTTCACTCAGTCGTACCGCATCATCAGATTCTGGAGAGCCCATTTCGTTTAACAATTCAATACGAATCGTAATTTGCTGGCGCGTTAACTCGCTAGGTACTTTTTGTTGCCAAGACGGAGGAACAATACCTTGTTCAAGTTGTTCAAACAGTGAAATTAACTTTTCTTTATCTTTACTGTTTTTGAGTACTTCTTGCTTTGCAGCATACTCTGTCAACGTACTGCTTACCTCATTTGATAACTGAGATTTCAGTAAATAAGCCTGCTTCAGTTCATCACGTAAATTCGCTAGCGCTGAAATTGCATTTGTTAGCGACTCTACATTATCTAACTCAACGTCTTGTGTAATGCGCGTGAACTCGCTTTGCAGTGAAACGAGTTTCTCGTCTTGCTGCTCTCGCTTGGCTTGGCGCTCACTGTCGCGCAATGAAAACGCACGATCATTAACTGCTCTAAACTCATTCCACAGCTGGTTTTCAAGCTTTTTACCGGCAAAACCGATATCTTTCCAACGTTGTTGCAATGACTTTAATTGCTCAATCACGTTTTCAATATTATCGTCTGTTAAACAGGCTTCAGCCTCTTTTACGAGTTTCGCTTTTGTATCTGCATTAACCGCATACGCCGCTTTAATAAACGCAAATATTTGGTTATCAATCGGTTTTAGCTCTGCAAGCAGCTGTTTATAATTTTTGTTATCGACTTCGCCTGCATTGCGCCAATTTTGCTTAAGCTGCTTATACTGCTTTTCTACCTCTTTTAGTGTTAGCGTACTTACGCTATCTGCTAACGCTTGATATTGCACAATCAGGTTTTTACGTGTCACAACATTTTGTTCGCGAGCGGCTTCAAGTGCAGCATAGTGCTCTCGACACGGCGTAAACGCGATTTCTAACTGTTGATTAAAAGTTTCATCTAGCGTTTTTTCTTCATCCGTTGCAATGTAGCCAAGTTCGTTCCAACGTTTACGTGCTACCTTAATCCATTGGCTTAACTCGGCAATATCTACATCATTTTGTGCAATTTTCTGCTTAACTTCTTCAATTAACTCATGGCGTTTCGGCAAACTAATTTCACGTTGCCACTCGTTTACCTTCGTTAATTCTTGATCAACAAGTTGATATTCTGCTTCAAGCTTTTGTTGTGATGACTTAGGTAGCTTTTCAATATTTTCTTGTACACCTTTAAAAATACCAAAACACACCTTGTAGCGACCAGCGTCAATTAAACGCTTGATATCTTTAAGCTGTTTCGTTACATCCTGTTGTAGCGATTTAACCTCTTTAAGCAGGTCTTGATGCGAGGCTTTCCAGTGCTTATCCATTTCGCGCATTTGCTTTTGATAGTTTTGCAATAACGGTTTTGGTAACTGTTTTAGCATATCTGACGTGGTGCTATACCACTGAGACTTAGCTTCTTGCGCTTCATCAAGCCCTTGTAAGTCACTTGCAACAATTAATGCTTTACCTAAATTAACTTGCTCAGCAATCGCAGGCAATGACTCAATAACATCTTTTATTTCAGCACATTGTGCTTTTAAACGCTGAGTGAACTTAGTAAAGTCACTGTCGCTTTGTGATAAGCTATCTAGCTCTGCTTGATGCGCATTCATTGCTGATAATGACGTTTCAAGTGCTGATACATTATCAGCTGTAGGTTCAAGCAATAGCGCATCTAGCGCATTTTCACCGCATTCTTTCAAGCTTACGCTTGTTTGCTTTACTGACTTAATTTTATCTTGTCTTAACTTAGCCGCTTGCTCTTCATCAAACTTGGCTTTTAAACCAACTAAATGCTTTTGTGCTTTTGCCGTAATATCTTGGTATTTAGCAACCACACTTTGCTTATCGTCTAAGTAATCTAATTCAAGCTGCTGCCACTGGGCTTCAAGTTGTTTGTATTCGGTATCGCACTTTACAAAATCAAACTTATCGCGCAATGCGTTTAGCTTAGCCAATACTAATGTACTCGCCTTATTCACCTCGATTGGTTTAAGCGCTTCGCGTTTACGCGTTTCTTCTTGTTGTTTTAGTTGTTCAGCAAGTGCTGGTTTTGCATGCTTTAACAATGCTTTATCTAATTGATATTGTTGCATAACTGGAACTAACTCCAGTTGTTGCGAATCGCTGGCGTGAGCAAAGAAATCTGTGATTAACGGCTTTTTACCGATGCGCTTTAGTAACGAAACTTGCACATTAAAATCGTTTACTAGTGGCAGTAACGCTTCTAATTGTTGGGTTTTATCACAACGTTTTACCAGTAACTCAAGTTCATCGTTAGTTGGCTTTTTTTGTTCAAGCTGATTAAAAATTTCTTTTTCAGCTGCACTAACAACTGGCTGGCTGTTTTCTTGTTTATATGTTTGCCACCATAAACTAATGTCATTAATGCGTTTTAATGCTGCAATCTTAACCTTGTCGTCGTCATCATTATTAGCTAACTGGTTTAAGATTGTATTATCTTTTACTTTATTGGCATCAAGTTGGCTAATTGCTAATAAACGATCTGATGCTTTTTTACTTTTCCATTTCGGCGTGAATAAACTACTAAATATCATCTTGCGCGAACCTTGCGATCTCATTTTTAGGACTGAATTCTTTCTTTAATTCTGCTTTTGACTTTTGCACCATCTGGCCATCTTCACCAATCGTGAATTGCTCATTGGTTTTAGCTACTTTTGCTTGGTACAACATCACTAGCTGAACAGTTTGCTCTCGTTGCTCATCAGACAGTGGCGTGCCATCTGGCCACTTTCCAGTTGCAGCGCCGTACTCAAGGCGTTCGAAAATTTCTGGCGTTAAGGTGTTAACTAAGTGTTCAATGTTCATGCTAAGACTTTTTCAATAAAATGATGCGAATACGGTTAATAAGGTACCAGATAAAACCCACGGCAATGGCGCCATAGGTTGTCATTTGTTCAATGCTATCTGCAGCGAGCTCTCGTGAGTAAAGGTACAAAAAACCACCTAAGAAAATAATCAATGCAACAAATGACTGATTGAGCAGCGCTTGCTTGCGCTTAACGTAACGACGACTGGCGAGCCTGGCTCTTTCATGATCATCAAGCCCCGCTACAGCAGTATCACAATGTGGACATACTTTATGTTTATCGGAAATCGGTTTGCTACACGCTGGACAACTTATCCTCGCCATTTACTGCTCCATTAAACTAATAAAAAAGGCGCCTTAAGGCGCCTTCTATTTTACTCTTTTTCTTGGCTGTTGTCTTTTTTAAACTTCACCCAATAGTCATCTACTGACTGTTTCATTTCTTTACGCAGCAACATAATGCCGAATAAGTTAGGTAAGGTCATTACAACAATGGCAACTGCAGCCAATTTCCACACTAAAGTGGTGTCTGCAAATGATGCCCAGAAAAACGCTGCGACATAAAATACGCGATAAGGCATTACTGAACGAGTTCCTAGTAAATAGGTCATTGCGCGGTCACCATAGTAAGACCATGCAATTGCCGTAGAGAACGCAAATAGTAATAAACCGATCGATACAATGTATTGACCGTTTTCACCAAAGTAACCACGCTGGAATGCAAGCGTTGTTAGCTCTGCTGAGTGCACAAGCGATTTACCCTTAACAACGATGCTTTTATCAACAATTTTACCTTTTTTGATAACAATTGTACCAGTATGCAAGTGGTCGCCATCAAGTAAGAAGCGAATTTTCTCACCCACTGAGCGATTGTGTAACACTGTAAAGTTTTGATTTACAGCCTTACCTTCAACAACATTTAGCGTACCATTAAACGGCTTAACGCTTGACTCACCGCCATTTAAATACGCGTAAAGTTCGTTGCGCTGTGCATCAACACGCTCATGATATGTACCATCGATGAATTCCATGCTGGTACGTTCAAAACGTGTATCAAATTTTTCTGTCCACGCGCCTGATGATAAAATTACAAGACCCGTTAACGTGCAAATAATAATTGTATCGATAAACGGTTCAAGAATTGACACCATACCTTCAGATACTGGCTCATCCGCCTTCGCTGAGGCGTGGGCAATTGGCGCAGAACCTTGACCTGCTTCGTTTGAGAATAAACCACGGTTTACACCACGGTTAAACGCATAGGCAAATGACGCACCAATAAAGCCGCCTGCTGCTGCAGAACCCGTAAAGGCATTAGTAAATACCGAGGCAAATGCAGGGCCGATATTTTCGATGTTATAAAAAATTACGCCAAACGCACCAATGATATAAACGGCTGCCATAAATGGCACAACGCGTGAAGTAATTGCCGCAATACGTTTAATACCACCTAAAATAACCAGTGCTAATAAAATTGCTAAAACGCCACCTGTTAGCATCGGTTCAAGACCAAAGCTTGCTTCCATACCTTGAGCGATATTATTGATTTGTGGCAGTGAACCTGTACCAAATGAGCTAATTACGGTTGCGATTGCAAACAGTACCGCAAGCCATTTCATATTTAAGCGACGGTCCATGTAGTACATTGGACCACCGGCCATAGTGCCGTCTTCTGTTTTAACACGATATTTATGAGATAACGTTACCTCAACAAATTTGGTTGTCATACCGAAAAACGCAGTCATCCACATCCAGAAAAGCGCCGCTGGACCACCAATTGATATTGCCAGTGCAACACCACCGATGTTACCCGTACCCACGGTACCTGAAAGTGCTGTTGCTAACGCTTGGAAGTGCGTTGTATCACCTTCGTGTTCTTTTTTATCGTATTTACCACTTACAATTTTCCAGGCGTGTTTAAAATACAACACCTGTGGAAATTTTAAGTAAATGGTGAAAAATAGACCAACCCCTAGTAGCACGTAAGGAAACCAAAAGGCGCTCCCTAACATACCATCTAGCATATCTAAAAAATTGCCAAATGCTTCCACAACTTGTTCCTCTTGTTATTATTTTTTTGGGCAGCAATACCAACTCTGTTAAGTATGTGATTATAAGTAGCGCTGGAGAAATGAAATGATAACAAGGCGGAATTTTTCTTATGTAGTTGTTCTACATTGATGAATTCAAACGCAGTTAGCATGATATTTAACCCGCTAAAATGATCAGCCATTTAAGTGAATTGGTATAAGCTCCCCTATTGTTATTATCGTAGTTTATCTACCACACTTACGATTGCTGCAAGTGTGTCTTGTCCAAATGAATACGAACGGCGATCTGACCAGCCGTAATCAACATCTGGTAAATTATTATTATCTTTAAATGGCATTTCAATCGTGTATGAAAGGCAGTTAAACTCTTGACCAACCCAGCTAGAACCTACAGTAAGATTTGCCTGACCTGGTTCATCTTTTGGATAACCATGTTCATCTTGGAATTCTGGTGTAGTCACAAACATCGCCGCTTTAAAGCTATCTTCTAGGTCTTTTAAGCGCGCATCGTAACGTGGAATGCCTTCACTGCCCGCAAAGAAGTTAAACGGAATCGCTTCATCGCCGTGTACATCAAGACACATATCAACACCGGTAGCGAACATTTTTTCGCGTACAAAATACACTTCTGGGCTCTTTTCGATTGATGGTGTTTGCCATTCACGGTTTAGGTTAACGCCCGCCGCATTAGTACGAAGGTGACCACGTACACTGCCGTCTGGGTTCATATTTGGCACAATATAGAAAACCGCTTTATTTAATAGTGCAGCGGCATGTGCGTCTTCGTCATCCAATAGTTTGTGAAGCACACCTTCAATAAACCACTCTGCCATGGTCTCACCAGGGTGCTGACGGGCGATCATCCAAATTGTTTTCTTATCGTCAGCAGGTTCGCCGATTTGTAATACGCTAATATCGCGGCCATCAAGTGTTTCACCTAATGTTTCTATAGTACAGCTTTCGTGTGATTGCGCCCAAGAAAGTAAGTCTTGGTGACGCTCATAACTGTATGGAGCAAAGTATGCGAAATATACTTGTTCGCACTCTGGTGTAAATTCGATAACTAATTGGTTATTTTCAAACTTAGTTGGTACTCGGAACCATGTTTGACGGTCATACGATGCAACTGCTTGGTAATCAACCCACCCTTCTGGGTACGCTGATTTATCTAAATCAACAATCGTCAAACGATGTAATAAATCAATTTGTGATTCTAATTTAAAGTGAAACCACTGGAAAAATTCAGACTGGTTGTCATTTTTAATTTTTAATTGAATATCTTCACGGTTCTCAAGGCTAAGTACCTCAATATTACCGCTATCGAATTGGCTTGTAATTCTCATAAACTGTGTTCCCTAACGCACAATAGCTTTAAGCCTATCAAAATAACGAGTGGGCTGAAACAATATGCGAGTAATTGAATAAAAAAGCCGGCACAATGGCCGGCTTTTAGATAAAAAATTAGATTAACGAGGTAAGCTTGGGTGTGTTACTTCAGCCATATCTTGCATACAGCGAACAACCTGACAGCTATAACCAAACTCGTTATCGTACCAAACGTAAAGTACTACGCGATCACCATCAACAATCGTTGCTTGTGAATCAACAACACCTGCATAACGGCTACCAACTAAGTCAGTTGATACGATTTCAGTAGATGCAGTGTAATCGATTTGGTCACGTAAATCTGAGTAAAGTGCGGTTTCACGTAAGAATTCGTTTAACTCTTCAACTGATGTTGCAGTTTCAAGGTTAAGGTTAAGAATTGCCATTGACACATTTGGTGTCGGTACGCGAATAGCGTTACCTGTAAGCTTACCTTCAAGCTCAGGTAATGCTTTAGATACTGCTTTTGCAGCACCCGTTGACGTGATAACCATGTTAAGTGCCGCAGCACGGCCACGGCGCTCAGCGCTGTGATAGTTATCAATTAAGTTCTGGTCGTTCGTGTACGAGTGAACTGTTTCAACGTGACCGTTCTTAATACCGAACTTGTCATTTAATGCTTTTAGCGTTGGCGTAATCGCATTTGTTGTACAGCTTGCTGCTGAGATAATTGTATCTTCAGACAGGATATCTTTGTTATTTACGCCGTAAACAACGTTTTTGATATTGCCTTTAGCTGGTGCTGTAAGAAGTACTTTTGACGCACCTTTTGCCGCTAAATGCTGACCAAGGCCATCTTCGTCTTTCCAGATACCTGTGTTATCCACTACAAGTGCATTTTCAATGCCGTACTGCGTGTAATCTACTTCGCTTGGCGAGTTAGCGTAGATAACTTGAATGTAGCTACCGTTTGCTTTAATTGCATTACGCTCATTATCAACAGTGATTGAACCGTTGAAAGGACCATGAATCGAATCGCGGCGTAATAAGCTTGCACGCTTTTCAAGGTCGCCTTTTTTACCGCCACGTACAACAATTGCACGTAAACGTAAATCTGTGTGAGGACCACTTTTCTCGATTAGAAGACGTGCTAATAAACGACCGATACGACCAAAACCGTATAGTACTACGTCGCGCGGTTCAATTTTGTCTTCTTTATTGTGGATTTCAGCTAGTTCTGCTGCTAGGTACTCTTCGATTGAACGACCTTCACCCGCATTTTTATAGATATAAGCATAAGCTAGTTTACCTAAATCGATACGTGCTGAAGTCAGTTCCATTTTGTCGATAGCTTCTAAAAACGGGAAGCTTTCGCGAAGACGTAGTTTGCTGTCTTCAAATTGTGCAACAGTTTTGTGTGCTTTAATAACATCAATTGTGCTTGCATTAATTAGTGGACGACCGTAGATGGCAATCTCGATGCCACGGTTACGGTAAAGCTTACCAATAATTGGTTGCATGCTTTCAGCGAAGTCTTGGCGTTCCTGCCAGCTATTCAGATAATCTTGCTCGTGAGATGAGGTCATTTTGTCTACCTAAACGTAAAATTTTGAACGGATAGCCTAAAGCGTTAATTGTGAGAAGTGCTTTAGACGCGTGCATTCTAATTGAAAAACATTGTTTTTTCCACCATTTCAATATCAGACTTTTGCCGTGTACCGATAACCCCCTTGAGCGAAAACAAATTTATGCGAATTATGACCAATGCACTATTACATTTAAGCAAAGGATTCGCTAAGCTTAGAACATCCTATTGTAGTTATGTCATTAAATTGTGTTAAAAAAACTATCTGCACTTTGTTTGCTTTCTCTTCTCGTTGGCTGCGACAATGCCAAAAGTATTCGTGAAATTTGTGACGAAAATAGCCAGTTTTGCGCCGATCTTAATACCGACAGCCATTGTAATACCGAGCGTGCCGACGTTATTTTAGGGCGTTATGCAGAATCAAAAACGCCTGATGATGCAACTAAATACAAACTACTCAGCGCATTTCACGATTATGCGAAATGTGTTGAGTTAGCAGCTAGCATTGAACACATTAAACTAAAAGAAAAAACCACGTCGCGCGTAAACGGTCACCTCACTGCACTAAAAGAGATAAACCGTTTATCGAAAGAGACACAAAATTCACAATATCCACACCTGCTATTCTATCACTGGTCACGAAATGGTGATGAAGGTGCTATTCAATCACTGATTGCAATGGATGAAAAACGTGAGTTAGAAACATCTGAATTCCAATACAAATTAGCAACTTACTACACTAAGTTTGATAGCGATTTGGCAATAGATAAGCTTTACCATGCGCTTGAGTTAAACCCTGCTGGCAACGAAGCCAAGCCAGAAATCTACACTGCACTGACAAATATGTTTTATCAAATGGAAGAGCATAAGCTTTCTTATATTTGGGCATTAGTAGCAAAAGAAGCCGGCGTGCAAAATATTGACTTAGCACCGCTTGAATATGAGCTTACCAATCAAGGTAAATCATTAAGTGAGCTCGCAAATCTTGCGGCAGATACCCTATCGCGTATTGAAGACGGTAATTTCACGTCGCCACGATAAGGTTTTTACATCAAGTAAAATTCGATTGCTTGTAGGGTCTGTTGACCTTTGCTGTTCTATTTTTGTTCTTTTTGAGCGTGCTTTTATCGTGGCGCTCGATGTGTGGCCTAGTAATCTAAGCAAATATCGAGCAAAGCTTCCGCGTCCTGCTCACGCCCCTTACCTACATCCATGTAGGCAACAATGAGAAAAGTGCGCTCAAAAGAACCATTTGGCAGCGCTTGATTGGCTTTTCTACTGTGTTATCGGCTGACTCACATAGAATAACTATGCCACGCAGCCTCTGCCTTGTATAAAACCCAATCAAACTGCTGCAAAAACGAACTTAAAAGGTCAACAGACCCTAGTAAAGAGCAAATAAAAAAGCCTGCATTAAGCAGGCTTTTTCGAATTGGCTTCATACATACGCTTGGTTAGTCTTTACTGGTACCAACTTCTACGCGTGTCTTCAGTTTTTGACCTGGGCGGAATGTAACAACTCTGCGTGCAGAAATTGGAATATCTTCACCCGTTTTAGGGTTGCGCCCCGGACGCTCTTTCTTATCTCTAAGATCAAAATTACCAAAGCCAGAAAGCTTAATTTGCTCGCCTGCTTCTAGTGCAGTACGAATCTCTTCAAAAAAGCTTTCGACAAGGTCTTTAGCGTCTTTTTTGTTAATACCCAGTTTTACAAATAGGTGTTCAGCTATGTCGGCTTTTGTAAGCGCCATAATCTAGTCCCTCAACGATGCGTTAAATTGTTCAGCCAATTCGGCCACCACTAAGTCTACAATTGAGTTGATGTCTTTCTCTTCAAGGGTTCGCTCTGAATTTTGCAGTGTTAATGCAATCGCTAAACTCTTGTGATCAGCCTCAACTCCTTTGCCCTTATACACGTCGAATAAGTTTAGGTCAACTAGTTGATTTCCGCCAACTTTTTTAATTGACTCTAAAATATCACCAGCATTTACCGAATCTTTAACAACAATCGCAATATCGCGTCGGTTAGATGGGAACTTAGAAACCTCAACCGCTTCAGGTAATACACGGTTTTCTAAACCTAACAACTCGATTTCAAAGGCAAAAACTTGATTGTTAATTCCTAGTTTAGACTGTATTTCTGGGTGAATACAGCCTAAGTAACCAATTTTTTTACCATTTCTTATAATCGAAGCTGATTGACCTGGGTGTAAACCTTCATTTTGCTCAGCAACAAACGAAATATTCGCCATATCACCAGTTAGGTTTAATAGTGCCTCAACGTCGCCTTTGATATCAAAAAAGTCGACTACTGTTGATGCGATACCCCAATGTTCGTTATGCGTGTTACCGTAAATCACACCACCAATAATTTGCGTTTGCTCAACACCATTTTCAGCGGCATCGTTTTTAACAAACTTTAAGCCTGATTCAAATAGGCGGATACGTGATTGCTGACGGTTTTGGTTATATACCACAGAGCCTAATAAGCCTGGTAATAAGCTTACGCGCATTGCCGACATTTCAATTGAAATTGGGTGCGGTAATACCAGCGCATCAGCACTTGGGTGTAGCAAGCTTTGTACTTTAGGGTCAACAAAACTGTAGGTGATTGCCTCTTGGTAACCACGGCTTACTAATTCATTGCGAAAACGCTTAAGCGGCAGCACGGCTTCTTGGTGATCTGTCATCGCCAATTTCGCTGTTGGTGCTACGTTTGGAATATTGTTATAACCAAATACACGTGCGACTTCTTCAATTAAGTCTTCTTCAATTGAAATATCAAAACGGTAACTTGGTACATCTGCTTGCCATGTGTCATTTTCAAAGCTAACTGTAAGACCCAAACGAGTAAGAATATTTGTTACCGTTGCATCATCAATGTGGTAGCCGATAACACGGTCTAAACGTGCGCGACGTAATGTCACTGATTTAGCTTTTGGTAGGTGCGCTTCAGATACAGCTTCAACTACAGGGCCTGCTTCACCGCCAACAATATCAAGTAATAGTTGGGTTGCACGCTCCATTGCGTCTTGCTGAAGTTTGTAATCAACACCGCGTTCATAACGGTGCGATGCATCCGTATGTAAACCGTAGCTACGCGCTTGTCCAGCAATTGCCAGCGGGCTGAAGAAAGCACTTTCTAATAAGATATCGTGTGTTGTTTCGGTAACACCTGATTTCTCACCACCAAAGATACCCGCCATCGCAAGTGCTTTTTGGTCATCAGCAATTAACAGCGTGTTTTCTTTTAGCTTTGCCGTATTGCCGTCAAGTAATACAAGCTCTTCACCTGGATTTGCGTTACGTACTTTAATACCACCTTCAATTGCGTTTAAGTCAAACGCGTGCATTGGGTGACCAAGTTCGAGTAATACGTAGTTTGTTACATCAACAACAGGATCAATTGAACGAATACCGCTGCGACGTAATTTCTCAACCATCCAAAGTGGTGATTTAGCGTTTAGGTTAATGCCCTTAATTACACGACCTAAATAACGAGGACATGACTCAGGATTAACTAGTTCAATGTCAATTTTGTCATCAATTGTCGGTGTAACCGGTGTAATTTCAACGTTAGTAACGTCAAGGCTGTTTAATACGCCTACTTCGCGTGCAAGACCTTTAATACCAAGACAGTCACTGCGGTTTGCCGTTAAATCAACGTCAATAGTCACATCATCTAAGCCGAAGTATTCGCGAATATCTGTGCCAATTACTGCGTCTTCAGGTAACTCTAAAATGCCGTCTGAGCTTTCAGCCATACCTAACTCTTCGAACGCACATAACATGCCGTGAGAAGGTTGACCGCGTAATTTTGCTTTCTTAATTTTAAAATCGCCCGGTAATACCGCGCCAACTTTAGCAACCGCTACTTTTAAACCTTGGCGACAGTTTGCAGCACCACAAACGATATCAAGTAGTTCGTCTTCGCCAACATCGACTTTAGTTACGCGTAATTTGTCTGCATCTGGGTGTTGGCCACATTCAACCACTTGACCAATAACAACGCCTGTAAAATCACCGGCAACGGCGTCTAAACCATCCACTTCAAGGCCTGCCATCGACAGCTGCTCAGAAAGTGCATCAGTATCAATTGCTGGGTTTACCCATTCTCTTAGCCACTTTTCACTAAATTTCATTGTTACTTCACTCTTACTTGAATTGGTTTAGGAATTTTAAGTCGTTTTCGAAAAATGCACGTAAGTCATTTACGCCGTAACGCAACATGGTTAAGCGCTCAACGCCCATACCAAATGCGAAACCTGTGTATTCTTCAGGATCGATGCCAACAGAGCGAAGTACATTAGGGTGAACCATGCCACAGCCTAATACTTCTAACCATTTACCGTTTTTACCTTTCACGTCCACTTCTGCTGATGGCTCAGTGAATGGGAAGTACGAAGGACGGAAACGGATTTCCATATCTTCTTCAAAAAAGTTACGTAAGAAATCGTGCAAAATCCCTTTAAGCTCTGTGAAGCTTACGTTTTTATCAACCATCAAGCCTTCTACCTGATGGAACATTGGCGTATGCGTTTGGTCGTAATCATTACGGTATACACGACCCGGTGAAATGATACGCAGTGGTGGTTGCTCTGCTTCCATAGTACGGATTTGTACACCACTTGTTTGCGTACGCAATACCAGCTTAGGATTAAAATAGAAGGTATCGTGATCAGCACGTGCTGGGTGATGCTCAGGAATATTCAACGCGTCAAAGTTATGGAAATCGTCTTCCACTTCCGGACCAGATTTAACAGCAAAACCTAGCTCACCAAAAAAGCTTTCAATTCGTTCGATAGTACGTGTTACAGGATGTAGGCCCGTAGTCGGTTGAGTACGACCCGGTAGCGTCACATCAATAGTTTCTTTTGCTAGCTTCTCTGCTAATGCTTTTTCTTGTAGCGCTTCGCGCTTCGCATTGATTTTTTCTTGAACTTGCTGCTTTGCCTGGTTAATTACCTGACCTGCAGTTTTACGTTCTTCTGGGTCCATTTTACCTAGGCTTTTTAATAGGCTAGTAATTTCGCCTTTTTTACCTAAGTAATTTACGCGCACATCTTCTAAATGAGCGATTTCACTGGCTTTCTCAACAGCTTCAAGGGCTTCAGCCAAGATTGCTTCTAAATTCATAAGGGCTTTTCACTCGTTTTTGCCAACCAGCTCAATATTACATTGAGTTAGCTTGATTTCTCGTAACGTTTAACTATCGATTAACGTAACATTTTTTAATAAAAATTAGCCCATTATGATACCCGAAAAACAATTGTTTTTACTAGAGCGATAATGGTTAAAAAGGCACGTTATTGTTAATTTTAGGTGGTTTTTTTAGGCTTATTTCGATTGCACTAATTTAGTGGTCGTATATTGCGATAAAAAACAATTTAGAACTAAGCGGAAGATTTAATAGATAGCGGGTTTATATTTTGATTTTCAACACAGTCTTTGCTGCGTTTCGCTCGCACGATACCTGTGTAATAAATTAAGTAAGCATGAGCACGATTTTTCAAAACATGCTCATGCTTTAAAGATCCAAAATAGACTTAATAAACGGAATGGTAAGCTTGCGCTGTTCAACAATTGAAGCATGATCAAGCTTATCTAAAATATCCAGTAACGCACGCATATCTCGACTAACGCGCGACAATAAAAAACGTGTCGCTTCTTCAGTGAGTGTTAGGCCACGCATTTTCGCACGTTTTACTAACGCTTCGGCTTTATCATCATCACTCATCGAGCGGATTTGAAAAGTGGTGCCCCAGTTGAGTCGCGATTCGAGATCTGGCAATGCAATATTAAGCATATTAGGCAGTAAATCCCCTGCTACTACTAACATTTTTCCTTCACTATTGAAGCGATTGAAAAAATTAAATAGCGCTTTTTCCCACAGTGGGTCGCCTGCTACTTGCTGAATATCATCAATGCAAATAACATCGAGCTTTTCTAGGTCGTCAAGCACGTGAGGGTCAAGCCAAGCAAGATCTTTACAAGATAACAAAAAACACGATAAACCGAGCTCCTGTGCGCGAATACACGTTGCATACAGTAAATGTGATTTACCTGAGTCAGAAAAACCACACAAGTACACATAATTAAATGGCATTGTTTGCAGTTGTGTTAATCCCACTTCAAGTTGTTTAACAACATGGGAATTTTCACCGCCAAAGAAGCTCATAAATGTTTCGTCGTCCGGCAATGTTACCGGCAACGCCATTTGTTGATATTCACTCATTACTGGCTTAGCCATTGATACTCAAGTTGTTGTGTACTTTGATGACTAAATGGATCAAAAATAATCTCAAATTGTGAATCTAATTGTAGCGCTTTTTTCAAGCTATCTACGTGCGCATTAAGATATAGCACTAAATCCACACGTTCCCCTTGACGGAAACTTATATCTAATTCATCAACTTGGGTAAGCGTACGTAAGCGAGTTTTTAACGCTTCAAGCTGTTTAATACCTTTTACACCAAAAAAGCGTACTGACACACTGCTGGTAACCTCAGTTTCACTAAGTGATGCATACTGCTTGGCGATTTGCGTTGAAATACTACTAACAAGCTCTCCGATAATCGTGAGTTTGTCACCCTTAAGCTGGTGTAATTGGAATGTGCCTTGGTTGGTAAACTGCCAATCCAAATGCCATACATTCTCGCGTTGATACAGCCTTGCCGACACAATTACTTCAGGTTCGTAACGACGCGACGCATTTAAAATTTGCTGCGGAAAGTTAGCCCACACATCTGTAACAGTTAAATTCATGCGATCTTCGAGATCAAGTAACGGCATAACAATCGGTAAGCCTGCATTATTACTATTGGTATCGAGTAAGTGAAAAATTTGTGGGTAGTCTTCTTTGGTGACTAATGAGCGTTGCACGTCTTCTTCAATTGCAAGCCAAATTAACGTCAGCGGTCTGCGGTTACCCCAAATCGGGATTTCCATCTCATTAAGTACGCCGTCGATTAATTGTGGCTGATAACGAATTTTTAAATACGTTTGGTATAAAGACTCTTCATACTCGTATTTGAGTACAAAGCGAGACAGGTTTTTAAACGCATCACCAATTGCTGGGTGTGATTTATCAATACTGCGACCGGATACTTTTTCAAGCACACCAATAAAACCAACACGGTTTGCTCGGCGTTGTTGCGCTTGAGATTTATCATCAACTACCGCTTTATATTGATAAAGGTCGGTCACTTCAACGGCTAGAATAGCCTTACTGAAAACCAGTAATAAAGTAAAAATCAGTGCGTTTTTCAAAGTGTTAAACTTGTATTCCATCGTGGGTCTGATCCTAAAACATCAGATGATGCAAAGCAAAGTAAATTTAGCTAAAAATATGCTTAGAATTATAAGGAATTAAATTTGATATAAAGTGGTGCCCGGGGCCGGACTTGAACCGGCACGTCATTACTGACGAGGGATTTTAAATCCCTTGTGTCTACCAATTCCACCACCCGGGCATCGGGCTGCTTTCGCATGTGGAGAGTATTATCTTTCGATAATGGAGGCGGAACCCGGAGTCGAACCGAGGTAGACGGATTTGCAATCCGCTGCATGGCCACTCTGCCATTCCGCCAATGTCTTCATAATGAAGCTGGATAAATAATTGGTTCGAACTCTTAAAGATAGTAGTTCTGGCTTGGTGATACCAAGTTATTAATTATTTTCCTAAAAATTGGAGCGAGTAACGAGGTTCGAACTCGTGACCTCGACCTTGGCAAGGTCGCGCTCTACCAGCTGAGCTATACTCGCATTCCATTTCAACCGTTTTTTAGCTTAGTAACCAAACGTTACTTCGAGCAGTTGCACTATACTCGCTGCCAATGGCTTTTTATGAGGCTTAACTCAAATAAGTGGTGCCCGGGGCCGGACTTGAACCGGCACGCTATTACTAGCGAGGGATTTTAAATCCCTTGTGTCTACCAATTCCACCACCCGGGCATCGGGTTTCTACGTTGCAGCAAAAACCAATTTGGAGCGAGTAACGAGGTTCGAACTCGTGACCTCGACCTTGGCAAGGTCGCGCTCTACCAGCTGAGCTATACTCGCATCAAATTGATTCTAAAATCAATGGTGCCCGGGGCCGGACTTGAACCGGCACGTCATCACTGACGAGGGATTTTAAATCCCTTGTGTCTACCAATTCCACCACCCGGGCATCGGGCTGCTTTCGCATGTGGAGTGTTGAAAATGGAGGCGGAACCCGGAGTCGAACCGAGGTAGACGGATTTGCAATCCGCTGCATGGCCACTCTGCCATTCCGCCGACTTCTTTAAGAAGTTGGAGCGAGTAACGAGGTTCGAACTCGTGACCTCGACCTTGGCAAGGTCGCGCTCTACCAGCTGAGCTATACTCGCACTTCCAATTGGGTAGTTAGTTAACCACTCCCCTCTCAACACCGACGCATTCTACATAGATTATTAAACGCGTCAACATAAAAATGTCGGAAATAAGTTGTTTGATTATTTTTTATCTAAAATGATTTAAAAACACTCGTTTATGCACTTATTTCAATGCACAAACACCAATTTAATTGTTCGATTGAGACAACGCGCCCCAGCCAGCAACCAAATATTGCACCATCGAAATAAAGGTTAAGATAGTCGCAATATAAAATAATACAAATGATAAGGTGATCATTTGGCTATCGTATTGCCAAATCAAACCAATAATTGCCAACATTTGTGCCGCGGTTTTAATTTTACCTAATTGCGATACCGCCACATTGGCGCGCTCACCCACTTCAGCCATCCATTCACGCAATGCCGATACGATAATTTCTCGACCAATAATAATAATGGTCGGAATCGTAATATAGAGCGATTGGTAATGTTGGGTTAATGCAATAAGTGCAACTGACACCATTACTTTATCAGCAACAGGGTCAAGGAACGCACCAAATGGTGTTGATTGTTCAAGTTTTCTTGCTAGATAGCCATCTAACATATCGGTGACTGAGGCAAGCCAAAAAATAAACGCGGCCCAGAAAAAAGACCACTTAGCTGGAATAAAAAAGAAAACAATAAAAATTGGAATTAAGATCAGGCGAAAAGCTGTAAGTGTATTTGGAATGTTCCACATATTGGTATTTTATTTATTTGTCATCATTTAGGTGATGATAGATTCGTTCTGCGATGCTCCGACTAATGCCCGGCACTCGCTCCAATTCAGAAATAGTAGCGCTTTTTACCCCTTGAATGCCACCTAAATATTTTAATACGGCTTGACGTTTTTTCGCGCCAACCCCTGAAATCTCTTCAAGCACAGATGTATTGCGCTGCTTTTGACGTTTATTACGGTGCCCTGCAATAGCAAAGCGGTGACTTTCGTCACGAATATGTTGAATTAAATGTAACGCTGGCGCATCCGATGATAAATTCACCGTGCGCCTGCCGCCATCAATTAATAGCGTCTCTAAACCCGGTTTTCGTGATGTGCCTTTGGCAACACCTATTAATAGCGGTAATTTGTTGTGTGGCCAATCAGCAAAATAGTTTTCGGCTTGTGATAACTGTCCTTTACCACCGTCAATAAAAATAATGTCGGGGATTTTACTTTCGTCAGTCAGTTTGTTGTAACGCTTTCTAAGTGCAAATGCCATGGCGGCATAATCATCACCTGGTGTAATGCCTTCAACATTAAAGCGGCGATATTCTTTATTGGCTGGACCTTGATCGTCAAATACCACACACGACGCAACTGTGTTTTCGCCCATGGTATGACTAATATCAAAACACTCCATACGATTAATAGTTTCTAAACTTAGCGCTTCTTTTAATTGAGCATAACGTTTCGCAATGGAGTCTTTTGCACTTTGTTTTACTTCTAAGGCATTTGCTGCATTTTTATTAGCAAGTGCCAAATAGTCAGCCTTTTCACCACGCAGCGCTAATACAAATGCAATTTTCTTACTGCAAATTGCCGATAACCCTTCTGCTAACGTATCACTGCCAGCAAATGCGAACGGCACAACTAATTGTTTTGGAATTCGTCCGGTATTAGATAATTGCACATAATATTGTGCACAAAACGATTCTAGGACTTCTTCATTGCTACTGTCTTTTGGCGTTTTTGGAAAATACGTTTTGGATCCCAAAATCTTATGGTCGCGGATCATCAATACATGTACCGCCACCAAACCGTTTTTAGCCGAGAAACCAATTACATCGAGCTCTGCAACATTGCCCGATACCGCTTGTTGTTCTTGCATTTTGCGCAGCAATAAAATTTGGTCACGTAATTGCGCTGCCTTTTCAAATTCGAGCGAGATACTCGCCGCTTCCATTTTTTCAACCAATGTTGCGATTACTTCTGACGAGCGCCCCGCCAGAAACTTTTTCACCATATCTACTTCTTGTTGGTAATCCGTATCGGAAATTTTACCTACACATGGCGCTGAACAACGCTTTAACTGATACTGTAAACATGGGCGACTGCGTGCGCGGTAGTATGCATCTTCACATTGCCGTACAGGGAAAATCTTTTGCATTAGGCGCAAACTTTCAGACACGGCTCCGGCACTTGGATAAGGGCCAAAATACTCGCCTTTAATTTTTCTAGCGCCACGGTGAAATGCTAAACGCGGATGAGTATGGTTAGTTACTAAGATATAAGGATAGGATTTGTCGTCGCGCAACAAAATGTTGTAACGCGGCATGTATTTTTTTATTAAATTATTTTCTAGCAGAAGTGCTTCAGTTTCGGTATTCGTCAGTGTAACTTCAACACCGCAAATATTCGCCACTAACGCGCGGGTTTTGTTTTCGGGAATGTTATCGCGAAAATAGCTTGAAAGACGCTTTTTTAAATTTTTTGCTTTACCAACGTATATAACTTGCCCTTTGGCGTCTAACATTCGATAAACGCCGGGTTCATTTGATACGGTTTTTAGAAAGGCTTTTGCGTTAAACGCCGGCATCGTGTTATTCGGCGTCAATCTCAATCATTTTATGGCGGATAGCAAGGTGTGTTAATTCTACATCGCCACCCACATTGAGCTTTTCAAACATACGGTAACGGTATGAATTGACCGTTTTTGAGCTTAAGTTAAGCTGATCTGCAATAGTTTGTACTTTCTCACCTTTAGTGATCATCAGCATAATCTGTAATTCGCGGTCTGATAGGCTTGCAAACGGGTTTTCATCATTGCGTCCGCTAAACTGCGCTAGTGCGATCTGCTGCGCAATTTCTGGCGCAATATAACGTTGCCCTGTTTTCACTGCACGAATAGCATTAACCACTTCTTCAGGACCTGCACTTTTGGTTAGGTAACCGTGTGCACCAATTTGCATTACTTTGCTCGGGAATGGGTCTTCACATTGCATGGTCAATACAATGACCTTTACATCAGGGCAGAATCGACAGATCTTTTTAGTTGCTTCTAAACCGCCAATACCTGGCATATTCATATCCATGAGTACGATATCTGGGTTATTTTGACGGCAAAACTGAACCGCCTCTTCGCCAGTTTTCGCTTCACCAACCACTTTAAAGCCACGTACGTCATCAAGTATACGCTTTATACCTGTGCGAACGAGTTCATGGTCATCAACTAACAATACGTTAATCAAGGAGTTACCTCACGGTTATCAATGTAAGACAGATTTAAGTGGCCTAACCATAGCACATTAGTTATCAAAGTCGAACAACTTAAATTGGATTTCCATGGCTATTTTGACCGATTGTTCACTAACTCACCGATTTATAAAAACTTCATCATTTACAATCTATTACATTACGAATTTTTAACGTTCTAACAGCAATTTAATGACGATAACAACACATCGATTGTTGTTAACTTTGAAATATTACACTCACTGTAATATTTCTTTCATATTTCTTTGTTTTAATCCGCGTCGTCACAAAAGTGACATGTAAATGTCACATAACACGACCAACAAGGTCGTCGAAAACAAGAGAAATGAAATGAGTCAAAATACGTCAAATCCAATAAACGGCCAACAAAGTGTTACGGCCAAGTTTTTAAACTGGGCTGCTATCGCATTTTTAGTTTATTTGGTTTTAGTTGCAGTTAGTACCGTAAGTGGCGGTTTTAAACTAGCTTCAGGTGGCAGTGAAGGTGCGAAAGAAATTTTTGCATTCGCAACCAACCCATTTGTTGCATTATTGCTCGGTGCACTCGCAACTGCGTTAGTACAATCATCATCAACCGTTACCTCGGTTATTGTTGGCCTAGTAGCTGGCGGATTACCTATTAATATCGCAATTCCAATGATCATGGGTGCGAACATTGGTACAACTATTACCAACACCTTAGTATCAATTGGTCATATTCGTTCAAAAGAAGAATTTAAACGCGCATTTGAAGCGTCAACAGTACACGACTTCTTTAACTTAATTGCTGTTGCGATTTTCCTACCGCTTGAATTAGCGTTCGGCATTTTACAAAAACTATCTCAAAGCCTTGCGCATCTATTTGTAGGAGACGCTGACCTATCACTTAAAAGCTATAACTTTATTAAACCACTTGTTAAGCCTGCGGTAGGCGTAATTAAAGATGGTCTTGCATTTTTCGATGGCAAAACCCTTGGTATTGCTATGGTAATTGTGGGTATCGCACTGATTCTATTTGCAGTAACAACTCTTGGTAAACTATTGCAAAAAGCGCTTGTTGGCA
The DNA here is from genome assembly GCF_044005875.1 of Pseudoalteromonas sp. XMcav1-K. Classification (NCBI taxonomy): domain Bacteria; kingdom Pseudomonadati; phylum Pseudomonadota; class Gammaproteobacteria; order Alteromonadales; family Pseudoalteromonadaceae; genus Pseudoalteromonas; species Pseudoalteromonas sp. XMcav1-K. The sequence goes on along the minus strand of NZ_JBIPJE010000043.1, from coordinate 130,160 downwards.
CAGCCAAAGAAATGCTACACCGCGCGATTGGTAAAGGCCCTGTTGCAGGTATTACATCGGGTGCTGTGGTTACGGTTATGGTGCAATCATCGTCAACAACAACAAGCTTAATGATCCCGCTTGCGGGTAGTGGTGTGTTCTCGACTAAACAAATTTACCCGTTTACGCTAGGTGCGAACATTGGTACCACCATTACTGCGCTGCTTGCTGCAACATCAATTACAGGCGCAGCTGCCGAAGTGGCACTAACAATCGCCCTTGTTCATGTAATGTTTAACGTATTTGCTGTTGCGCTTATTTACGGTACACCATTCCTACGTGAATTACCGCTTCGTGCTGCAAGTAAGCTGGCTGAAGTAGGTTCAAATAATAAGTCTTTAGCGTTAGGTTATGTGCTAGGTGCCTTTTTTGTTGTGCCTGGAGTAATGATGTTAGTATCGCGCTAAAAACTCACTACCTTGTAAAAATAACGATAAAGTGGTTACTTTATCGTTATTTTTTGTTGCTTAACCTTATCTAAATTGCTCGAAAAACCGCAACACTCTAAAATACTGCAAAACAATAAAAACTCGTGCAATTAAAATGAAATACCCGCTAGCACTGTGTGCTGCCCTACTCTCTACCTCTGTAATAGCAAAAACCGACACCACACTTGAGATCCCATTTTTATCAGATTCAGTCGTTATTGATGGCAATATTAATGAAAGTGTGTGGCAGCAGGCAAAACGCATCGAAATCAACAATATCACTTGGCCCTATGAAAATATGCCAGCCAAGGAGCAAGCCTACGCACTTGTATATGAAGATGGTGAATCACTCAATGTCGCTTATGTGGTAAGTGATTCAAACCCAAATGCAATTCGAGCGTTTTATCGCGACCGTGATAAAAACTGGAGCGATGACTTAGTGGGTTTGAAGATTGACTCATACAATAACGAAAAGCTGGCGTATCAGTTTTTTATTAATCCGCTTGGCGTACAAATGGACTCCATTGAAAACGTACTAACAGGCCAAGAAAGCGATGCGTGGGATGGTATTTGGCACAGCTCGGGACAATTAACAGAAACGGGTTATGTTGTTGAGATTTCAATTCCGTTTCGCATATTAAATTTCGAACAAGGCAATAACAGCAAAAAAATGGCGATGGAATTTGTTCGCTTTTTACCACGAAATGAACGCTTGCGTATTTCATCAATAAAAATCGACCACGCTAACAGCTGTTGGGTTTGTCAAATGCAAACCGTGTCAGGTTTTGAACAAGCCGAACAAGGCAATAACTTAACGCTAGTGCCAACCATTGTAGCTGGCCGCAGTGAAAGCCGCGATGTCAGTGTTGCACCCATCGAAGATTGGCAAGCAGATAACACCTTAGAACCGGGATTAGACCTAAAATGGGGGATCACGCCAGAAGTTACGCTTACTGCGACCATTAATCCTGACTTTTCACAAGTCGAAGCCGATGTTGCACAGCTCGGTATCAACAACAGTTTCACTTTGTTTTTTCCAGAAAAACGAGCCTTTTTCTTAGAGAATACCGACTATTTTTCAACACCTTGGAACCTTATTTATACTCGCAATGTGGCAGAGCCTGACGCCGGTGTAAAACTTACAGGAAGCGTTGGCTCGCATACCTTTGGTAGCTTTATCGCTAACGATAACCAAAGTAATGTGATTATTCCCGGTAACCTAGGCTCGACTATTGTCTCGTTAGAAAGTAAAAGTAACAATGTTGCGGCACGTTATCGCTATGACTTTACCAACGACTTCTCTATAGCCGCAACGACAACCGCACGAAGCGCTGATGACTACTACAACTATGTATCGTCACTTGATAGCAAATACCGTTTAACTGAAAACGATACCTTTATCGCACAACTTGCGATGTCGCGAACAAAGTATTCCGATGAATTTAGAGACAGCATTTGCGACGCCGATAACCTTTCAACGTGCAAACAGCAAGCGCGCATTCAATGTGAAAATGAGCAAGATTGCCAAATAAGCGAACAATATTTACGTGTTAGTGCTGAAGAAGCAATTGATGATATTGCCTATAAGCTTAGTTATGAGCACAACGAAAAGTATTGGAGTCTATTTGCACGCTACGACAACCTTGGTGAAGATTTCCGCGGCGATTTAGGTTTTATGAACCAAGTTGATTTTAATAAGTTTGTGAGCGGTGGTCGTTATCGTTGGTACGGTGAGCAAGGTGTTAATTGGTATAATCGCATTGAATTTTATAGTGATTGGGATATTAGTCATAACGCCAACGGCGAACTGCTAGAAAAAGAAGTTCAAGCAGACTTATCATTTAACGGCCCATTGCAAAGTTACGGTAAAATTGAATTGCTCCAGCGCGACCGCGTCGGTCTTCGCCATAATAAAGCGCGGTTAGATATAGATGTTAACACCACGCTGTTTAACGAAAACCTCGTTGGCGTGTATTTAGAATTTAAACCAATCTCAGGCATGTTTGCCTCACTTTACGCTAATACAGGTAATCATATCGACCTAGCAAACAATCGTTTAGGCGATAAAACCCGTATTCGCCCCGTACTAAATATGAACTTAAACCGCCATATAGAATTGCGCTTGCGTCATACATATGAAGCGATGGACGTGGATGGTGCCGATCTATTCACTGCAAACTTAACCGACGCGCGATTAAGTTATCAGTTTAACAACCGAAGCTTTGTACGATTAGCCGTAATTTATCGTGATATTGAGCGCAATCCAAATAATTACATTGATGATGTAACGGCGCACTACAAAGGGTTTTCAACTCAACTGCTCTACTCTTATAAAGTGAATCCGCAAACGGTGTTTTTTGCTGGCTATTCCGATAACGGTTATCAAGATGATGACTTATCAAAAATAGAGAAGACTGACCGTTCAGTATTTATGAAAATGTCATACGCTTGGATGCTATAAGTTAGAGACGTTTATGGGAAGCTAAGGCTTCCCTTTTTATTTCAGATATTTCGTTTTTTTGCGTCTAATTTCACGTTCTGTACCAATAACACTGCTAATTTAGCCATAAACGCCTATTTCAGGCAGTTTGGCTATATATTATAGCCAAACTTTCCTTTCGTTTTTGCAACTAGTCAGTATGCTTAGCGTAAATGAATCCGAACATTTAGGGATACACATAATGAGTAACATTTTTGAAGATAATTCACTGAGTATTGGTAATACACCACTGGTTAAACTTAACCGTGTAACATCAGGTAACGTATACGCGAAAATTGAAGCGCGCAACCCAAGTTTCAGCGTTAAGTGCCGTATTGGTGCATCAATGATTTGGGAAGCTGAAAAGTCAGGTGAATTAACCAAAGACAAAGAGTTAATCGAACCAACTTCAGGTAACACAGGTATTGCACTTGCGTTTGTTGCTGCATCACGTGGTTATAAGCTAACGCTAACTATGCCAAACACAATGAGCCTTGAGCGTCGTAAGCTATTAAAAGCGTTAGGTGCAAACCTAGTATTAACTGAAGGCGCTAAAGGCATGAAAGGTGCAATTGAAAAAGCACAAGAAATTCAGCAAAGCGAACCTGAAAAGTACATTTTACTACAGCAATTCGAAAACCCAGCAAACCCTAAAATTCACTTCGAAACAACGGGCCCTGAGATTTTCGACGCAACTAATGGCGATATAGATTTCTTCGTAGCCGGTGTTGGTACAGGTGGTACTATCACAGGTACTAGCCGTTTCTTAAAATTAGAAAAAGGCCTAGACGTTAAATCAATCGCAGTTGAGCCAGTTGATTCACCAGTGATCAGTCAAAAAATTGCAGGCGAAGAATTAAAGCCGGGTCCTCACAAGATCCAAGGTATTGGTGCAGGTTTCATCCCAGGTAACTTAGACGTTGAAATGATCGACGGTGTTGAGCAAGTTTCAAATGAGGACGCTATTTCAATGGCGCACCGCCTAATGAAAGAAGAAGGTATTCTTGCGGGTATTTCTTCTGGTGCCGCGGTTGTTGCAGCAAAACGTATCGCTGAACTGCCAGAAAACAAAGATAAGAAAATTGTTGTTATTCTACCAAGCTCTGCAGAGCGTTACCTAACTAGCCCACTGTTTGCTGAAGAGTTTACAGATCAAGAGTTAGTGCAATAATTTACTGCTTTAAAAGTGCGAAGCACCGCTTCGCACTTTACATCCTATCAAAATCATTCCACACTTAGCCTAAATAAAAATAACGACAATTAGGCATATGTTACGTAACATTCTTCTTTCATCTTTGTTTATATTGCTTGCTGCGTGCGGTGAGATTGCACCTGAAATAAAAGCAGATAACGACTCACCTGAATATAAAGCATCTGAATTTTTCTACGCCGTATTGCTTGAAGACGACATCAATAAAGCAGTCAATGCATCGGTGCCAAAATATGGCCGCATTATAAAATCATACGGCTCAACAAAGCAATTTGCACGCAATGTACTAAATATGCGTTTTGACGAAGTGGAAATTGAAATCGACCACGGCAGCCGAAGTGTTCGTAAGCGTTTTGGCGACTCAGCCGTGTTAAACGTTATTTTACACGGTAAACATAACGGTAACCGTATCGCCGATATGCGCCAGATTAAACTTGTTAAAGTAAAAGGCACTTGGTATATCGAAAAAGTACTCGACGACCCTTACGCGCGCTAATACTTTGCTTATTAAACCGCTCAGCGCAATCTGTGCATTGCAAAGAGCGGTTTAATTTAACCTCAGTTAATCAAACGATTCAAACTCATCTACTTTTATTACCGCTTGACGAAGCGTTTCATATTCTGTGAGTTGTGCTAATTCTTCTTGATTAAACTCATTACTCAATGTGTTTATCGCATTTAGTCTGTCAAACTTAATATCAAAACGGGCATGTTTAATGGCTTTTTCAAAACGCGATATCAATGTTTTGTGCTCAGACAAAATCACTAATAAGCGCTCCATGTTATCAATATCGCTACCCGCTTTGATATGACACAAGTTGCATAATCGCTCTCGCATTACTGCGTTGTTACTTAAACTATTAACCACTTGGTTTAATGTTTCATCACTTGGTTTGTGATACGGGTTTCCCCACGGGAAAACCGCAAAACGAATCACACCGCCAAATGAAATATTGGCAAAAAATGCATCAAAGGCTTGGCCTATTTCATACAAACAATGGTCAATGGCGTAATTAACAAAAGGTAAGTCGGAGACTTGCCTACCGTCGTCTTCATAGCGTTTTAACACGCTGCTGGCTAAATAAAGCTGACTTAAAATATCACCTAAACGTGCTGATGTTGCTTCTTTACGCTTCAATGCCCCGCCCAAACGTAACATTGCGTAATCGGCGCAAAATGCAAATGACGCACTGAGCTTTGTCAGCGTTTGATAATAATGTGCAACAGGTCCTGCGCTTGCCTTAGGCACAAACCAATTTGCGGTTAACCCATGGAAAAAGCTAAAGCCAAAATTACCTAATGTATGTACGATATGTTTGCAAAGATACTCATCAAATTGATGTAAGCCACTTTGTTCGTCATCCATTGCCACCGCTTCCATTTCTTTCAAAATAAATGGATGACAGCGCGTCGCACCTTGACCAAAAATCATTAAACAACGGGTTAAAATATTTGCCCCTTCAACCGTAATAGATACAGGCGTGCCTTTGTAGGCACTTGCTAAACTATTACTTGGACCATTTTGTACCGCTTTACCCGCTTGAATATCAAAACCATGGTTTACGATATCTCGGCCAATTTCAGTAAGGTGGTATTTAGTAATGGCAGTGACCACCGCAGGGCTTAAATTAAGGTCGAGTGCCGTTGTTGTCATACGTCGTGTCGATTCGGTAAGGTAACTCATCGCGGCAATGTGCGCTAAACTTTCGCCTACGCCTTCAAACTGCGCGATTGGCAAACCAAATTGCTTACGAATTAATGCATAGGCACTGGTTGTGCGCGTGGTTAAGTGAGCTGTTGCAGTCGCAAGTGCAGGCAACGAAATACCTCGCCCGGCGCTCAAACATTCAACCAACATGCGCCAGCCTTTACCAATATAATCTTCACCGCCAATTAGCGCATCAAGTGGCACAAAAACATCTTCCCCTTCGGTTGGGCCATTCATAAATGCCATGCCCATCGGGTCGTGACGTTTACCTGTTGAGACCCCTTTTGTTTTTGCCGGGATAAGTGCACAGCAAATACCTAAATCTTCTTGTTCGCCCAATAATCCATCTGGGTCATATAATTTAAATGCTAAACCAATAACCGATGCAATAGGCGCTAGTGTGATATAACGCTTACGCCAATTGAGCTTGATGCCCAGTGTCATTTTGTTTTTATAGCGTTTTTTACACACCACACCATAGTCTTGAATTGCCCCAGCATCAGAACCCGCATCTAGGGCAGTCAAGGCAAAACACGGGACTTCATCGCCATTTGCCAGTTTAGGCAGCCAAAAATCTTGTTGCTCTTTCGTACCATAATGAGCAAGTAATTCTGCCGGACCTAAACTGTTTGGCACCATCACCGTAACCGCGGCTGATAAACTCGAACAGGCAATTTTACTGACAATGGTTGAATTAGCATACGCGGAAAAACCGTGACCACCGTGACTTTTCGGTACGATTAAGGCAAAGAAGCCCTCTTCTTTTAAGTACTTCCACACCGCTTTAGGTAAATCGCGTTCGGTCACAATTTGGTGATCGTCCAACATATCCAATAATGTGGATACTTGATTATCAATAAAACTCTGCTCTTCTGTGCTCAGTTTTGGGTTGGGGTACTCGCGAAATGTTTGCCAATTTGGTCTGCCGGAAAACAGTTCGCCATCCCACCAAATATCCCCCGCTTCCATTGCTTGGCGCTCTGTATCTGACAGCGGCGGCAAAGCCTTTTTGAAATAGTTAAAAACAGGTTTTGTTACAAATCTTAGGCGATTGGCACGAATGCCAAAAATCGCGGCAATAACAAAAACAATTATTATAAAAATCAACATTGTAAAAACTATCCCTTGAATTTATTTAACGCTTACCCAAGTATGACTTAATCCCTGAAAAAGTCTAACTGGCATTTACCCAAAAACCACGACTTGCTAATATGCATTGTTGGCTTTAGGCCATTACTTTAAGGGAAACAATAATGACATCATTTAAACTCTCACTACCCGCATTACTCGTCGCATCAGCGGTCGCGATTACTGGCTGTAATGCAACTAGCAAACAACAAGAAACACAATCGGCACAACAAGTAACAGCACAAGACGCAAAAGCGTTTTTAGCAAATACTGAAACAGAATTAATGGCGCTTTATAACGAAGTTAGCCGTGCTGAGTGGATTTACGCAAACTTTATTACGCACGATACGTCAGGCCTATCTGCTGCAGCAAACGAAAAGATGACTGCTGCTGTAGTTCGTTTAGCAAATGAAGCGTCTAAGTTTGATAAATTAGACCTAGACGAAGATAGCCGCCGTAAACTAGATAAACTGAAGCTGGCACTCACCCTGCCTGCTCCACAAGATCCAGCTAAAACTGCTGAGCTTTCGAAAATCGTTGCTGAACTTGGCGGCCTTTACGGTAAAGGTAAATACTGTAAAGAAGACGGTAAGTGCTTAAGCCTTGGCGATATGACTGCAACCATGGCAACAAGCCGTGATTATGACGAACTACTTGATATTTGGACTGGTTGGCGCGAAGTTGCTAAACCAATGCGTCCTCTTTACGAGCAACAGGTTGAGTTAACAAACCAAGGCGCAAACGAGCTTGGCTACGCAGATACTGGCGCTATGTGGCGCAGTAAATACGATATGCCTGCCGATGACTTTGCCAAAGAGTTAGACCGTATTTGGGGTCAAGTTAAACCACTATATAATTCACTACACTGTCACGTTCGCGCTAAACTAGGCGAAAAGTACGGTGAAGACAAAGTACCACAAGATAAGCCAATTCCAGCACACTTGCTTGGTAACATGTGGGCACAAACGTGGGGTAATATCTACGATGTAGTTGCACCTGCGAATGCTGATCCGGGTTATGATGTAACTGAATTGCTTGCTAAGCACAACTACGACGAACTAAAAATGGTGCGTGGTGCTGAGAAATTCTTTACGTCAATGGGCTTTGCACCATTACCTGAGACATTCTACGAGCGTTCACTGTTTACTAAACCACAAGATCGCGACGTGCAATGTCACGCTTCAGCTTGGAACTTAGATAGCAAAGACGATTTACGTATTAAGATGTGTATCCAACGTACTGGTGAAGAATTCTCAGTAATTCACCACGAACTGGGCCACAACTTCTACCAGCGCGCTTACAACACGCAACCAATTTACTACCAAGAAAGTGCTAACGATGGCTTCCACGAAGCAATTGGTGACACTATCGCCCTTTCTGTAACACCTGGTTACTTAAAAGAAATCGGTTTACTTGATGAAGTACCTGATGAATCAAAAGATATCGGTCTTCTAATGAAAATGGCAATGGATAAAATTGCATTTATTCCATTTGGCCTACTTGTTGACCAATGGCGCTGGAAAGTATTCTCTGGTGAAGTAACACCTGAGAACTACAACCAAGCATGGTGGGAACTGCGTGAAAAGTATCAAGGTGTTGCGGCTCCTGTGGCTCGTACTGAAGAACACTTTGATCCAGGCGCGAAATACCACGTACCAGGTAACACACCTTATACACGTTATTTCTTAGCGCATGTTCTACAATTTGAATTCCACCGCGCATTGTGTGAAATCGCTGGCAGCAAAGAGTCAATTCACCGTTGTAGCGTTTATAACTCAAAAGAAGCCGGTGAGCGTTTAGATGCGATGCTGAAAATGGGTTCTAGCCGTCCATGGCAAGAAGCGCTTGCAAGCGTAACGGGTAAACCAGAAATGGATGCAACAGCAATTCTTGATTACTTTGCACCATTACAAAAGTACTTAGATGAGCAAAACAAAGGCCGCCAGTGCGGTTGGTAAGCTAATACCAATCCTGTTAAGTATGTGATCAGGGATAGCGCTGGATAAATGAAATGGTAACAAGGCGGAATTTTTCTTATGTAGTTGTTCTACATTGATAAATTTTAACGCAGTTAGCATGATAGTTAGCCCGCTAGAATGATCAGCTATTAAAGTGGGTTGGTATAACTTAGCTTAAACAAAAAAACCGCTGAATTTCAGCGGTTTTTTATTGTTTAAATACGTTTAAAACTGGCCGTACACGGCAAAAACAAGTGCTTCATCAATATCTTGATAGCCAATTGAAAAGGCAAAATTAGCGTCGGTATAATATTTCGCTTTTACTTCAAACTTGCCATCATTTACACCCAGGCCTGCAGAGATTGCTTGGTTTAAATAATAAGTACCAAATACACGGGTAACTATGTCATTCCCGGTTTCAGTCACGGATGCATCAACGGCTAAATGCTGCGCACTGTTTAGCGCCATAAAATAGCGAGACGCCAACTCCCAACTATCTAGGTCTACCTCAGTATCAAAACTAAACGCAAGATAATCAATGCGGTTGATTTGATGATTATATTCAGCACGCGCAAATACTTCGCCGTCTTGACCATCGGCATCGCTATAGCGCGCACTGACTTTAAAATCATCGTTAATCAGATAGCCTGCGCCAGCGCTAAAGGCATCAAAGTCGCCCTGTTTGGCAACGTCTGCGGTGATAAATACATTATTTGGTAAAAAATACTCGCCACCAATATTGTAGAAGTTATCATCGTAAAAGTTATTAATTGAGCCGTACAGGTTAGTATCGGTATTTAGATAGCCAAACTCATCTAACACACCAATCATTGCTTGCGGTTTAAAAAAGTAATGGCTACTAAACGCAAAACCATCGTAGTTATCGGCATTAACATAATTAAATTCGTTAAACGACTGATAACTCGCGGCATTTACACCTGTCGCCGCCATTAATAAACCTGATAAAAGAAATTTCTTCATATAAAACTTGCCACTATCCTAATGTGTATTGACTTAAAATTTTGTAAACCTGATCGATGTCGTCTCCCGCCTTAAACTCTTTTGTTAGCGGATTTGGCTCAGAGCCTAACCAGATTTTTAATTCAGCATCGAGATCAAATGTGCCTGCTGACTCTTTGCTAAATTTAGTTATTTTGCTGTAAGGAATTGAAAGTACTTCGGCTTTATTACCGCGTACACCTTGGCGATCAACCAAAATTAGGCGTTTATTGGTAAACACTAAAACGTCGCGAATAACTTTATACGCCTTTTCAACTTGCTCACCGTCAATCAGCGCTGAATCAATAAAACGCTCAACTTCCTCGCTGTCTACTTCACTTGCATTACCCAATAAGCCTGATAAAAGTCCCATTGTTGTCTCCTTAGCTGTTATATCGGAAAAAGATACTGTTCAGCATCTTGCCAATTTTTGCATTGTTTTACACCGGGTACATATTCAATTAAATAATTTAAGTTACCCGTGTGGCGTAACAATGTCAGTGTCATTAAACTGTTTAGTAACGTTCGTTTATCGTCAACTTGATAAAGGTAGCTTTCTAAAAATTGCTGAAAAACCTTAGTTTTACCTTTTGCTACAAGTAAGCCAACTGTTGTGACTTCAAATAGTGGCTCGTTGCACACTAACGCATCACCAAAGTCAATCACACCACAAAGTGAAATGCCGTCATCACCACGTTTAACTAATAAATTACCCGGGTGCAAATCACTGTGTACTAAATACAAATTAGTGGTGTCTGGTGCGGTATAAGGTGTATGTGCGATATAGGGAATAAAATCCGCTAAAAAATCTGCACGCAAGCCCTGGCGTTTTCTTCTGGCGTAACTATTGTGGTATTGCTCATCAATGAATTTTTGCCAATCTTTGTACAGTACGCTTGTTTTTTGCATGGGAATACTGTGCATTTGTAGGCAAAAGCGTCCTAATTGCGCGGCTATTGACTGTTGTTCATCGTCTGTCAGTTCATTGTAAATATCTGACAGTAGTTGCCCTTCAAGCCCTTTTGTAATTAAGTAACCCCAGTTATTGAGCTCACCGTGCGCAATCAATTTAGGTGTTGCAATCGGTAGTGCTGCCGCGTCGCATAAATTGAGCGCTTCTTTTTCATGGTGATACTGAAATAGCCAATTTGGCGCAATAAATTTAATGTAAAAGGCTTGATTACTGGCACTGTGCAATAGAAATGTGGGATTCTCGCCTGAGCTAACGCGCTCTACTACACTCAGCGCTAAATCATTATTTTCACATATCTGCTCAATCAGCGGTTGCCAATGTGTTTCATTGGTAAAATCGCAAATAGCGCAAGCATATTCATAGCTTGGCGCTTGAGGCAGCGCCATAGCATCAAAATCTTTAATCAAATAACTGGTTTTCAAGCGTTTTTCCGTTGTAAATTTGTTGGTATGCAATCTGCTTTTGATGCAAGTGTTGCAGCAATTGAATATCAAAGTCAGTAACACTGGCATCATATTCAATTAAGTACTCGCGTGATTGCGTTGTTTTTATTTGTATTAGCCCATTTAGCCCTGAAATTGTTTTATCAAAATCATCACTATGTTGTTTTAATCGCAAGGTCAAATACGCATGGTTTTGCGTATCGATATCACCTGAATATTGTTTCAAACTACCAGCTTCAAACACAAATACACGCTGACACAGGCGCTCAAGCTCTGCCAAATCATGTGAGCTCAAAATAAACGTAATCTCAGAACTCAAACCCGCAATTAGTTCCCTTATCTCTTTGGCATGAATTGGGTCGAGCCCTGCCGTGGCTTCATCGAGTAATACAAATGAGGGATTGCCTATCAGCGCTTGAGCAATACAGGCGCGTTTTCGCATACCGTGTGATAATTCTTGTGGCTTTTTTGTTTTGTGTTCAATTAACCCTACTTGCGATAACACACGTGTCACTTCACTAAGCGCAGGCGCTTTTGCAAAACCTTGTAATTTAGCAAAAAAAGCAAGTTGTTTTTCAATACTAAAGCGCGGATCAAGCTGTGCATCTTGCGGTAATACCGCCAGTTTACCAAACTGCGCAGCATGAGGAATTGTGTCGCCATCAAACAGTACTTCACCACTACTCGGTGAAATAAAGCCTGAGATTAAACTAAATAGCGTGGTTTTACCCGCACCATTAGGGCCAATAATTGCAACCGGCTCGCCACTTTCAATGGTCATTGAAACGTTCGTTAATACCTGATTGCTTGCAAAGTGTTTGCTTACATTTTTAAGTTCAATCATGGTTACACCCCTTGCTTCTTAAATAATGTAAACGTCAGCGCACCGTAGATGAGCGTTTGTGCAAGTGGCAGCAAATATTGTTCAGACACGCTGGCGCTTAACGCTAAGGTGTCAAACAAGCTTGCGTTAGGCAGTAAGTAACCTAAAAATGAATAGCCCTGCCAAATATACTCTGCCAATAAGCCAATAATAATGCTGCCTAATGTAAGCAACAGTAAACAATGAACAATGGCTTGTTTAGATGATGTTGAATAAACATTTAACAGCAGCATAAAGGCAATCATCGGTAATACAACAAACATTAAATCAACCAATATTTGGCTGCTTAAATGCAGTGACCCTGAAAGTTGACCCGCATCATTCCAAACAATCAACATAATACTTGCCAATAAGGCAATACCTATAAACGCGGCAACTACCAATACTTGACCAAGAAAGCGGCCAAGCAGTAAATCTTCACGTTTTGCGCGCAACAGTAAAAATCGAATCGTGCCGCGCGCTTTATCACTGCATAACTGATCGGCTGCGGAAAACATGGCAAAAAATGGAAAGGTCAGCACTGCGACTAACCAAAAGACGATTAATTCAGGAACCGCCCACGTAGATAAGTTTTCAAGCCCCACTTCGCCAAGTAATTGTGCCATAAAGCGTTCAAACTGGGGATCTTTAAAAAACGCAGCGCCTTTCGCTACCACGTTGGTCAAAATAAGTGACCAAATCGCAAGGTAGCTAATAATGGCAACTAGCCCTCTTTTTGAAAATAGAAACCGTGAAAATTCAAATTGCGCAAATGCAATAACACGATGAAAGCTAGTTGAACCCATACAAATCCTTTATTTATTTTAATTGTGCTTGAAAACGTTCAAGTCCTTCGGCAAGGTCCAGTTTAAGATCATCTACGTCTTCAAGTCCAACATGAATGCGCACCAAAGGTCCTGAAAAATCGTAGTTTGTTACCGTACGAATGCGATTAAAACTGGTTGTGACGGTAATTAAGCTTTCAAAACCACCCCACGAATAACCCATTTTAAAATGTTGCATACCATCTAAAAGTGCAGTAATCGCAGCTTGATTACCCTCTTTTAATACAAAACTAAAAAGGCCTGTACTGCCGCTAAAATCACGTTTAAACACTTCTGAGCCTGGGAATGTGTCGAGCATCGGGTGACGTACATGATCAACTAACGGATGTTGAGCCAACCAATTGGCAATTTCTAATGCTGCTTGTTCGTGTTGCTTTAGGCGTACCGGCAGTGTACGTAAACCTCGCATGGCAAGGTAAGCATCATCTGCTGATGTGCATTGCCCCATTAGGTAGGCATTTTCACGTAACTGCTCCCAACATGCCTCGTTTGCAATTGCTACGCCCATCATCACATCTGAGTGACCAACAATGTATTTAGTCGCTGCTTGAATTGACACATCAACACCGTGGGTTAGTGGCTTAAAGAAATAACCATTACCATAGGTATTATCAATAAATACCAGCAAATCATGTTGTTTCGCAATTTTAGTCAGTAAAGGTACGTCTTGCACTTCCATGGTAATCGAACCCGGCGCTTCTAAAAAAAGCAATACCGTGTTGTCTTGAATCAAGTCAGCAATGCCTTCACCAATGAGTGGATCATAATAAGTTGTGCTAACTCCCATATTTGCAAGAATTTTTTCGCAAAAGTCACGTGTCGGTTCATACGCGGTATCGACCATCAAAATATGATCGCCTGTTTTTACAAACGACAAAATAGCGTTACTAACCGCTGCCGCGCCACTTGGAAACAAGGCACAGCCTGCACCTTGTTCAAGTTCAGTAATTGCGTCTTGTAAAGCAAAGTGGGTATGCGTACCGCGGCGACCATAAAACAGCGCTTGCTCACCACGCTTGGCGGTGTTTTCTTTCATCTGCGCTACTGAGTCAAAAACAATGGTAGATGCGCGTTGTACAACCGGATTAACCACCCCTTGGGTGTATTTTGACTTGCGACCTGCATGAATAATTTGGGTATTTGCTTTCATAAATCGATTCTACTCTTGGTTCTGTTACAAACATTAAATAGACTTTTAGACGTCTAATCAAATCTAATTTGTTATGAGTTAATCCAATGCTCTAACAGGAAGCGACTAATCGAGCTATAACGCGGCTTTTTAAAACTTGATGAATCATCGCCCCACTCGCCAAATTGCGCTAATTCCTCTCGGCTAAACCACTTAGCGTCTTCCAGTTCATCTTCACCAATATCAATTGTTGTGCTGCTTGCCGTTGCAATAAAGCCAATCATCACTGAATTTGGGAACGGCCAAGGTTGCGATGCGATGTATTCGACCTCAGACACATCAATGCCCGACTCTTCTTTTACTTCACGAATAACCGCTTCTTCGAGCGTTTCACCCGCATCCACAAATCCGGCAAGTGCTGAATAGTTACCTGCAGGCCACGATGCTTGGCGTCCAAGCAAGCAGCGCTCAACACCATCGTCAAACACTTTACGAACAATCATAATCACCGCCGGATCATGACGAGGAAACGTAATGTGACCACACTTTTTATTATCACAGCGACGGGAATATCCCCCTTCATACGAGGTATTTTGGCTGCCGCAGCGCCCACAAAATACGTGTGTTTTGTGCCAATGTAATAAGGTTTTTGCATAGCCTGCGATCGCTACACTGGCAGCTGGGAAACTGGCGAGTTGGCTACGAAATGGCAGTGTTTGATAACAACTTAATTCATCAAGCGCTAATTCTTGCTGGGTTATTTCGATAGCAAAGTACGGGGTATTATTCTCAAGCCCTAAAAAGAGGTGCGGCGCACGCCCTAAAATTGTTGTGACTTGCTTTACACTTAACCACAATAAATCATCAAGGTGGCTAGTCGATAACATCATATCTTGATAAAAAAGCAGTACTTTGGCGTTGTCGCTATTAAGTTGTTGCGTGATAAATTCAGGTTTACTGCGTTCGCGCGAGCAACGCGCCAGTGGCATTTGACTAAAAGGCAGATTTTGCATAGCTAATTTGTTGAATTTAATATGCTTACATTTAAACATAAAAAAAGCGCCAATGGCGCTTTTTAAAACAAAAATGATGTTACAAAATGATCAGTGCTTTAGCTCAGCTAAATATTGTTGTAACTTTTGATTTTCGCCTTCAATGTGCTTGTATAGTTCAGCGTTTACAAGTTTACTTGCCGCTGCTTCGTCAATAACAATCACTGCATCTTGATGGAATTGTAGCGCAGACGCTGGGCATACTGCAGAAACCGCACCTTCGCACATATCACGCACTGCATCAGCTTTATTTTCGCCAGTTGCGAGCAATACCACTTTTTTCGCTTCTAAAATCGTACCAATACCCATGGTAATTGATAAGTGTGGCTGGAATTCACCTTCTGCAAAAAAACGGGCGTTATCTTCTACCGTTTCTTTGGTAAGCGTTTTTACACGCGTTCGCGATGCAAGGCTAGATGATGGCTCATTGAAACCGATATGACCGTTACGACCAATACCTAATAATTGAACATCTACACCGCCGCTTTGTGAGATCTTGTTCTCGTACATTTTACACGCGGTGATCGGGTTTTGTGCATCGCCCGGCGGAACAAACGTGTTACTTTTGTCGATATCAACGTGATTAAATAACTGCTCGTTCATAAAATAACGGTAGCTTTGCGGGTGGTCACCGTCTAAACCTAAGTATTCGTCTAAGTTGAAGCTTGTTACTTGCTTAAAGCTTACTTTATTTGCTTGATTCGCTTTGATCAGTTCTTGATAAAGCGCTACAGGTGTCGAACCCGTTGCTAATCCTAATACAGAATCTTGTTTTCTATTAATTTGATCGATAAAAATCTGAGCACCGTATTCGGCCACTGCAGCTGCATCTTTTAAAATAACTATTTGCATAGGAAAGGCTCTAGTAAGGGGTTAAATAAAAATGGGATCTATGGATATCTGTCCGTGCAAGTATAGATAATCCATAGATCACAAAACCTAATCGGGATACAACGATATTAGGCTTTACCATTATGACAACGCTGTCATTATTGCGTCTATTTACATATTTGTAAAGTAAAAGTGAATAAAAAAGCGTTATAAAATATAAAGAAAATAAAAAAGCAGGCACCGCCTGCTTTTTAAAATAGTAAGCGTTAAACGCTGATTAAAATCTTGCGTTTATATAGCCAATGCAGCACTAACAATTGCACGCCAAGTAAGGCAAACACGCCTATTAAAGGCTGCCAAGGTGCCGGTACCGCAGCAATAAACCCACCAAACACACTGCGTGAAATGTATTCCCAGTTAACTAGGCTTGATGCGAGGTAAATCACAATTGAGTTAGCGCCAATAATTACGAATAGATATGCAGCACGTTGTTGATTAAGTAAATCAACAACAGCATAAAACACTGCCAGTAAAATAAAGCTCCAACCTACCGTTACCATAACAAATGACGACGTCCATAGGTCTTTATTGACTGGAAATACCATATCCCACAGCCAACCCACAGCAAGTGCAACTAAACCTGCAGCAAATAAAATACCTGCAGTTTTCCATTCGCCACGCTCTTGTGCTTGTTTAATATAGCGGCCCGCAATAACACCAAATAACGCGTTAGCAATAGCAGGAATACTCGACAAAATACCCTCGGGATCCATAGGCTTGTTTTGATAAGTAATGCCTGGTAGTAAGTTTGTGTCGAACCATGCGTTCCAAGAACCCGCACCGCCCGCAGATAAATCACCCGCAACACCACCTGGAACAGGTATGAAACAAAGCCAAACCCAATAACCAATCAAGATCCCAGCAAGGGTAAACATTTGTGTTCTAAAGCTGGTATGCCATACCAGCATCGCCGCGACAAACCACGCGACAGCAATACGCCCAAGTACACTTGCGTAACGTACTTCTTCTGGGTTAAGTGGTACCCCAGTGCCCCAGCCATGGTTGTAAAGTACACCAAAAAAGCATAGCAATAATAAACGCTTAAACGCTTTTATATAAATAGGTTTACGGTCAACAAAAGGTAAATGGTCGATACGTTTAGGTGACAACCCCATCGCAACGCCAGATAAAAAAATAAATAAAGGGAAAATCAAATCGTAAAAGGTAAAACCGTGCCACTGACTATGTAATGTTTGCGCCTCAGCAACTTTCCATCCAGCCCAGCCAGTTAAAACAAACAAGGCAGCAAAAATTTTCTCACCGCCTAAAATCCAAAACATGTCAAAGCCACGCAGTGCATCAAGTGATGCTAATCGTTTCTTCGTTTTCTTATTTGTATCGCTCACGACAACCTCGTTTTTATACTTGTAATACCAATGCTGTTACGTGTGCTCTCAGCTCTAGCGCTTAAAAATAATATGCCAAGTAAGCGGAATTTTTCTTATGTAGACATGTTACATAAATAAATTCGAACGCAATAAGCAATAAATTTAGCTCGCTAAAGTGATTAACGCGTTAAGCGAATTGGTACAATAATACCGAGTGAAACAATCCGTTGGTATCACTTAAGTCTAATTACGTGTGTATTTCCCCTAAAAATACACGCTGTTTTTTCACTTTCTTTTAGATAAAAAAAAGCCCCGCTTGTTACTTCAAAGCAGGGTTTTTGCCCAGGAATCAATTATCGCTTTGCACCAGCAACATAGGTTTCTCGTGCATAAAATTCATTGTCCATCACCACAAAGTCAGCATCTGCGCCAACCACTAATCGCCCTTTTCGATTACCTAAACCTAGGTACTGTGCTGGGTAAAGTGATGCCATTCTCAGTGCTTCAGCATAACTAACATCAAGAGTATTAATGGTATTGCGCACCGCACCTGCCATGTCTAACACACTGCCTGCTAATTCACCTGTGGTTGAATTTAATCTATCGCCTGTGCGGATCACTTTACGACCATCAAAGAAGTCAAACTCCATATCGTCAGTACCCACAGGTGGCATCGCATCTGTTACTAGCATAATTTTGCCACGGGTTTTGCTACCGATAGCAAATTTTGCAGATACTGGGTGCACATGATGACCGTCAACAATTAAGCCGCACCATGCGTTGGTGTCAGTTAATGCTGCCCCAACTACACCGGGTTCACGTGAAGTGAATGCACTCATCGCGTTATATAAATGAGTAAAACCGTCGGCACCGGCTTCAAGTGCAGCTAATACCGTTGGATAATCAGCATTAGTGTGACCAATAGATACTTTCACACCCGCTGCAACGAGGCGTTTAATGTCGATGGCAGATACGTTTTCTGGCGCTAAGGTAACTACCTTGATGCCTAAATCTTGGCGCTCAAATACTGCAAATTCGGCTTCCGTAATTGGGCGAATAAATTTTTCGCTATGTGTGCCCTTTTTCGGCATTGATAAATGTGGGCCTTCAAAATGTACGCCTACAATACCCGGCACTTTATCTTTAATAGCCTGAGCTGTGGCATCAGCTGCTCGTTCCATTACTTCAACACTGTCTGTGATAAGTGTTGGTAATAATGCAGTTGTACCAAATTGGCCATGCGCTTTTGCAATCGCATCGACGCAATTTACACTTTGCTCAGCGTTAAAAAATGCACCACCACCGCCATTGACCTGCACATCGATAAAGCCCGGAACAACGGTGCCTTCAAGTACAATCGCATTTTCACTTTGACCTTGCTCAAACGCTGTGATCACGCCATCTTCAACACTAAACGTCACATTTTGAACAAACTGTTCACCGCTAAATAAGCGTGTCGCAAAATACTTCGTAGCTGACATAATTACCCTTTAATTGAGTTTTGCGCAAAATAAACGGCGCCCATTTCTGGCGGCTGCATTGCAGGTTTAACATTTGCCACCACGTCTTTATCTAACCATTCTTGCAATGGCTCGGCTAATCCGCCAATCATTGATAAACGCGGTGGGTTATTTTGTAATAGCTTATTGGCTAAATCGCTGATGTAACGTGCACCATCTTTTACGATTGCAAGTGCAACCTCATCGCCTTTCTTTGCTTCTTCAAGTACTGGACGTGCCAACTGCGCATAGCTGCTTGATGGTTTGCCCGCCATTGCTTCGGCGATGCCCATTGCATCTGTTACTTTAAAATGCGCTAACAGTATATCGGCAAGTGATGTTTTTGGTCCAAGACCATCTAAGCTTAATAATGCTGATTTTACTGCTTCTAAGCCAAGCCATGCACCGCTACCTTTGTCGCCTTGTGCAAAGCCATGTCCGCCTAATATCGTGCTTTGACCATTCACAAATGAAAAACCACACGAGCCAGTTCCGGTAATAATCACTGCCCCATCCTGCCCTTCGTGCGCACCAATACATGCAGTGTGGAGATCAGTTGTCAGAAACATCTTTTTAAATGGATGGTGCCAATCTTGAATTTGTTGATATAAACCAGGCAGATTGACGCCAGCAAGACCAAGACCTGCAACCACATCGTTTACTTTATCGAGGTTTAAGCCTGCGTCTTGAATTGCTAACTGAGTTGAAACCATAATGGATTCAAGCGTGCGATCTAGGCCATGTAACGGGTTAGCAGGACCGCCCAAGCCCGTGCCTAATACCCCATTTTGGCTCGAAAATACGGTTGCACGACACTTTGTACCGCCACCGTCTATTCCAATAAAGATTTGCTCTTTATTTGCACTACTTGCAACCATTAAACAACCTCAATTCTTATAATTTTTCCGTAAAAGCACTAAACACATCTATTTGTTAATTGTGTTTACTATCCACTTTTACGCATTTCCTCAACCCAAGTGTTGATTTAATGTTACACAAATAATGACAGCGTTGTCATTAAATTTTTATAGTTTTTGCTTATCATTAATTAATATCAGCATAACCATATGTTTTATTTAATATTTAATTTAGGCTTATACGACTAATAGCGAACCGACTTTCGCACTTAACAACGATCAAATGATTACTTTTAGTCGTCTAGATTGTATTCAACAAAAAAGCCTATCGTATACTTTTAAATACAATCGTTATCTTAGCTTAGCTTAGCGAACTAGAGTATGTTTACCTTTGCAGTCTATTTATTCAAACAGGTTCAACCCAATGGCAGATACCAACTACTCTTGTAATCCATAGTTAACGCTGCCATTTCAGATTCGCGCTTTGTGCCTAATATGTCAAATTAATAAGCCAAACATTACAATTTCCGGCGCGTAAAAATTAATTGTCATATTTTAGTCTTACCGAGCGCCTATCTCTTTGGCAAATCACAAAGTTACAAACTAAGCTTAAGATAAACAAAGCCAAAAGAGACCGTGCCATGAATTCAATTAAAGTAAAAGATTACATGACGCATCGCGCCGTATCCTTTTCAGTTCATATGACTGTTAGCGAAGCGTCTGAGCGACTGTTAATCTCACATCAAACTGGCGGACCAGTGCTTGATGAACACAAACATGTGGTTGGGTTTTTATCTGAGCAAGATTGCCTTGAGCGTATGCTCGAAGACACCTATCAAAATGAAAGCCATTATAAAGTGGTTGATATTATGCGTACTGATGTACTGGCGATAGATGAAGAACACTCAGTGCTTGATTTAGCGCAGACCATGTTAACAAATAAACCCAAAATCTATCCCGTGGTGGATAGTAGCAAACGCTTGGTTGGGGTGATCACTCGCAGCGATGTGCTTCGTGCAATCGATCAGCACCATCATGCAATTTATGAACAAGGCCACAGACGTTTTGTCTAAAAGCGCTGTAAAATTTTCAGCGAAACAAATTATCGCGCAGTCATTAAAAATGTATTGCGCTTTAAAATTAATCAATAATCGCTAAACAATACAAAAATAACGGAAGAATACATCCAATTTACTAAGATTTTTTAATACGAAATAAGAGTTACAAGGAGAAACTCATGGCGCATATATTAGCAGTGGATGACCAACAAACTATTCGCTCAATGATCCAAGCAATACTAACCGGTGCCGGTTATGACGTAGTAACCGCAGTTGATGGTGTTGATGCAATGGACAAACTGCGCGCACAACAGTTTGATATGGTGATCACTGATATTAATATGCCCAATATGACAGGTTTGAGCTTAATCCCAAAAATTAGGCGACTACCTGAACATCAATATGTGCCAATTCTTATGCTGACCACTGAATCGAGCGGTTATAAAAAAGAAAAAGCCAAAAACAGCGGTGCCAGTGGCTGGCTTACAAAACCATTTGACCCCACGCGTTTACTTACCGCAGTAGAAAAATTGCTTAAAAAGTAAACTTTTTCAATTCATAGTGTATACAAAATACAAATTTCCTGTTACAACTACACTAACTTGGTTAAACGCAGCAACTTAGGCAGGTACAACCAGTTTAAGATAAATACAATTACAATTTGCTGTTGTTAAATTACTGAGTGTAAATTTTCGGTCACTTTTTATAAGTTTTGTATAACTTGACGTGACGCTAACGCAATCACCAATGACAACAGGAATGCAGAATATGGGAAACTCAACAGGCAGTTTATGCCCGCCCGCTAACCGCCAACAACCGGTTAATAACAAACATGCTAGTAAGCCGTTTCAACCGACTCAAGATGAAAAGTGTTTTGAACGCGGTTATAACTAACTAAAAAGCCCGCGGTTGCGGGCTTTTATTTGCTTAATTAACACAATATGGTTTTGTGTTCGCTCAGGTTATTTAACACCCAATTCTCTTAAACGTTCGTTTAAGTACTCATCGGCTGTGTAACGCTCTGAAAGCACGACATTTGGACGAGGGTGTAAGAAAAGCGGCAATGAAATACGTGATTTATCTGACGCTTTACCTGTTGGGTTAATTACGCGGTGAATTGTTGATGGGAAATAACCACCCGACGCTTCTTGCAACATATCACCAATATTAATGATTAAGTTACCAAAGTCGCACGGCACGTCTAACCAACCGCCCTCTTTGTCTTGTACTTGTAAACCTGGCTCATTTGCAGCCGGTAACACAGTTAGCAAGTTAATATCACCGTGTGCCGCAGCGCGAATAGCACCTGGCTCTTCATCACCTGTCATCGGCGGGTAATGTAACACACGTAATAATGTTTGCTCGGAATTTGAAATCATGTCTTTCAAATCAATTGAGAATTTCGCTTTCACATCTGCTGGTGCGTATTCTTGTACCCAACTAAGTAATGTCGATGCAAACTCGTTTGCTAAACGATAGTACTCACGGATCTCAGCTTCTAGCTGCGCAGGTACTCGTCCTTTTGGATAAACGTGATAATATTCCTTGATATCTTTTTTAGTGAAGCCTTTCGCTACCTCAGACACCTCTGGCGGAAAATAACCATCTTGCGTTTCTTTGCTGAATAAAAAGTCGTGTTTTTCATTCGAATTAAAGAATGCCTGCCAATTTTTATAAATAGATTCGACTAATTCTTGCGAAATTGGGTGGTTTTTTAATACACCGAAGCCAGTATTTCGTAACGACTCAACAAACTGCTCAGCCGCGTTTTCAGCGGTATAATCAACCGTAGGTAATTGCATAAAATTCACCAAAATAAAAAAGTGAAGAGCCGTTATGGCTCATACACTTATCAAATAATTTCAAGGGATGTGTTTGCACCACACATTCTTACTAAAGTGATTATAGATTATAAGGACGAATGTCCGCACACATGTTTTGAGTCATCATCTATTGATTTATGTCAATTTACAATGATGACTTAATTACAGCTACTCATTAACAGCAAGTGTGATTAGCAATGCTTCACCTGACTATCTAATTAAATTTGCCATAACGTTTAGCACTTTGCGCTGCTTGTTGCCAAAGCGCGGTTTGTTTCAAATCTCGTAATAAATAATAACTATCTAACTCGCTGATATTTGCTATCTCTTTCGCTATTGAGTACGGATAACGACCATTCTCTAGCTGTTTAAGATCGACGCCGTATTGATGCAATAACCAAATAATTGAAGCCCCCGATTCGTAAAACATGTTAAACGCAAAAAACTGCTCCTTATCACTTTTTGAGCTGATTTGCGTAATACCATGCTGCTCTTGATCAAGTTTTAGCGGATCAAACATCGTAAATGCTTTATCTTCATGAGATTCAATAACTTCGCGCGACATCATAGTATCAACAAATAAAGCACTACCCTCGTACAGCTCTTGTCCAAGAGCATGTTTATAAATCCATCCAGTTGTCTCTCCACCATTGCGTGACGCATCAATGCGTAACATTTCATCTACTAATACCGTGTATTTCTTGATTAACGTTAACGTTTGTTCACTGGTAAGCGTTTTGTTTGGTAAGTCTGAAAAAAGCGCCAACATCACCACTTTTAACGTCAGCATTTGCTCGTCCAGTGGATATTTATCAAATAAATCGAAATCAAGTTGCTGATAACCTTCAGGCTGTTTAAACGCCTCGTGTTGATAAATATGAAACGCTTCATGGTATGCCAGTGCAATACTGGCCGTTGTGAGCTGATCTTCAATATTTACTGAGCGCTCATCGTAGCTTTGTAAGTAATAGTTATGATTTTTTATTTTATAAGTAAAGTCAAAAAGACCATTACCTTCGAGGAGTTTGTCATGAGCGGTAACACTCATATCATTCAACTGTTTAACGTCAATACCATAATCATTATCTAATGCAACAGCATCTTGGATAGTTTCTTTTGCATTGACAATATAGGCATTTTTAACTTGCTTATTCTCAGCATGAATTAAGTACATCCCCACTTTATCAAATTGATAACCTTGCCATGGTGATTGATGCTGCCCTGCATTTTTAATTTGATGAAAAAACGTCTCATCAATTTTACTTGCCGTCCCTGAAGTAGTTGGCGGCTTATCGCCATTATTACTACTTTCATTGTTACAACCAGCGATAGTTGCCAGCATACATGTTACCAACCCAAACTTTTTCATCTATCCTTCCTTTTCTTCAAGAAAAACATAATGATATGCAGCTCGACGTGCAAGGTTAAGTAAGTAACTGTGGGAAAATGTGACCTAGTTGTGATTCAGTGTTTTTATGCTTTTACATTTAACTAAAACCTCACATAAGAAGCGTGATAGATTTAAAATTTACTTTGTTACAACAAAGGACATTAGCGCTGTTAAATGCTATGATTACGCTAAATAAATATCTTTGAAAAGTCCAAAATTACTTTGTGATAAGCCACCTTTTTTAAAGGTGCATTCTTCGCGCTATATTGAGACATTGTGTCAATTCACACACTTTTCAAATCAAATGAAATACGCTTTTTATGAATAACCAAGACCAACCCACAATTTACTGGCACGATTATGAAACTTGGGGAGCAACCCCACAAAAAGATAGGCCAAGCCAATTTGCGGGTATTCGAACCGATTTTGATCTTAATATCATTGGTGAACCACTGGTCATTTACTGTAAACCACAGGCCGATTATTTGCCCCACCCTATGGCGGCGCTAGTGACAGGTATTACACCACAGCACGCAATGAAACACGGCCTATGTGAGGCAGAGTTTATTAACAAGATTCATGTGGAATTTGCCAAAGAGCAAACCTGTGTTGCAGGCTACAACAGCATTCGTTTTGATGATGAAGTATCGCGTTATACTTTTTATCGTAATTTTTACGACCCATACGCAAGAGAATGGCAAAACGGAAATAGCCGCTGGGACATTATTGACTTAGTGCGAGCAACCTATGCACTAAGACCCGAAGGCATTAACTGGCCCGAAAAAGAAGATGGTACGCCAAGCTTTAAACTCGAAGATTTAACCGCAGCAAACGGTATTGACCACGGCAACGCCCACGATGCATTAAGCGATGTAACTGCTACCATTGCGCTAGCAAAACTCATCAAAGACAAACAGCCAAAAATGTACCACTACTATTTTAATTTGCGCTTTAAAAAAGCTGCGCAGGATTTAGTAGATGTATTTAATATGACGCCACTGGTACATGTGTCTTCAAAAATACCAGCAAGCCAAGGATGCACAACCTGGATTGCACCAATGGCGTTTCATCACCAAAATAAAAATGCAGTTATCTGTTTTAATTTAGCACTTGATCCAACGCCTTTAATTGAATTGAGTGTTGAGGAAATTCGAGAGCGTCTTTATACAAAACGTGAAAACCTCACAGATGAGCAACTTCCTATTGGATTAAAGCAAGTTCACGTTAATAAATGCCCATTTATCGCACCGGCAAAAACCCTGTTACCAGAAAACGCAGAGCGGTTAGGCATAGATAGAGAAGCGTGTTTGGCAAACCTTAAGTTGCTGCGCGCCCACCCAGAATTACGTGAAAAAGTAGTTGAAGTATTTAACGACGACAGTCATTTAACCCCTATCACAAATCCGGACTACGCACTTTACCAGGGTTTTGCATCAAGTGGCGACAAATCGAAATTTGATATTATCCGCACCACAGGGCCAAGCCAACTCGCCGGTTTACAACTTGAATTTGACGATGCAAAATACAGCGAATTACTGTTTCGCTATCGCGCCCGCAACTGGCCAGAAAGCTTAAGTCACCAAGAGCTTGAAAAGTGGCGAAAATACTGCCAAGGCAAACTCATGCATGGCGAAGATAACCCGTCAATTGATGCCAATGAGTTTATGTTAAGCCTAGAGAATTTAGCGCACGAACATGAAAGCGATGAGAAAAAAATGGCAATATTAAAAGCCTTGTACCATTACGCTCAAAGCTTGTAGCAAAACAAATGGCTAAGCGTATTTCATGCAGCTTATACGACTACTTTGAAATTGTGTGTATGCGCAATAGCGAAGTAGTTGTATCGCTAAAAAATAAACAACAATTCAGTGGCATCGCAAAAGCACTTATTCATGAAAATGGCACTGAATTTCTCTCTCTTATGCAAAGCGACCAAACCCTAGTAAACATTAATCTCACCGATGTCGCCATCTTGAGTGCCTGCAATAACGCCATAGAACACCATAACTTCAGTGTTTCATTAATATAGTCGCTACTTTCATGCTATTTTTTTGGTTTCGATCACGCCTTTAACTTGCTAATAAAAACAACCGTTAGCTGCTTGAAAAATAGACAACTTGTTCTAAATTTAATATGCCTGCATATCGTTTATCAACAAGGAAGTGCGCATGTTAGACAACCTTTCTTTCAAAAAAGCCATTATCGCAATATCCGTTGTTTCATGTTTGTTTATTTTTTTACTCATAGGTTTTTCTATCCAGGAAGATATAGACAACATAGACAGTGCAAAAGGCGATCAATTACTGCTTGAATTGGCTCTTAAAGCCGACAACGTTGCGCATAACTTTGCAGTAGAAAGAGGCCTGTCAGCGGGCTTTATTGCCGGTGGCGCAGCAAGTCAGTTTACGAAAGTAACAGCGCAACGCAAAAAAGCCGACAACGCATTGCAAGCGCTAAAAAATGCCGATATGAACACCCTCTCTGGTGAAGCAATACTATTGAGAGCACGGCTTGAAAACTACATTGCTAACCGCACAGCTATTCGCCAACAAGTAGATAACCGAAACGGTAAAGAGGCCTTTAATTTTTACTCAGAAGTTAATTTAATGGCCCTTGATTTAGTAAAAGCCATTACTGTTTCAATTGATGATTCACAAACTCGTGCGCAGTTTATGCAGGTTTACTTTTATTCACACCTAAAAGAGCATTTAGGGCAAGTAAGGGGAAAACTCAACGGAATTTTATCGGCAAAAAAATTCAATTCAACACAAGCGCAAGAGGTATCAAGTTACATCGCCAATATTCGACGTTTTAAATTGCTGCTGTCGGATAGCTCAGAGCAATCGCGTTTTTTCGAAGATCCCAGTATTGCCAAATATAACGACTATATTAATAACACCATTAATGATGTCTTTTTAAATCAAAAACCAACAAGTTCATGGCCAGAAGCAAGCGCATGGTTTGCCACAACGACCCAATATATTAATCAAATTAAACAACGCGCTACTGAATTTACCACTCAGATAAATACGCAAAAGCATGCAACGATTAACGGCTATTACCAAGGTTTAACTGGCAAACTTGTGGCATTATTAGTGATTGCCAGTGTCATCGTATGGGCAAATATTCGCGTAATAAAAGGCCTTACGTCAAAAATAAACCATATTAAAGAAACCTTATCGTATGTGTCGGATTCTGGCGATTTAACCATTCGATTAAACGATCAATCTCATGACGAACTCGGTTCCATTAGTCGAGATATTGATAAGTTGCTCAATTCACAAAAGGATTTGGTTGGTCACTTATCAAACGCTCTGCATATTATGAGTGGCAGCATTGACAAAATATCTGATGTCAGTCGCCATGTTATTGATCAGATTGTTAAAAATGATGGCGCACTGCAGAATATCGCCAGCTCAACTGAGCAGCTTTTTCAAACCACGCTAGGTATTAAAAATGAGATGAACGAGTCGATGGATAGCACCTCACAGCTTGACGATGTGTCAAAGCATACCCGCTCCATCACAGAGCAATCAAAAGGCTCGCTCGATACCCTAATCGAGTTAAATGAAAACGCATTTAACTCCACCGAAAGCTTGCACCATAAAAGTCAATCAATCGTATCGATATTAGAAAGTATTAATAGTATTGCTGAGCAAACCAATTTATTAGCGCTAAATGCCGCAATTGAAGCCGCCCGCGCTGGTGAACAAGGTCGAGGCTTTGCGGTCGTTGCCGACGAAGTCAGACAACTTGCTATTCGCTCTAAAGATGCCACAAGCGAAATCAGTGGTGTGTTGGAACTGGTGAAAAATGACGCAGAAGAATTAAAAAGTTTAATGGAAAATATACACGAGTCGAGCAAATTCACCTCAACTAACAGTAACTCATCACTTGAAAATATAAACACACTTTATAATCAAATCAGTAATATTCAGGCACGCTTAAAATCAGTATCAGTGTCAACAGAAGAGCAATCGGAAGCCGCATCTCATATTACCCAACAAGTGAGTGTTATTAGTGAAGAGTCTAATTCCATTACCAGCGATATGGAGCAATTAAATGAATTGATTGAAGGGCTTACACAATCAAATCAACAACTAAAAAGCTCAATTACTCACTATAAAACAGCCTAAGCCGCGAGTTAACTGAAAACGCCACTACTTTGCAACAATTAGCGGCGTTTTATGTGCGATTAGTTTTTGCCTTTACTTGCTTCTAAACGCGCTAATAAGCTCGAGGTATCATAGCGTCCGCCACCCAAGTTTTGAACTTCACTGTAAAACTGGTCAACAATTGCTGTTACTGGTAGCTGTGAGCCATTTTTACGTGCTTCATCTAGCGCAATTCCTAAATCTTTGCGCATCCAATCAACGGCAAAACCAAACTCATACTCGCCCTTAAGCATAGTTTTATGACGATTTTCCATTTGCCATGAACTCGCAGCGCCTTTGGCAATGGTCTCAACCACTTTTTCGCCATCAAGCCCTGCATTCATCGCAAAGTGCATGCCTTCAGCAAGTCCTTGTACTAAACCCGCGATACAAATCTGATTTACCATTTTGCAAAGTTGGCCTGAACCAACCGGCCCCAGTAATTGGCTAAACTGTGAAAATGCCGCCATAACCGGCTGTGCTTTTTCAAACACCGCGTCATCACCGCCACACATTACGGTTAATACACCATTTTCAGCCCCAGCTTGCCCACCAGAAACAGGTGCATCAATAAAGTCATTGCCCTGTGCTTTTGCAAGTTTGGCTAGCTCCTTTGCAACTTCAGCCGAAGTTGTAGTGTGGTCCACAATAACAGCGCCCGGTTTTAATCCAGCAAGTATGCCATCTTCACCTTTCACCACTTGTCGTAAGTCATCGTCGTTGCCAACGCAAATAAACACAAAGTCAGCGTTTTCAGACGCTGCTTTTGGCGTTTCGGCAAAGCGACCCAAATATTCATTAGCCCACTTTTGCGCTTTTGCTGTGGTGCGGTTATAAACACATGTTTCATAGCCTGCATTTTTAAGATGACCCGCCATTGGGTAACCCATTACACCTAGGCCAATAAACGCAACTTTTAACGACATAACTTACTCACTTTTAATCTTTACAAAACTGCGATTGAGTATAATCATTTAACACATTGAATTATAGGCCTACATTTCGCCAAGGATATCTATATGACTACAGCACCATTTCGCATCGCGTTTTTTAGCGCGCAAAAGTACGATATCAGCGCATTTGACAGCCAATTGCCAAACGATATAACAGCTGAATATTTTACGCAGCCACTTAACGAAATCTCAGTAAAACTTGCCGAGGGGTTTGATGCGGTATGTTGCTTTGTTAATGATACGCTCAATGAAACAGTGATTAACGCCTTAAACGAAATTGGCATAAAACTCATTGCCCTGCGCTGCGCAGGTTTTAATAACGTGGATATTCCAGCCGCAAATCAGTGCAAAATCGCCGTGGTGCGGGTGCCTGCGTACAGCCCTGAAGCGGTTGCTGAGCATTGCTTAGCACTTATTCTTACGCTTTCTCGTAAAACCCATAAAGCATATAACCGCGTTAAAGAAAACAACTTTGATTTAAATGGCTTACTTGGTTTTAATCTGCATAACAAAACGGTTGGTGTGATTGGCCTTGGTAAAATTGGCAGCGCTTTTGTTAAAATTTTAAATGGATTTGGTGCAAACGTGATCTATTTTGATCCATTTGCCGAAAGTGAGCTAGCTAAGCCAGTTAGCCTAGAAACCCTCTACCAGCAATCCGATATAATTGCCCTGCACTGCCCGCTTACCAACGACACTTTGCACATCATCAATGAGCAGGCGCTTGAGCAAATGAAACCGGGCGTAATGCTTGTAAACACTAGCCGCGGTGCGTTAATTGATACTGCTGCGTGTATTCGCGCACTTAAATCGCGCAAATTAGGTTATTTAGCGCTTGATGTATATGAGCAAGAGTCAGAACTATTTTTTAAGGATATGAGCTGTGAAATTATCGATGACGATGTATTTCAGCGTCTACTCACCTTTCCCAATGTGCTGATCACTGGCCACCAAGGTTTTTTCACCCAAGAAGCAATGAGCGAAATTGTGGCGACCACACTTGACAATATTTCAGCGTTTCGTTTGCAGCAACCACTTGAGAATGAAGTAAGCTAACCTGTGGTGATGAACACGCAAAGTAGCGGGTAATAGCAGTACACATAATTACAGTTTTAAATACAATTACCCGATATAATTGCGTGCTTATAATGCCAATTACATTCATTAAATGGTTACAGTTCACAGTCGAATAACGCTACCATTAATAAAACATTTGGCTCGCAACAATGGTCGTTTAATTAATAAAGCTTTGTGTGATTTTTCAATCGCCTTTCACACATAAAAAGCACAATATTAAGTTATACACTATGTAACAACATACGTGCTTTCACCCTGAATACGTCAAATTAAAAGGTAAATTTTTATATGATTGACTTTGCAGCAACCTTTATTTTGTTTTTTGCGGTTATCGACCCCATTGGCACAGTACCTGTATTTATTGCTGTGACACGCGGTTTCGACGCCAAAGCAAAACGCAAAATTGCAATGCTTTCCGGACTGGTTTCCGCTCTGATCCTGCTATTTTTTGTAATTGCCGGAGAGTACATTTTAAGCGCCATGGCAATCCCCTTATCGGCGTTTCAAATCGCTGGCGGCATTGTGCTGTTTTTGTTTGCGCTTTCGATGATTTTTGGTGAAAGTAAACCTGAAGAAGAAGTACGCTTGGTAAAGCAGTATCATGAAACTGCCATCTTCCCGTTAGCCGTGCCCTCTATTGCAGGGCCTGGTGCTATGCTTGCGGCAGTACTTGCAACCGAAAATGCCCGCGTTGATTTGTGGCAACAAGCGCAAGTTGCTGGCGTAATGATAGCTGTAGTGTTTTTAGCATTTTTATTAATGCTAATGGCAGGCAAAATTCAAAAACTTATTGGTAATGCGGGCGCTATCGTTATTAGTAAAGTAATGGGTTTAATTTTAACAGCGGTTGCAATCACAAACGTACTCACCGGCTTTAAAAGCTATTTTAACTTATAAAAAAAGCGCGTTTAAAACGCGCTTTTTTGTACCAATAACCTATTACTTAAATGCCACGTTAGCAAACACCGCTAACATTAAGATTGGGCAAATAAAGCGAATATAATTTGCTAGCACTTTATAACCAAGTTTGTTTGATTCGTGCAGTTTGTTACCGCGCTTCCAAAGCCACCCCACAACCACAAAGTAGAATAACCCCATTAATGGTAATTGATATTGGGTAAATACGGTGATCACTAAGCCAAACAACCATTCAAAGTTAACGATAATCACACTTGAACAAATACCCACAATAACCGTTACCAGCCAAGTTGCGGGTTTTCTATCAAAACCATGGTTTTCGACTAAAAACGATACTGGAATTTCTGTCGATGAAATTGTTGACGTTAGCGATGCAATCGACATTAATACAAAAAAGACAAACGCCACCACTAAACCAAAGGCACCTAAGGTAGCAAACAGCTGAGGTAACACAGCGAAAATTAATTGCCCTTCACCAATCAACTTACCACCTTGCATAATCTCAACACCCTGCGCTTGTGCCACATAAAGTGCAGGAATAATCAACAAGCCCGCTAAAAACGCAACGCTGGTATCAAGCATGGCAACCGAAATCGACATTTTTGCAACGTTTGCATCACGTTTTAGATACGAGCCGTAAATCATCATGCAGCCAACACCCAGCGATAACGAGAAGAACGCTTGCCCCATTGCTGCAATAATTAAATCTGGATCAGTGACTTTACTAAAATCAGGCACTAAATAAGCATTAAACCCTTCGCTTGCGCCATCTAACGTCGCAATATAGGCAATTAACGTAAGCAGTAACACCAATAAAACCGGCATTAATCGGCGCGACCACACCTCAATACCCGACTTAACCCCTTTTAAAATAATACTGGCGGTTAATATCAGCATCAGCGGCGTAAAAATAAAGTTGCGCAATATTGAATCTGATTTTAAGAAGTTTGCAATGTCGGTAAGGCCAAAGAATGTGGCGATTGGTTCAAGTGCAAATGCCAGCATCCAGCCAGCAACAATGCTGTAAAAGCTGAGCATAACAATGGCGCCGCCAAGGCCAATATAACCTGCTGCCGCGCCCATTTTCTTGCTGGTAGATTGGCACGCTTCAGCCAACGCCTTTACGGGGTTCGCTTGTGCACTATGGCCAATATAGAGTTCAGTAAAAAGCGCAGGTAACGCCAGTAAAAAAATTACAATAAAGTAAACCAACAAAAATGCACCACCACCGTGGTTTGCCGCTTGTGTTGGGAAGCCCCAAATATTACCTAAGCCGACCGCGGCGCCTGCCGCCGCTAATACAAAACCTAAGCGACTTTGAAAGCCATCTCTAATTTGTGCCATATTGAACTCTTATTTTTATTATCTACACCACGACTTACGTAACCAAGCAAGATATACTGCAGCAAATTGTAAAACTGCGCTTGGCTAAAAGACTAATCTATCGGGTATGGAAACGATTAACAACAAAAAACCACCAATCACAGGCATCTCGCCTGAGCGCGCGCATTTTAGCGTGCTAAGCCCTAAGTCACCAATTAATTTAGTTATAGCCAATAGCCAAGCCCTTAATTTCGACCAAATAAACATCACAAGTTTATTATCTGCGCATGAAATTAGCATTTTAGAAAGGCGTAAGTTAGAAAGCGCTAAACGCGAATACTTAGCCTCGCGTTATTTAATTAAGCAATTAGCGCAACAGTTCTTTGCGTATGAAGCCGCTGAACTCACCACCTTTTTTGATGAACACACTGCACGTTTGGTGATTAAGTATCAAAACAACGCCCTGCCACTTTCACTGGTGATAAGTCATTCCAAAGGCTGGGTTGCGGTATATTTAGCACATGATCCAGAGCGTATGGGCATCGACCTTGAGTTTATGTCGCAAAAGCGCCCTTTTTTAAAATTAGCCAAACACTTTTATCATCAAGATGAAATTCGAGCAATTGAAGCAGCAAACCCTATGTCCGATACTTTTTTTCGTATTTGGACATTAAAAGAGGCCCTTGCTAAAGCTGTTGCCATGCCAATTGCCCAGCTGCTTTCGCCTAATGTATATCACGGTTATGCAAAACATAATTTAGCAGCCTATAGCTGCCAAATTAATGGGTTTGATTTTAGTATGGCAACGCCAATGACTGTTAAACAGCCACCAGCGCTTGTTGAAGTTTCCCTTAAACCCGATTTAACAGGCTTCGAGCAAACGGCTATGAATCGCTTGCACCACGTTATCTGATTCAGTTTGCTCAACTAAGAAACACAGGTTGTGCTTACTTGCACCATGGCAAATTAAACGAATATTAAAATCACTGAGTACACCCATTAAATTAATTTCGCCGTGACGTAATTGAATTTCAGAGCCGATTAATGCCACCAGAGTTAAATTATTCTCGACCGTTACATGACAAAACTCGCTTAACTCATCAAGACAAGCTTGATCAAGCTCCGGGCGTGATGCATTTGGCGCATTATCGAGCGTTAACGCAACACTGATTTCAGAGGTAGTAACTAAATCTACCGAAATATTGTATTTCGCTAAAATAGTGAAAACGCGTGCTAGAAAGCCGCTAGCAAGCAGCATCTCTGGGCTTTTAAGGGTCAATAAAATCTGATTCTTACGCTGGGTTACTGCGCGAATACCGGCTTGCTCAGACTTTTCTTTCTCAATCCATGTACCACCTTGCTCTGGCGCTTTACTTGAACCAACAAACACACTAATGCCACTGCGGCTTGCTGGTAAAATAGTTGCAGGGTGTAACACTTTGGCACCAAAGGTTGCCATTTCTGCCGCTTCATCAAAGCTCAGTTTAGCAATCGGCGCCGCTTTTACACATAAACGAGGATCTGTACTAAAAATACCCACTACGTCTGTCCAAATGTAAACAGCTTTTGCGTCAACCGCTTCAGCCAATAATGCTGCACTGTAATCAGAACCGCCACGGCCAAGCGTGGTTGTGTCACCTTGGCTATTTGCACCAATAAAACCTTGGGTAACTACAATGTTTTCGCTTAATAACGGCAATAAGTTTGCTTGTGCTAATTCACGAGTGCGTTCAACATTCGGTTCTGCTTTACCAAAATGTGAATTGGTCGCTAGCACTTCGCGTACGTCAAAGCGCAGCGATTGTGCGCCTAAGCTGCGTAAAACTTGGGTAAATAAATACGATGATAAACGCTCACCAAAACTTAATAGCTCGTCGCTTGCTTTGTCATCAAATTCGTTTTGTAATGCAAAGGTTTTAAACGCTTCAAGTGTTGCTAAAAAACCTTCGGTAATGTCGTCATCTAATGTGAGTTTTTCAGTAATTTTGTGCTGAATAGCTACCACGGCGTCAATATGTTCTTGGCGCGCAACGTCCGTTAAATCGTCATTTGCAAGGCTTACTAAATGATTGGTAACACCAGAGCTTGCACTTACGGCAACTAAACGGGTGCTTGGGTTTGATATAACAATTTCGGCGCAGCGCACCATAGCGTCATAGTCTGCGACACTGGTACCACCAAATTTTGCTACATTAATACTCGAATTAGACACGGTCTCTCCTTTAAATCTTAATAAGGAGAACTTGGCAAGGAACGTGATTGATTACATCAGGATAGTCTCTGCCAGAAGCTCTCCACCTGTTACAGGTGACAGTCCCGAAGATTCAACTTCTAGAACCGAAGCAAGCTGGCCACAAATCCAGATCACTCCTCGGCAGTTAACCCCCTGATAGACCGTCGTCGGGAATGCGCCCTCGAATCTACTACCTGGTTAATGCACCTCTTCTGTGTTTGAATACTTAATAAGCACACAAACAAAAGCCTTCTAAAAAGAAAGCTTTTGAAATTTACCGTTTAGCCGTCTAGCTGTCAATCACTAATTAAGAAATAAACAACCAACTAAATACGATGATGAATAACCAATGGTGTAGGCAATCATCAAATACATAAACATGCGCAGGTAACTTACAAAGGTCAGTTCCTTAATTTTGCTCATTGCAATAATGCCCGCTGCTGAACCGATAATCAGCATTGAGCCGCCTACACCGGTTGCATAGGTAAAGGTTAACCACTGACGTGTATCCATTACAATATCTGCTTTTAGTAGTGCTGCGGTAAGCGGTACGTTATCTACGGCCGCTGACAAAATACCCATAAAGTAGTTTGCATATTCAGGTGCAAGTACTTCATAAAGGTGGGTAAATTGATTCAACACACCAATCTCTTTCATTGCACCTACAAGTAGTAACACACCTACAAAGAATAATAAGGTGTCGTACTCAATTTCACGCACGTAATCGATAATCTTTTTATTCACGTCTTTTTTGCGCATTAAGAATTGCGCAACTAAGAACATTAGCGATAAACCAAATAAGAAGGTTAATAATGGCGGAATGTGATACCACACACTAAACATCAGCGTCGCTACGATGGTCGAAACAAAAATACAGGCAATGGTAATATCGGTTTTTTCAATGCGGCGCAGTTCGACTTTTTCAAACGTAATGGTGCCTTTCATGCCCAAACTTAGCATCGCGGCTAAAATAAATACCGATAACGCAGCAGGAGCCACAAGTAACAACAAGTTAGCTATGGTGACTTTATCTGCAAGGAAAATCATTAAAGTAGTTACATCACCGGTGATAAGCGATACCCCACCCGAGTTCACTGCAAATACAATAAGCGTGGCATACTTAATAAGTTTTTTGGCATCAAGCTTTAACGACATCACAACCGCCAGTGATATCAATGTTGCCGTGATGTTGTCAGAAATCGACGAGAAGAAAAATGCAAACGCACCGATTAAATACATTAAATTGCGTTCGCTCATTTCACTCGGCAATACCCTATGCACCAAGCTTTGAATAAACCCTTTGGAGTTTAAATAAGCAACAAAGGTCATCGCTGCCATCAAAAACAACCATAAGGTCGCAATTTCTAAAATATTATGATCGAGTTCTTTTTGAACAGATTCTGGGCTTTGCCCATGTAAAGGGGAAATAAAGAGAATAATCCAGCACAAAGTTCCAAAAAATAGCGTTGTTTTGGCTTTGTTTACATGGATAAT
Source organism: Pseudoalteromonas sp. XMcav1-K (assembly GCF_044005875.1). Taxonomy (NCBI): domain Bacteria; kingdom Pseudomonadati; phylum Pseudomonadota; class Gammaproteobacteria; order Alteromonadales; family Pseudoalteromonadaceae; genus Pseudoalteromonas; species Pseudoalteromonas sp. XMcav1-K. The sequence continues at coordinate 93,909 of NZ_JBIPJE010000043.1, read as the reverse complement.
ATCCTCTATAACAATCAGCACGAATGCGATTATTATCAGCGCGAGAATAACACCTGACACCATCTTGTTATTTTAACCTGTAGAGTTGAGTTAAAAATTTGAACGAACACCCAACCTGCGGTCGATAAGAAGCCTGTTGAGCGGCGCGAAGTGTAGCACTGAAGATTACCTAAAACCACTACGGTTTTAGTCTAATTACACATTTTTTTTATAAAAAATTTACTTTTTGGATAGATATCAAGTTAACGTGGATAAATATGATCCCACCTAAAAGAATTCTAGCAACCTTGGTAGACAATTGGTCACTGATTGAAGCCTTAATTAAACGCTTTGATTTTGGCGATTTTAGCTTCCAAGATGCCCAAAGCTTGTTAAAAAAGTTAGAACCAAAACTCTCTTCCGAGGCGGTATTTAAGCAAATTAACAAGTTGATCCAGCTAGAGATCATCATACCTTTAGCTAAATCGTCGCAGCTCGAAATTAACCGAGCAATTGCTGATTTTTCGCAGTTTTTATTGCAAGAAGAAAGCCTTGGCCTCGTTGGCGAGATTCACGTACTCGTTGACGATTTGGCGCGCTTAAACCAACGTTTATCTAACGCTGGCTTTAACGACGATGAAATGGAAATTAAACGAAACGCCCGCATTATGGATGAGCGCGTGCGTAAAATTGTTAAATTATTCCAACATAATCAAAACGCTATTTTTAACCTTGTTGAACAAGCTAAATCTAACGACTCTAATTTAACGCTGGCAAAACGCTATAAAGCGGTCATCGAAGCATTTGATGAATACATTGAACCAATGCTAAATATGGTCGATATTGGCGGCGAATTTAAGCTGTGTTTTGAGCAAATTGAAGCCTCACTGAGTGACTTGATTATTCACTTCACCACCCTTGGCAAATTTAAACACGAAAAGCGCCAGCTAGAGCAATTGCGCAGCCGTATTTTAGATATGTATTTAATTGGTCAGCAATCTCTTACCAAAAGTGCCGATGTATTATTGCCACTGCGTGAAGAACTGCGCCGCAATACCCAGCTAACCAAGCAAACCTCAGAAGTGCTTGCGCTTATTCGTAAACAAGGGGTGGATAAAATCCTTGGCGAATTTATGCCATATTTCAGCTCAGAGGCGCAGCGATTATCGCTTGGTTCTAACAACCAAATCACTGCGTACATGGCTGAGCTTGCAGAATTTGAGCACGACGAATACGAATTACCGGATATGAGTGCGGTAAATCAATACATTGCACCTAATATTCCTGATTACAATCAAGTAAAACAACGCTTTACGCAAGCTAAACGCAGCAAAAAATCGTCTATTATGGATTTCTTAACCACCACCTATGATGAACTAGAAACTGACGAGTTATTATACCTTTACCAAAAACTAGCAAGCGATAATACGCTCGCTATTTCCCACGGCGAGCAAGTGACCATTCAAAGCGGTAATAAGCAGCTTACGCTCAAGCCGTATCTCGCACGTTCAGTCTCATCGGATTAATTTATATGTCTCAAATCGATTTATCATTGCTTTCAGAGCTTAAAGCAATCAATAAAAAACTGGTGTCTGGCTACCATATTTGCGAGCAAGACAGCCAACTATTTCAACAACTTGATCAAGAGTTTGATGCCTATGAAGCGCTTTTTGCCGCACTTGGCCAAACCCTTGTTCACGATGCCCGCGGGTTTTATTACCTGCAAGTGGATGAAGGCACCCCAAATATGGGTAAAATCTCGCGCTCATTTGCTCTTACCATTTATGTGTTGATTGAGCACTACGCCAACCTCGGTAAAGACCCGCTGGTTGCCCTATTCGATAGCGATATCGACCTTGAACTGATGATGACCTTAGTGCAAAACAACAAGCACTTATTTGATCAGCTAGAGATCTTTTCGGGTAGCGATATGCGCCGTGATGTGTTTTTACGTATGGTAAGACTCGGTGTTGCCCGCGAAACTGAACTGGGTTTTCGTATTCTTGCCTCTGCGCACCGCTATTTAGATGCACTAAACGACATTAGCAATTTTCAAAGTCATATGGACGAGGAGCAAGTGTAATGAATGAATTATATGGATTAACTAAACTTGCCCTATTAAATACCGCAGGTTATGCAAAATGCGTGATCCCGCTCAATAAAAGTAGCTCTATTTGTGCGCCTAATAACACAGGTAAAAGCTCAGTTATCAACGCATTACAGTTTCCACTGATTAACGATTTGCGTTTAACCGAATGGGACGGACACGACCTTGACGAAACCCGTAAATTCTATTTTGCATCTGATCAATCGTATATTCTACTAGAAGCAGAGCTTCCCCATGGCCCAGTAGTTATTGGTGTAGCTGGTCTTGGTAAAGTAGCAGGGTATGGTTACCAGTATTTTTGCTACCACGGTAAATTAGATTTAGCCGACTACACGCAAAACAAACGCATTTTGAAATACACTCAGCTATTTAAAGAGTTAGGTGAAAAAGGTTACGCTCCGTATGAGCTTAAAGCACAAGAGCTAAATGCCTTGCTAACTGGCGGCGCAACCCCATTTGATAGCGTGCTTAACCTTAAAATGATCCCGCTTAATCATGCCCATGACGCACCTATTTATAAAGAGATCTTCCGCCGAATTCTTAACTTACATAAGCTTGGTGCGCAAGATGTAAAACGCTTTATGTTAAAAGTGTTTGAGCGTCATATGTCAAATGCCAAGGTGGACTTTTACGATGTGTGGCAACGCGCCTTTGAAAAAGTAAATCGTGCAAAAATAGAATTAAAAGCGCTTGAGCAAAACGGCGAAGCCATCACTGCGCTTGAAAGCATGTTAGAGCATCAAAGTGCACTAAAAGGTAAACTTGCGGCCTTTGCGCCAAAAATTGATAAAGCCTTAATTGATTACAGCGACTTTAACGACAACAAACTGATTGAAATCACCGAACAGCTTGAAGGCATTGAAAGCGAGAAAATCGAGTTTGAACAGCGTCAAAGCCTGTATGTAGGTCAACTACGTGAGATTGAGCGTAAACGCACCCAACTTGATGCTTGGTTTAGTGAATTTTCAACCCTTAAAAATGAATTTGAGCTAGTTAACGAAGCACAGTTAAAAGCCGAGCTTTCACAAGTAAAAAAAGAATACGATGCGCTCTCGCATACCCTTGCCAGCGCCGAAGGGCAATCACTTGTTACCCTAGATTTCCGCATTAAAGATGCCACCAAGCAAATTAAAAGCTTAAAACAGCAGCTTAAAAACCTTGAGTACAACTTGTTCACTCGCATGCGCGAAGACTTATCACTGAAAGAAGTGGAAGATATTTCGTGCCTACTTAATCACGATATTATGACCATGGCAACGTCTGGTAAAAACGACATCACCATTCATGATGAAACGGCATTTAGTGAACTGCTTGATTTAATTTCCCGCTCAATAGAAGGTAATGTAGCCAAATTGCCGGGCATTGATATTCCATTAAAGGGCTTAACCGCGCTTAAAATGCAATCGGGCGATGATAAAGAAACCATTAAGGCACAAATTAATGCGTTTGAAACATCGTTGAAAGAATTACTGGCACAAAAAGAAGTTGCTGTTGATTTAGAAGGCAAAAAGCAAGAAAAAGAAACCCTTTACCAAACAGTCATGGCGCACGAAGCCGCGCTTAGCCAGTATGCTAAATACACCACTATGCTTGCCTCAATTGAAGCGCAAGAATTATTACTGTCACAGCTTGAAAGCGAGCAAGATGAGGTAGAAGGGTTACTCAGTGAAGTGCAAAACGCCGTTGCCACCATTGCCGACAGACGCTCAATTATTAAAGCTAACCGCGATATGCTGGCGCGCCAAAGTGCCCGTTTAGCGCAAGTGAAATCAGAACGTATTGACCATACTCTTGATTTTTACTCAGGTAAGTCAACGCCCTACCCAATTGATATCACCATTGATTTTGATAACTTGGCCGATTTAATTCATGGCTTTAACAAAGACTGTCATGAGCTTAGAAATTTTGCGGTTAACGTATCAAACACCTACCTGCATATTTACAACGCAGGCCTGACAAAATTTGATGGCGAAACCGACGAATACGTAAAGTATCAAAAAGTGATTAATGCATATCATAACCTTGATAACGAGCAACAAGCGGTAGAACGCCAAGCGCGCGTGGCATTGACCGAAGTAGCTGCCACCATTAAAGGGCTGCGCGAAGATTTAGATCGTCTACGCCGTGAAATGAACAGCTTTAATAGCGGCATTAGCCAGCACCGTATTTCAAACTTAAAGAGCTTTAAAATCGAAGTACTGCCGCGCAAACAGCTTATTGAAAGTATTGATACCATTATCGCTACCTCAAATAAGCTCGATAACGGCGACACGCTCGATTTACTTAGTCAACAAGTGTTTGACGAAAAAGAGATTAATCGCGCAAAAGACCACTTAATTGAGCTTGCCACCGGCAATGGCGGTTTAACCTTAAGTGATTTATTTGATATTCGCTTTGTCGTGGTCAACCGCGCAGGCGAGCAAGATACCTTTGATAAAATCGATTCTGCTGGTTCAAACGGTACCCGTATCACCATTAAGCTACTGTGCGGCATGTTATTTATTCGCTACTTATTAGCAGATAAAGAACAAAGCAAATACCGTATTCCTATCTACATTGATGAAGCGGCTGATATCGACCCGCAAAACCAGCAAGCGATTATTGAAACCGCGTACAGTTTTGGTTTCGTGCCGCTATTTGCCTCAGTTAAACCGCAGGTCAGCTGTGAATACATCGTGCCTATTCGCACGGTAAGCGATGGTAAACAAAACTGGGTAGATGAAAACGACTGGATTGCAGTAAGCGATACTGAAAGTGACTTAGTAGCAAGCTAATTCATCACAGCGCAAATTAATTAAAAGCGGCACAAAATAAGTGCCGCTTTTTGTTATAAACTGTTGAGTTATTCGCAGTTCTTGCGTATTTTGGACACAATTTTGTTGTAAAACCGTTAATTATGTTTAATACACTTCTGCCTTTTATTTTTATTTCGGCATACAGTCATATTTACTTTGATAGCTTAAAAAAAGATGCACTCTGTTATATTTTTAAGCCGTTAACCACCATTTTGATCATTTGCCTTGCGTATATGCAAACTAACACCTTTACCCCTGTTCACTATTGGGTATTTGGCGGATTAGTCTTTTCACTTATTGGCGACATTTTTTTAATGTTGAAAAAAGACTACTTTTTGCAAGGGCTTATCGCATTTTTTATCGCGCATGTTGCCTATGTGATTGCCTTTACCGACACTACAGGCTTTGAGTTTAATGGTTGGCTGCTGCTCTTTTTATTAACCTATGCGGGCATACTCATTGCCGTTTTAAATAAACATTTAGGAAAGTTGCGTATTCCGGTTTACGCCTATGCAACGGCACTGACGTTAATGGTGCTTACAAGCTACAACTTCTTCCAGCTATCGTGGCACTACATGAGCCTTTACGCCTTTGTTGGTGCGCTGTTTTTTATGGTGTCGGACTCAATTTTGGCGTATCGCCGTTTTGTTAAAGAATATGCGTGGAGCCAACCTGCTATTTTAGCGACCTACTACATTGCGCAAAGTATGATTGCGCTTAGCTTAACCAATTAGCCTTGAATGGGTTTTTAGAATAAAGAGTATTAACAAGGACTGTTTTAAATGAACGCCGTATTTTGCTTCGATGGCACCTGCAACGAACCCAGTGATGTGGATGATGTATTTTACAACAGCAGCATCAGCAATATTTTAAAAACCCATATTTTTTGCGGTGGTGATTTAATCAATACAAGCCACGCCTTTGAGCAGCAAAAAAGTTTTTATTACGCAGGCATAGGTACTTACGGCAATTGGTTAAGCCAAGTATTCAATACCATGTTTGCACCTGAATACGCTGATTTAGAAAGTATTTACAAGCAAGCCTACAATGACTACCTCACCCTTAGAGGTGATGACCAGATTTTTATTTTTGGTTTTAGCCGCGGCGCCGCAATTGCAAGGCGCTTTGCCAGCAAACTCACTGAGCAAGGTCGAAAAATCACTTTTTTAGGGGTATACGACACGGTTGCGTCTATTGGCATGCCTGATTTAAGCGCACACACTCAGCCTGCAAGCGATGTGGTTTTTGAAAACAACAGTGTAAGCCCGCTAATTCAACAGGCAGTGCATTTAGTTGCTATAGATGAACGCCGAATTGCGTTTCAACCCCTACTGATGGCACCGGGTGCTAATGTAAAAGAAGTGTGGTTTGCAGGTGTGCATGCAGATATTGGCGGCGGCTTTTGGCACGATGGTCTTGCCGATATTTGCCTAAGCTATATGCTTGAAGAGGCAAAGCGCTTTGGTTTACAAGTGCTTGAACTTCATCAAGTCGATTACTCAAAACTTAGTGAGAACGAGGTATCCATCGGCTCTGACGATATCGCCATCTTCCCGCAAATTGATGCCCCACTTCACCAGAAAGCCCGCACTGGTTTTATGTCATCAAAAACCTTAAATCCAAGGCAAGTGCGCGTTGATTGTATGGAAGACTGTATGCCGCTGGTACATTACAGCGTGGTTGAACGCTTTGTTAACATTGCCGATTACCGCCCAATCGCCCTTCGCAATAAACCATTTCAGTTGCTATTACCTAGTGGTGAACGCAGTGGAATGATTTTTGGGATAGAGGGAATGAGGGAATATTCAGTTTTATAGTTTAAGAATATAGCAAAGCTTGCTTCCATGCGGGTATCTTGCGCCATCCATGGCGCCCTCGTTCATTCTTTTTAAACGGCCAAAAAGAACGAACCAAGAAAAAGCCGACCCAAAATCAAACAAATTCTTCAAAGAAAAATTGAAATGAACGCAGACAGCATACAATCGATTTCCCTATCTCAGGTATGCTTTTGCCAGCATCCTTGCTGGCAATTGCTCATCAATTATTCTTTTCAGGTTTGATTAAGGGGAAAGGGAGTGAACTTTAATGTCAATTGCTACTGGATTCTAAGAGCCCGAACCTAACGCTAAAAACGCCGAGCTAAGCGGCGCAGCTTTGCTGCGTCCTTGCTTGAGCGCCTAGTTATGAGTTTTCTATTCATCATATCCGTCATTGTGAGTAATTATAATGTCTGAGTAAAACTGCTTTTCGCTTAAACTACCAGCATTAACAGCTTCTAGAAAATCACTTAGCGGCATACCATGAGATTTGTACTCTTTAGTAATTGGGCCAATAAGGATCATGTTGTTGTATTGATCTAATTCGTCATCGTCTGCGCCGTAAGTAACATATTTTACTGAAGTTCCAGCCATTGCTTTTAATAGTGAAAGAATGTGTTCTTTCTGAAACCCTCGTCCGAACATTATGGCAGGAGCAGTCCACTCCGCAGCTAAACTTTGTGCAAACTCACCTGAGAGAGGGATGTCTAATTTAGCGAGGTTGTTTTTTATACGAATATGGTCGGCGAGGTTTGGGTTAATCAAAACCTGATAAGAAGACCAGTCTATTTCGAGTTTTTCGGCTATATCTTTCGCCTCGCCTTCTTTTTTTGAAGTCACGGCCTGAGGAATCTTTAATTTGCTTTTCGGATCTCCTGACTTGCTAAGAAGATAATCATGATAATAGGAGTCTTCTTGCATCTCGGGTCGAAACTTAGTCTGTAAAAGGAAAATAGCAAATAGAAATACTGGAACATTAATTACAGATGCAACAACTAATAATCCTCGCCCCCAAATTGGTTCATCAAGGGAAATCGCTGTAGTTAAAAAGCTTCCATTTACAAGTATTAGACCAACTAACCAAGCCCCGAGAAGTTGGATTGGCTTGTTGATTTTACTTGGGTCAATTCTATTTTTACTATCCATGCCTAATACTCATAACAGCTTATTAGTGCTCATTTCGATTTAAGGAAGTTATCCACAGCCTAAAACTTGCATACTAATAAGTAATTTTATTTAATATTTTCAGTAGATTATCAGTAGTTTTTGCCCTAGCAATTTATAATTGAGTTTAGATAATCGAGCCGATTAAAATTTTACATTACGTGCCATATTAGTGTTGCTGGTTGTGTACATACTTATTGACGTCAGTTTGGCCAATGACCACTGTTCGCTCATTTGCGACTTTGAAGGCTACTGCTTATCCCCTTTCTCTTATATCAAACCCGTGAATCGAATTTTGAACTGATAACGCGAAGCTTTCCTTCTTAAACTTTGTGATACGAGCTAAGTTTATTCTGACAGCACGGCAATTCTGTCTAAATCTCGACTTGGAAAATCAGGATCGACATATACATACATTCGGCTTATTCTTTTTCCTTCGAACTCAAAGACACTACAAAAACGGCCAATCGATATTTTATTGTCAGGCCAAGCAGTTCCATCACTCATCACACCACCTTCCTGCCCTTCAACAATGACTTTATTTCCTGCCGTTGTTATTTCAAACCCGTCAATATCGTGCCAAATACTCGTTAACGAGCTTCCAATGCGATTGCCAAACTCTACTAGTGCATTTTTACCTTTAGCCTGCCCAAATTTAGGAAAGAAAAAGTCCACATCCTCCGAAAATAAGTCGAGATAACTAACGTCTCCTCCATCTACTTTCTCGAAATACATAATTACTAGCTCGACTAAATCATTTTTTTCCATATTTATTAATTCATCCATAATAACGTTGTGTATAACAAATTACCGAAGGCAGTACTCTACTTTTATCGTAACTTCGGCTATTTGTATTCTGAAGCAATTTATATCATTAACAATTAGTCGTTACTAGTCATATGTTTAATTGATATTTATGAGCTTTGAAATCAGGTCTGCATTTAGCACGAAAACTTTCAAAGCATCTAACTCTTCCTAACTCAGATGTGAGCGATTGCCTCCCCTTAATCAAACCTGAAAACGGATTTTAAATGAGTAATGCGAGACAGGGAGCGTAGCAGTCGAGCAAGCCATACTGATGCATGGGTGAATAGCGTCTAGAGACGAACGAAGTTCGGCTAGCTATGAACGCGAGAAAAGGACTTCGAGCTGGAAAGCGTACAGGGACGTTTAGCGCGCCGATTCATGGCGTTTATGTTCACATTTAAAAGACGTTTGAAGATTAAGTTTGATTTTGGGGGCGCCGAGGGATTCCAAAGGGAGACCGGCGATAGCCTCCCTTTGACTGCTGTCGCCAGCGCGACAAATATACGGCAAATAGAACTCAGTTGCTGAGAGAAAAATCTCATTCCTCATTTCAGCGTTCATTAAAATGATTTGAAACCAATTCACGCAGCATTCTAATTGTCCTAACAGGCAAAAGTTAATTAAATTAGTTAATACAAGAGAATACTTCTTCAGCGCGACAACTCCCCTTTCCATTTTCACAAAAGTCACTTGCAAACTCACATTCAAATACCAACACACCTGAAGACGAAAACCTCAACTTCCCCCTTGGAAATCCCCTCTCAATCCTCTAGTATTACTGCCTAACCGTGTAAAAAAGTATTTCAATGAAATCATTCCCTTCGCTTTATTTCACAAACTTATTTTTGATTGGTGGGACGGGTTTACTCACCACTTACCTAGCGCTTTATTTAGGCCAGCATAATGTCTCCACATTCTGGATTGGTTTACTCACTTCTTTTTATTATTTAGGTTTGTTACTAGGTTCTAAGTTGGGTTACCACTTAATTAAATCGGTTGGTCATATTCGTACTTTTGTGGCAAATACTGCTGCGGTGACGGCTTGTGTTGCAGCGCATGCGCTCAGTGATAATATTTACCTCTGGTTGGCACTTCGCTTAATTGTTGGTCTTAGCATGATGTGTAATTACATGGTGTTAGAAAGCTGGCTTAATGAGCAAGCAGCGCCCGAATCCCGAGGCCGGGTATTTTCGTTTTATATGATCACTTCATACCTAGGTATGGTGCTTGGTCAATTAGCGCTATCGCGTTTTCCAGAGCTCGGTTATGCCCCACTCTTTTTAGTCTGTATGGCGTTGTCGCTTGGTATTATTCCAATTTCTATTACTCGGCGTATTCACCCTAAACCGCTCAAACCAATTCAAGTGAGTTTATTTGGCTATTTTAAAAAAGTACCACAGTCGCTTACGGCAGTGCATTTTGCAGGCATTATTAATGGTAGTTTTTATGGTTTGGCACCTACGTTTGCAAGCCTTTCGGGCTTTAGCGCCCAAGAAATTGCATTATTTATGTCTATCACCATTTTTGCAGGTTTATTGGCGCAGTGGCCGATGGGTGTTATTTCCGACAAAATACGCCGCAGTATTTTAATTCGCAGTAACGCGGTTGCCATTGGTGTGGTGAGTTTGGCCTTATTTTTATTGCCACTTACTCAGTATGTCGCTTATGCCCTAACTTTTGCCTTTGGCTTATTTGCATTTACGCTCTACCCGCTTTCATCAGCGCTAGCAAACTCGCGTGTAGAAGATGAAGATCGTGTAGGTGTATCGTCTGCCTTGTTGATTATGTTTGGCGCAGGCGCCGCGATTGGTTCGGCCGTGAATGCGCAAATTATGGCGTTTTTTGGTCACCAAGCTTTGTATGGTTCAACTGCGGTGCTCACTGTGGTGATGTTTGCACTGCTAAGCTTTATTAACTCTAAGCAAAAAGCGGAACAACCCGAGCCAAGCGATTATGTGGTGGGTACATCCGATGTAACCGCATCACCACTGGCTGCAACTATGGATCCGCGTATTGAAGAAACCACAGCGCACGAACAATTGCTGGTAGTAGATGAGGAAAACACTCACTCTCAAGAAGATTTAGACGATGAAGAGTTTGATGACCAAGAGTTTACTAAGCAGCAACACCCAGATTTAGATGTAAGTTCAGAGCAAACCCTAAAAGCAAATGAAGATAATAAAAATCAAGCTTCAAGCTAACTTATTTAAATAACAAAAAAGCCCGCATTTAGCGGGCTTCTTACTTTTGGAAAAATGTATTACTTCACTTTCCACGTAATTTCATCGCCTGCGCGAATTGGCACAACAACGTCATCGCCTAGTGGGTATGACTCTGGTACTTGCCACGTGTCTTTTTCAAGTGTGACTGTGTCGGTATTGCGTGGTAAACCGTAGAAATCTGGGCCATTAAAGCTCGCAAACGCTTCTAACTTATCAAGTGCGCCTGCTTCTTCAAATGCTTCTGCGTATAGCTCAAGTGCAGCGTGCGCAGTGTAAGAACCAGCACAACCACATGACGCTTCTTTTTTATCTTTTAGGTGCGGCGCTGAATCTGTGCCTAAGAAGAATTTTTTGCTGCCGCTTGTTGCCGCTTTAATTAACGCTTCTTGGTGAATATTGCGCTTTAAAATTGGTAAACAGTAATAATGTGGACGAATGCCACCTGCTAGCATGTGGTTACGGTTATACAGTAAGTGATGCGCCGTAATGGTTGCTGCAACATTGTCGCCTGCTGCCGCGACAAATTCTGCCGCATCTTTTGTGGTAATGTGCTCTAGTACAATTTTCAGATTTGGGAAATCATCCACAATTTTGCACAGAATATTTTCAATAAATACTTTTTCGCGGTCAAAAATATCAATGCTTGAATCAGTTACTTCACCGTGAATTAGTAACAGCATACCTACTTCAGCCATGGCTTCAAATACCGGGTACATGCCTTCAATTGAAGTTACGCCTGAATCTGAGTTAGTGGTTGCGCCTGCTGGGTATAATTTAGCAGCAACAATTTTACCGCTCGCTTTCGCTTTTTTAATTTCTTCTGGCGTTGTTTTATCTGTTAGATATAACACCATTAGCGGTTCAAAGTTGCTGTTATTGTGCGCTTGAATTCGCTCGTAGTAGCTAAGGGCAGAATCAGTACAGGTTGCTGGTGGTACAAGGTTAGGCATAATAATCGCGCGACCCATGTAACGGCTTACGTCACGTACGGTGTCTTTTAACTGGTCGCCATCACGTAAGTGAATGTGCCAATCGTCTGGGCGAGTAATGGTTAATTTAGCAGTTGTGTCTGTCATGATCCTACCTTTTATTGACGGTGAGCGGACGAACGTCCGATTGTGCTGATCTTATTGACTTGTGATGCCGCTGTAAAGCGCTAGCGTAGAGGTTTATCGATAATAATTGTATACAATATCCCTTTTTGATAAGTTAGCGCACACATTAATAAAAATAGAGACCAAAAATGAAACTAACACGCGCTACTTCTCTGTTATTAACAGGGTTACTTGCTTCAGGTTGTGCATCGACAAGCAACGAGCCAACAGCCACGCTTTTACAAAGCCCTATCACAATTAACACACAAGCTTATTGGCAATTAGGTTTAACCAACAGTGACTTTGATGCCCTAGTTACCAATTTAAACGCTGGCGCCGACATTAATGAAACCCTTTATGCCCTGCGCGGTTTTAGCTATTTTGGCAATACGAAGAATTTAACAGCTGAGCAATTAACCGCACTAGACAGCGCGTTGTTTGCCCGTATGCAAACCATCTCTAAAGACGACTATCGCGCCATCGAAAACTACGCGGTAACACTTTACCGTTATTACTACTTTGATGATTTAAAAGATAAATTAGCTAAACACTTACCTTTATTACCAAACCTAGCGCTTAGCGATGCAAGCCCGCTTGCAGCGCAATATGCTAAGTGGGAACAACTTCGTGCTATTGGCTTTTTAGCATTTGAAGCACGCAGTGAAGATGAGATTAAACAAGCGGTACTTGCACAAACTAAGTGGCAGCAAGAATTACTCGACTTGCTTCAAACCGACAACAGCTGGCAGCAAGCGCACGCGGCTTGGGCGCTTGGTTACCTTCATTATATCTTAGATGATGAAGCAGCTGAAAAAGCACTTGATGAAAAAGTGTGGGCGGCACTTGAGCAAAACCCAAACACAAATAAAGAGTTTATCTTTTCACAGCGTTATTTAGTTAATAGCTTCCGTGGTAAATCAGCTTGTGATGAGGAGTTTAAAGGCCGCTGCAGCGAAATTACACTTGATGATGCCCTGCCAATTAACCACAAATGTTCAGATTCGCTGTTTATTCGCGCACAAACTTTGACTACCGAGCAACTTAATATCAGTTGCGAGCGTTTAATTTCGCAAGAATCACATTTCCACGACGTATACGCTACTAAGCGCCAGCCTGTGCCTAACGACTTTAATGAAGCGCTGCGCGTTGTAATTTTTGATAACTACACAGGCTACAACCAACACGGCCAAATGATCTTTGATATCAGCACCGACAATGGCGGTATGTACATTGAAGGTAAGCCGAGCAAGCCCGGTAACCAAGCTACTTTTTATTCTTTTAAAGCTTTTTGGAAAGAAGGTTTTTCGGTTTGGAACCTAAACCACGAATACGTGCACTACTTAGATGGCCGTTTTAATAAATACGATGGTTTTGGCCACTTTCCAAGCCACTTAGTATGGTGGAGCGAAGGTGGTGCTGAATTAATTGCACAGGGTAAAAGCAATGACCGCGTGAATAAGTTGCTGCACGAAACAGAGCAAGCAAAATGGCCTACTTTGCGTGAAGTCTTTGACACTACCTACCAAGATGGTTCAAAACGTGTTTATCAGTGGTCGTATTTAGCGCACCGTTATTTATCAGAAAATGCCATAGATGATTATCGTCAGTTAGCGCACTTTTTACGTACTGACTACTTTGATGGCTACAGTGAACTGCTTGACAGTTTAGTGGCTAAACACAGCGATAAGTTCGCACACTATTTAGCAAGCTATAAGCAAACTAATCCACACCAAGACGCGGCGCAGAAAGAAAAGCCAAATAGACTATATCGTTATTTATATCGCGATTATTTAATGCCTAAAACGCTTAAAATTAACGCCGAGCATAATCATATTTTATAAAGGCAAAACAAACTTTTATTGAGCAAAAGTGCTTGCTGAGTTACATTTGTGTTAATTTCTAATAACACACGGCTAGCAAGCGCTTTTATGCAGTATTCATCGGGCGACAATGTAGACGCAATTACCACCAGAGCTAATCAGTTAAGTATTATTAACGAGTTTGCCTCGTCGCTCATTCGTATTGTTGATCTCGACGAGCTCTACGACTACGTAACGCATCAAGTAGTTAAACGCCTCGGTTTTGATGAGTGCTCCATTTTTATCGCCGATTTAGAAAAGCAAATACTCAACCAAGTTTCATCCATTCATAAACACAATGATATTGAAAACGAACAGCTCGCAATTTCGATTTCAGAAGGTATTTGCGGCCATGTGTTTGAAACCGGCTGCGCCGAAATTATTAGCGACGTATCACAAGACAAGCGTTACTTAGATATTAGCGGCAACGTGCTTTCGGAAATATGTGTACCACTAGTTTACGACGGCCAAGTGCTTGGCGTAATTGATTGCGAACACCCTGAGAAAGACTACTACACTGCCGATCATTTAAGTATTTTAACAACCGTTGCGTCAATGCTTAGCGCTAAAATTGACCAGTGCAAAACGGTTGCCAATCTTACCGATACTATTAATCAGCTTAACTACGCACAGCTGCTTGAAAAAGGCATGTTGCAAATTGCTAACTTAAGTTCAGATTCGCAGACCATGGATAGTTTTTATACTGGCCTGCACGACATTGTTAAAACCTTACTGCCCGCCGAAAATCTGTTTATTGGCTATTACAATAAACAAACCCGAGGCTTAGAAATTCCTTACATTATTGAGCATGGCGTAGAGCGTATTACGTTAAAACGCTTTAGCAATGCGCAAATACAAAAAACCGCATCGGTTTATGCCATCAATAAGCAACAAGCCGTGCTAATCAATGGCGATGAATACCAACGCCATATTGATAACGGTGACTTTGATTTAATTGGTGCACAGCCTAATTCTTGGCTTGGTGTACCGTTTGAATTAAACGACGAGCTATCGGGCATTATTGTAGTGCAGAGTTACAACCACAGCGTTAGCTACACCGAGCACGACAAAGACTTATTAACTTATATTAGCCAACAAATTCGCCTTGTGATTAATCGCGTTTTTGCCGAGCAAGCATTGCAGCACAAAGTAATGCATGACGAACTTACAGGCATTGCCAACCGCGCATTGTTAATTGACCATTTAACCCTTGCGATTAACGCACTTGGCCGCAGTAACAACCCTAAAATTCATGCCCTGCTCTATTTAGACTTTGATCGTTTTAAAATGATTAACGATACTTTAGGCCATCAAGTCGGGGATAAATTTTTAGTTAAGATCTGCAACATTATTGGTCAATGTATTCGCGAAACCGATACCTTTGCACGCTTAGGTGGCGACGAGTTTGCTATTTTACTGTGTGATATTTTTGGCGCTGAAGACGTTACACCTGTAATTGAGCGCATAAAGCTCGCGCTGAAAGATCCTATTTTAATTGATGACCATTTACTGCAAGCATCGACCAGCATTGGTGTTGCCTTTGCCAACAAAGACACCGACGAAGCCTATAAAATTTTACAACGCGCCGATGCGGCAATGTATCAAGCAAAATCACTTGGTCGTGGCAAAGTACAGTTTTTTAACGACACCATGCGACAAAAACTAAAAGGCGCAGCACTGTTAGAAAGCGATATTCAAAGTGGTATGAACAAACATGAGTTTGCGCTTTTCTATCAGCCTATTTTTACCATTCAAACGGGCGAAATCATTGGTTTTGAAGCGTTAGTGCGTTGGCATCACCCCGAGCGTGGGTTTATTTCACCTGCTGATTTTATTCCACTAGCAGAAGAAACCGGACAAATCCTCGCCCTTGATTTACATATTTTAGAACTTGCGGCAAAACAATTACGCCTTTGGCACGGCACATTACCTGAAGACTTTAAAGTGACCGTAAATGTGTCATCTAAGCATTTCTCAACGTTAGAGTTTGCTGATTTTATTCAGCGCCTTTACTTTGAGTACAAACTACCGTTAGGCAGTTTATGCATTGAAATTACTGAATCGGGGCTAATTGAAAATCTTTCCCTTGCGACAGAAATAATTGAAAAGCTGAAAACCTGCGGCGTAAAACTGTGTTTAGATGACTTTGGTACGGGTTATTCGGCGCTCGGTTATTTGCATCAATTACCTATTCATATTTTAAAAATTGATAAAAGCTTTATTGATAATCTTAACTGCGGCGAAAACCACCCATTGGTTGATGCTATTTTAACGCTTGCCAGCGCCCTTGAATTTGACGTGGTAGCTGAAGGAATTGAAACTCAAACTCAGCTCGATGTGCTGAAACAAACTAAATGCCAATATGGCCAAGGCTTTTTGGTAGCAAAACCTATGCCTGCAAAACAAGCTTTTACCTTTTTAACCACAGGAAAACTGAGTTAATCCAAACTCAGTTTTCCTACATATCACACGTGACTTAAGCGAGTTCTTGTCTGAGCTCTTTTGCTGCGGTTACCATGTTTTTAAGTGCTGCTTGGGTTTCTTGCCAGCCACGGGTTTTTAAACCGCAATCTGGATTTATCCAAAGGCGCTCCACCGGCACTTTCTTCGCTGCCTCTTTCATCAACTGTTTAATCCAGGTTACCTCTGGAATATTCGGGCTGTGAATATCGTAAACGCCAGGCCCTATCTCATTTGGATAATCAAAATCTTCAAATGCGTTAAGCAATTCCATATTTGAACGCGACGTTTCAATGGTAATTACGTCTGCATCCATATCGGCAATCGCCGCGATAATATCGTTAAATTCGGCATAACACATATGGGTATGAATTTGCGTGCTGTCGCTTACGCCAGATGCCGATACACGAAACGCATACGCCGCCCAGTTTAAATAGTCTTGCCACTTTGATGCTTTTAAAGGCAACCCTTCACGAAATGCAGGTTCATCAATTTGAATAATGTTTATGCCCGCTTTTTCTAAATCAACCACTTCGTCGCGCAGCGCCAGCGCTATTTGATTGGCAATGATTGGTTTTGCTAGATCATCGCGGATAAATGACCAAAACAAAATCGTTACAGGGCCTGTTAACATGCCTTTCATCTGTTTGTTAGTGAGTGATTGTGCATATTCGGTCCAGTTAACCGTCATCGGGTGTTTACGGCTAATATCGCCCCAAATAATCGGTGGTTTAACACAGCGTGAGCCATACGATTGCACCCAGCCAAATTGTGTAAAGGCAAAGCCTTCGAGCAATTCACCAAAATACTCCACCATATCGTTACGCTCTGCTTCGCCGTGAACTAGCACATCGAGGTCAACAGCTTCTTGCTGTGCTACGGCATAAGAAATCTCATTTTGCATTTGAGCCGTGTAATCGGCTTCGCTAATATTCCCGGCTTTAAAATCGCGACGCGCCTTACGGATAGCCGTTGTTTGCGGGAAAGAGCCAATAGTAGTCGTTGGTAAAATAGGTAAACCAAGCGCTTGCTTTTGAACCAACTGACGTTTAGCAAAAGGGCTCGTACGCTCACCATCTTGCTTGGTTAGGCTATCAAGGCGTAACTTCACTGCGGCATCGTTTACACGAAGCGATTTAGCACGCGCTTTCACTGGCGCTGAATAATCAATGAGCGAAGTTATATCCCCCGACAGCAAGGCCTGTTTCAATAACGATAATTCGTGCCCTTTTTGTTTTGCAAATGCAAGCCAGGATTTAATTTCACCATCAAGCGTTGTTTCTAAGGCTAAATCAACAGGCGTATGCAACAACGAACACGAAGGCGCTAACCAAACATGCTCACGTGATGAAACCACCGATTGTATTTGGTTGAAAACCGCTTCGAGATCCGTTTTCCAAATATTACGGCCGTTGATAACACCTAAAGACAATACTTTATCTTTAGCTATGCGCTCGTTAATGTTATCTATATCTTGCGCTTCGGCAACCAAATCAAAATGCACGCCGTCTACTGGGTACGCTGCAATATCATCTAGGTAATTTTCTACTGAACCAAAATACGTTGCCAGCAGCAGCTTTACACCTTGTCCTTGCAGTTTATTAAAACTGGCTGTGAGCGCATATAGGTATTCTGGTGTTAGTTCTAACGCTAAAATAGGCTCATCTATTTGCACCCATTCAACACCTAAATCAGCTAATTTACTCAATACATGTTGATACGCTGTCAGTAGACGTGGCAGCAGGGCCAACTTATCAAATTCGCCGACAGTTTTTGCCAAATGCAAATAAGTTACCGGACCAACCAACATAGGTTTCACCTGATGACCGAGCGCTTGCGCTTCTTTTACCTGATCAAACAGCTCTGTAAAGCTAATTTCAAATGTTTGATTTTCAGTCAGTTCAGGTACGATGTAGTGATAGTTGGTATTAAACCACTTGGTCATTTCACTTGCAGCGCATGCACAACCAGACGGTGCTCTGCCGCGCCCAATGCGAAATAAGGTGTCTAAATCTACCGTTTGTGTTTCATTTTGGTGACGCCTTGGTACCACGCCGAACAGCAAAGAGGTACTAAGTACATGGTCGTACCATGCAAAATCCCCTACAGGCAACAACTCAACACCTTGGCTTTGCTGTAATTGCCAATTGTCTTTGCGAATTGCTTGTCCTTGCTCTTGCAATTCTTTGAGTGAACTCTCATTTCGCCAATAGGCCTCAACCGCCTTTTTAAGTTCGCGCTTTTTCCCGATACGGGGAAAACCTAAGTTGTGAATTGTAATTGCCATCTTGGTATCCTTTTTATTTAAGACGTTTAGATGGCTAAATATTAGTGGTAAATTTAATTCAACAAAATCGCAAGTTTTTCCAATTTAACTTGAAATAAATTAATACAAAATAGAAAATCAAATTTTTCCATATAAGCCAAACACCAATTGACAGCGTTATCATAATTTATACATATATATAAAATAGAAATTTATTATTAAAATGACGGCGATATGTACAAATCAACATTGAAACATGAAAAATAAACAGCTAGTATCAAATCTCTCTCACGGTCGTTCAAGTTTAATATGAGTATTCCTAAAGATGATTGATGTAAAACACCTTAAAACCATCGCAACCCTTAAAGAGACAGGGTCTTTGGTTAATACCGCACGAGAGCTTTTTTTAACGCAATCTGCTTTATCTCACCAAATCAAAGATTTAGAAAACAAACTCGATTGCCAGTTGTTTGAGCGTAAAACACACCCCGTACGTTTTACCCCACAAGGTATGTTGTTGTTAGAGCTTGCTAATGACGTACTGCCAAAAGTGGAAGCAACCAAATGCAGATTAAAAGAGAGCTTAAACCAACCTATCTCGCAATTGCGTTTAAGCGTTGAATGCCATGCGTGTTTTCATTGGTTATTGCCAACAATTAAAGAATTTAACAACTTTTGGCCGGATATTAAGGTGGATTACGAGCGAGGTTTTAGCTACGACGCCATTCCGGAGCTGTTAAACGATGAGTTGGATTTAGTACTTACTTCGGATATTCGTGAAACAGAGCGCCTTGAGTTCGCACATTTATTTGATTTTAAGTTAAAGCTAATTGTCAGCCCAGATCATCCGCTAGCTAAAAAAGCGTATGTAACCGCGCTTGATTTAAAAGACGAAACGATTATTTCGTATCCGATCCCACGCGAAAGACAAGATATTTTTAAGCACTTTATTCAAAATGCGCGTTTCGATGGCACCTTAAAAACTGTCGATCAAGGCTTGCTTATTTTTCAGCTTGTAAGCGCCGGTATGGGTGTTGCCGCTTTACCAGATTGGTTAGTAACCCCTTATGAAAGCCAAGGATTAATTAAGTCAATCCCACTAGGTGCGCTTGGTTTATCACGCCCGATGTATTTAGCGATGAAAAAAACCATGAGCGACAATCCAGTTTATCGTCACTTTTTAAATACCTGTAAACAAAAAAAGGGTTAGCAAATGCTAACCCTTTTAACTATTTAACTACAAATTAGCTTTCTAGTTCTTCATTAATTTGCTCTTCGCCACTTAATAACATTGCAAGCCAGCGCCCTTCTTCACTGTTTTCAAGGGCAATTTTCACAACCATGGTAAGCGGTACAGACAGCAACATGCCAACCGTGCCAAGTAACCAGCCCCAAAACAATAATGATAAAAACACGACAAGTGGTGATAAGCCTAAACCTTTACCCATAAAGCGTGGCTCAATCATATTGCCCATTACGGTGTTAATTGCCATGTAACCAATGCCAATTAAACCTGCAACGCCAGGCCCTTGCAGTACAACAGCAAGTAATACCGCCGGAATTGCCGCAATGATAGAACCAATATTAGGAATATAATTTAAGAAAAACGCCAAGACGCCCCACAAAATAAAATAGTCGATGCCAAATGCCCAAAGCATTACCGTAACCAAAACACCGGTCGCTAAACTAACCAGTGTTTTGATAGCGAGATACGAATTAACCGAGTCTAAAAATAGGTCGATTTGTTTTTGCTTCATATCGGGATCATCAAGGGCTAAATGCACTTTTTTACCAATGTAAGGCGCTTCAACAAGCATAAATACGACGGTTAAAATAATTAAAAACAAGTCAGCCATTACGCCACCAACGCCCGCGAGTGTATTCGCCGCAAGATCGATAAGTTTGCCGGGATCTAAAAACGACATAATGCGATCTTTATCGATCAAAATATTATACTCAGCCAACATGGTTAATAAGCCTGAGAACTCGGTTTGTAATTGCTCTTTATACACGGGAACATTTTGCGAAAAGCCATTAACCGATTGACCAACAAGCCCTGCCAGACTGACCACAATTAACATAATTAGTAAAATAACCAGTGTAATTGCTGCGCCTTTTGGTACGCGATAACGTCCCATTAAATTAATCAACGGACTACAAATAATGGCAATAAATACGGAGAGTAAAAACGGAACGACAATTGCGCTTGCTAATTTCAAGCCGGCTAAAACAACGATTAAGGCCGCAAAAATCAATAAACTTTTACTGGCACCAGTAAAATTGGGCTGAACCATAGCTATCCTTAGTTCGTATTATCACTTTGTTCTAATTAGCGCTATGCTACATTATAAGCGTGGCAAATAGGAAGCTATTTGATTTATCTATGAATATTTTAATCACTGGGGCCACAGGCCTAATTGGCTCACACTTGTGTAAGCACTTAGCAAACCATCATAAGTTAATGGTGCTTACCCGCAAAAAAGAAAAAGCGTTTACCATTTTGGGACACCATGTAAATGCGTTTGAAACCCTAGAGGATATTGACTTTAACCAGCTTGATATTGTGATTAATCTTGCCGGCGAACCGATAGCCGATAAACGCTGGAGCAAAGCGCAAAAACAAAAAATTGAATCTAGCCGCTGGCACATTACTGAACAAATCACCGACAAAATTAACGCAGCAGATAACCCACCACATACTTTTATCTCGGGCAGTGCGATAGGCTATTACGGCAGGCAAACCGAGTCGGTTGATGAACAGCATAACCAACCTTTTAATGAATACAGTCACTACCTTTGTAAACAGTGGGAAACGCTTGCCAAAAAAGCGCAATCGGATAAAACTCGCGTATGTATTTTGCGCACCGGTGTGGTGCTGGCAAAACACGGTGGCGCACTGAAAAAAATGGTACCACCATTTCAGTTTTGCCTAGGCGGCCCTATTGCAGATGGTACACAGCAAATGTCGTGGATCCACATTAACGACATGGTAAACATTATTCTGTTTTTAATCGAAAACAAATCGCTAAACGGTGTGTTTAACGCAACGGCGCCTAATCCGGTTTCGAATAATCAATTCTCCGAAAGTTTGAGTGAAACGTTAGAAAAGCCTAACTTTTTTAGAATGCCTGAATTTGTATTGCGATTAATGTTTGGTGAGATGGCTGATTTACTAGTATTTGGTCAAGCGGTTAAGCCAAAAGCGCTGCAAGACGCAGATTTTAAATTTCATTTTCCACATTTAAAACCTGCCCTTGAAAATATATTAGGTGGGCGATAACGCCCACTTTTTTATAGCGCCCTAACAAGGCCTTGAGTGTTTTTTCGCAGCGTTTTTGCCACTAAACTATAGCCAAGCACAGCTACAAATAAGGCACCAACTACAGGCCCGTAAAGCCACATTGTTGGGTGCAAATTACCAATTTGCTCAAACATACGGTACTGCACAACGAGTAATGCAATATCGCTAAACAGTGCTGCAGAAATGCCCGCAAATAAACCCAGCAATACAAATTCGTAAAGCACCGCATTTTTAATAAGCTTGGCTTTAGCACCAAGGGTTCGCAATATCACCACTTCTTGCATGCGGTCGTGCAAACTTGCCTGCACTTGCGACACCAATACTAACGCACCGCAAATCACCACAATAATCAGTACAAAACTAATGGCCGTTGCAACTTGGTCGATAGTTGAGCGCACCTGCTTTATCATTGAATCTACATCAATAATGCTCACACTAGGGTGATTGCGCACCAGTTGCTGCAACGCACGTTTAGATTCGGTCGGTGTGCTAATGGCAGAAATATACGTTGCCGGAAATTGTGACAGCACTTTAGGACTTAAAATAATAAAGAAGTTGGGCTGCATGGTAGACCAGTTCACCTCACGCAGGCTGGTAATTTTGGCACTAAAACGCTGTGAGCCAATTAAAAACTCAAGCTCATCGCCAATTTTCACACCTAACCGCTCAGCCATAGATTGCTCCATGGAAAGCTCGTTGGCATCTGGGTTTAACCACTCACCTTCAACAATTTCATTGTGTTTCGGCAAGGTATCACGCCATGTTAAGTTAAGCTCACGACCAACACCCGAACGCGCTTCTTCATCGCGTTTTTCGTTTTCTTGTGCCGATACAGAACGCGCTACTTGCTCACCGTTAATACTATTTACGCGACCGCGCACCACAGCATAAAAATCGGTTTGCTGAATGTTGTTTTCGGCTAAAAAATCGGCGATATCACTGCGTTCATATTCGCTAATATTTACCAAAAAGCCATTTGGCGCGTTTTCAGGTAGTTGCGATTGCCAATCGGCAATTAAATCGTTCTTCATTACTACTAAAAATAAAATGAGCTTGATTGCAAGTGCAAAGCTAATTACTTGCACCGCATTAGCGTTTGCGCGTTTTTGTAGTGACGCAATTGCCAAAGACCAGCTATTACTTGGCTTTAATCCCAGTTTACGTGACGAGGTAAACAGTAATCGGCTTAAACCAAATAACATACCCGCTAAAAGCGCACATGACACAAACATAATACCCGCAATCACGACACTGCGACTAAATAAACACATCAAGCCAAACACGGTAAGTGTTGCAAGTAACAGGTGCAGTTTTGATACTTTAAGGGAATCCCCTAAATTACGGCGCAGCACCCGCATTGGTGGAATATCAAATAAGTCCATTAACGGTTTAAGCGAGAACATAACGGCACAGATCAAACCGGTAAAGGTAGCTAGTCCAAGCGGCCAAAGTGATGCTGGCGGCAGGGCTTTACCCATTTTTTCACTCAGCACATCGATTGCGATAACTTGTAAAATAAAACCTAGCAACAAACCAATAATGACCGAAAAAACAGTCACTAACAGTAAATGTACAATGTAGATATTACGAATAGTCGTGCGCGAACCGCCCAGTGTTTTCATCATTGCAACGGGGTCGTACTGACGCTCACAGTAGCGCCTTGCAGACACGGCAATTGCTACCGCCGCAAGCATAATGCCGAGCAAGCCTGCCAGTAATAAAAATCTCTCAGCGCGGTTTACAGAATCAGATACTGGACCTTGACGATCTTTTACGCCATACCAACGCTGGTTTTCAAGTAATTGCGGTTTGAGCCAAGCGTAATAATCATTAAGTTGCTGCTCGGTGCCGGCATATAAATAACGATAAGAAACGCGGCTACCTGGTTGGATCACTTGTGTTTTTTCAACATCGGCGATATTCATAAGTACCCGACGCGAACTTGAAAAAATCGCAAATGGTGCATCAGGCTCTTCAGCAAGAATTTTTTCTGCAATGAAATTGGCTTCACCAATTTCAACCACGTCCCCTACTTCAATATTTAAGCTGTAAAAAACCGTATCGGACAACCATATATTGCCAGGCGCTGGGTGCGCCTCGGTAACATACTCGGGCCCTTCAAAACTGTCTTTAAGTTTTAATTGGCCTTTTAGTGGGTAGCCTTCGTCGGTTGCCTTAATGTACGCTATTTGCATTTCATCATTGGCAAACAGCATGCTATCAAAACCATACCAAGTGGCCGTTTGCAGGCCGTCATCAATCGCTTTTGTGAGGAATTCTTGTGGCAGCTTGTGGTTACTTTGCAAGCCACGGTCTGCGGCTATAAACTCGCTACTTTTTTGATTGATAGAAAGACCGATGCGATCAGTGATTGAAGACAATGTCATTACCGTCATGACAGCGAGCGCAATCGCCAATAAAATAATATTGAGTTCGCCTCGTTTTAATTCTTGGCGAAATAATTTAAACGCTAATTTAGCCCACATCAGCCTGTACTCCGATACGGTCATCGATTAATTGGCCTGCATCAATATGAAGGGTGCGTTGGCACTTTTCAGCAAGGTGTTCGTCGTGCGTAACCAATACTAAGGTTGTGCCGGCGACTTTATTTAAATCAAATAAAAGTTCTTCAATGATGCGGCCATTTTTGCTATCAAGATTAGCCGATGGTTCATCTGCGAATAGCACCTTAGGTTCGCCAATATATGCGCGCGCAATCGCAACGCGTTGCTGCTCTCCACCCGATAGTTGTGAAGGAAAATGATGTAAACGGTGTGAAAGCCCAACTTTTTCAAGCAGTTCTTTGGCTTTTTCTTCAGCGTTTGTTTCACCTGCAAGCTCCGCAGGTAGCATTACGTTTTCAAGCGCCGTTAGGCTTTGCACCAACATAAACGATTGGAAAATAAAACCGACACTCTTAGCACGTACCGCTGCACGCTGCTCTTCATCTAAACTATGTAATGGCTCGCCATCTAAAAATATTTCACCTTGGGTGACGCTATCAAGGCCCGCAAGTAGCGCAAGCAAGGTAGATTTACCTGAGCCCGATGCTCCGACAATCGCAATTGACTCGCCTGGCTTGACATTAAAACTGATGCCAGAGAGGATAGTTAGGTCGCCATCAAGTGTTGCGACAGTTTTTTCAAGGTCTTTGACCTGAATCACATTCATTTGCGAAAGCTTATTCATAGGACTCTCAATGTTGTTACGTAGTTTATTCGTTATCTTACTTGTTATTAGTTACACGGCAATCGCCAACACCGATCACACTGATGGTAAAAGCGACAAAAATCAAGTAACTAAATTACTTATCTTAGGTGACAGCTTAAGCGCAGGCTATGGTCTAAAACAAGAACAAGCGTGGCCTCAGTTGTTACAAAATGCGTACAACCAAGAAAAATCCCCTATCACATTGATAAATGCAAGTATTAGCGGTGAAACCAGTGGTGGTGTATTGCAACGTCTTCCCGCTTTATTAGATGAACATTCGCCAAACTGGGTATTAGTAGAAATAGGCGGTAACGACGGTTTACGCGGCTACCCGGTGAAATTACTCAAGAATAACTTACGCCAAATTATTGATAAAAGCTTAGCTGCGAACGCAAACGTCATTTTAATGGAAGTAGCTATTACTCCTAATCTCGGTAAGCGCTACGCAACACTGTTTCAAAACGCCTATAAGCAGGTCGCAAGTGAAAAATCTGTACCAACCATTCCATTTTTTATTGAATCGGTGGTGACCAAGCCTGAGCTTATGCTACCCGATGGCATTCACCCTAATGCAAAAGCACAACCTTTATTAGTAGAGATAATGAAACAACATTTTGCAGATTTAATTTTAAATAATTAACGATTAGTAATAATTGGCTTATATTTGCAATAACGTTAACTGACAAAATACAACAATCGAATTTAACTAAGCTGTTGAGTAAAAGAATATTGATTTAAATGAGTTATCAGGCTTGTTTTTAAATACTCTTGTTTGTTGATTGATTAAATTAATGAGTCTTGATAGTGAGCCGCGATAAAATATCTCTCTTTGTTTAGACGAAGAACACATGTATTCGATGTATAAGGTAAAACAATAACAATCGTACGTGACCAGTTATATTCAAAATATAACAGCTAACACTTTCATTAAATCGTATATTTATCACGCAGTTAAACCTAGACTAGTTGCTTTTACATAAATCCGAGAATACACTAGCAACTATGTCGGCATATAGCGCAGCTTGGTAGCGCACTGTCATGGGGTGTCAGGGGTCGCAGGTTCAAATCCTGCTATGCCGACCATTCTTTTCTCACCCTAATCAGATACTTCGAACTTTTAAATAAGTAAGTAAGAATTATAAAATTAAGCAAATTTAAATTTAATCAAACAGCTTTAACTCTAATCCCCACAAAACTACATAAACCGTTTGTTTAAAATCAACAATCCTTGACTATTTAGCCCACTGCTTTAAGTTATTTATGCTATCGAGGTTGATTATTTAAAGGACTAAACCATGCCGGGTGCATTTGCACACATTACAGCGGTTAATTTCGCTACCGAAAATAAATCGCTACACCAATTAGACATACCCAAAAAAGCCAAATTAATTTTAAGTAAAAACAAAAAATATCTGGAATTAGGCTGTGTTTCACCAGATTACCCTTATTTGGTGGTGGGTTTAGATAAAAAGCTACAAAATAAATGGGCTGATCTTATGCATTACGAGCGCACAGGAGACGTCATTAAAGCCGCTATTGCCTATTGCAAAACTCTGGAAGGAAGCGCGCAAGAAAAATCATTTGCTTGGCTGTGTGGCTATATGGCTCACGTTGCCGCAGACATTACTATTCACCCTGTCGTTGAATTAAAGGTGGGGCCGTACGAGCAAAACCAAAAAGCACATAGAGTTTGTGAAATGAATCAAGATGCCTTTATTTGGCAACGGCTTAATCTTGGCGAAATTGGTTATGCTGATCGGGTCGAGCTCAATATTGGCTCATGCACTAATGCAAATAACGAATTGGATGACGATATAAAGCAAATTTGGCGTTTTTGTTTAGAGCAAATTCACCCTGAATATACAAAAAATGTAGAACCTGATTTTGATGCATGGCAGTCAGGCTTTCAGCTTGTAGTTAATAATGCTGAAGAGAGCCACCGGCTTTTTCCTTGGGCACGACATGTAGGTGTTGACCATGGTCTAACCTATCCAATGTTTGAAGAAGTCGATTTAGATTTCATTTCCCAACTTGAAACGCCTCACGGCAAAATGCATTACAACGATGTGTTTGATTTAGCTATTGAAAATATCAAATACTATATTAGTATTGTCGCCAACAGTGTATTTGAAGATATGCCTTGCGACGCTATTTGTAATTGGAATTTAGATACCGGTAAAGACGAAACTAATAAGTTAACTGCATGGGAGCACTAGTATGAAACACCTTATTGTAATTATGGGTATGCTCTTTTGCATAGCATGTGCCAACAAGCCAAATGAGTATGAGCCTGAAAAAATGGCGGACCTAGCGTCACAATTAAAAGACATTGCAGCAGCACTAGACGGCACATTGAAGTTTAGCGACACACATTACACTGAAGGACAGCAGTTGCTACAAGACGCAATTGATAATGATGCCAATCGGTTAGCGCCGTTTAACCAATTCCAGCTTCACGTTATTATTGATGAAACCAACGCAGCCTTGCTGCTTTGTGATAACAACACCTTACTAATTGAAGATGCTGGCTGTACGGCGCAATCAGATGTGCAACACTGGCGCCAGCCTAACAATGAATGCAAAGCAACGTTAGCGCTAAGCCAAGTATGCAACTAAAGATACTAGATAAAAAACGCAGCCAATTGGCTGCGTTTTTTTATTTTGATAATTAGTTTTTGGCTTTCGCTTTAGATTTTGGTTTTGCTTTCGCCTTTGATTCTTCTACCCACTTGCCATCAACGAATTGTGCCGTCCAACCAGTTGCTTTACCCTCAACTTCAGACATTACATATTGTGATTTAGCTTTGCGGCTATAGCGGATAATCGCGTCATTACCATCTGGATCTTTCTCTGGCGCGTCTGCTAAGTAATAAAACTTAGGTGAAATACGATCGCGAAAACGTTTTAACTCAGACACTTTAGGCGCTCGCGTTTCACGTGATTTCGGGAACGTTGACGCAGCCATAAAGATACCTGATGCGCCGTCACGTAGCACAAAGTATGCTTCCGACTTTTCACACGGTAACTCAGGTAGGTGTACCGGATCTTCTTTCGGAGGCGCAGCTTCACCATTTTTAAGCAGTTTACGGGTATTTTTACATTCCTCGTTAGTACAACCAAAGTATTTGCCAAAACGACCCGACTTTAATTGCATTTCAGACTGACACTTGTCGCATTCGATAACAGGGCCGTCGTACCCTTTAATTTTAAAGCTACCGCTTTCAATTAAATAGCCATCACAGTCTGGGTTATTACCACACACATGCAATTTTCGCGTTTCGTCAATGAGGTAAGAATCCATCGCTGTTTCGCATTTAGGACAGCGTTTCATCTGACGAAGCACTTCTGTTTCTTCGTCTTCCACATCTGCGGCCACCGCTTCTTCACCCGGTACCAAATTCATCGTTTGCGTACAACGTTCTTTAGGTGGCAATGCGTAACCTGTACACCCTAAGAACACACCTGTTGAGGCGGTGCGAATGCCCATATTGCGACTACATGTAGGACACGACAAATCGATTTCAACCACTTGGTTGGTACGCATGCCACCTTCATTTTCATCTGAACTGGCTTTATCTAAATTTGCTGAGAACTCTTGGTAGAACTTATCAAGAACCTGTGTCCACTCACGCTCGCCTTCTGCGATATCATCTAAACGCTCTTCCATTTTCGCGGTGAAATCAAAATTCATTAAATCGCTAAAGCTTTCAACCAAGCGCTCATTAACAATTTCACCCATTTTTTCTGCAAAAAAGCGACGATTTTCTACACGCACATAACCACGATCTTGAATCGTAGAAATAATTGATGCATACGTAGATGGACGACCAATACCACGTTTTTCAAGCTCACGTACCAAGCTCGCTTCACTAAAGCGTGCAGGAGGCTTGGTAAAGTGTTGTTTAGGATCCAGTTCAACAAGTTTTAATACATCACCCGTTTTAACCTCAGGCAATGCTTGTTCTTCTTGATTTTTCTTTTTAACTGACGGCTGAACACGTGTCCAACCATCAAACTTCAGTACTCGACCCTTAGCTTTTAATTCATAGTCATTAGCGGCAAGGGTAATTGTTGTTAAGTCATACTCTGCTGGTGTCATTTGGCATGCCACAAACTGACGCCAAATCAGCTCGTACAGTTTCTTCGCGTCAGCCTCGACACCGTCTAAATGGCCCGACAAAATAGCAACATTAGATGGACGAATTGCTTCGTGCGCCTCTTGCGCACCATCTTTTGACGAATAACGAATTGGCGATGCAGGTAAATATTTATCACCAAACTCATTTTCGATATAGCCTCTACAAGCCTCTACAGCGTCATTTGATAAATTTGTAGAGTCAGTACGCATGTACGTAATAAAACCAGCCTCATAGAGCCTCTGAGCGAGCATCATGGTCTTTTTAACACCATAACCTAAGCGCGTACTCGCTGCCTGCTGCATTGTTGAAGTAATAAATGGCGCTGATGGTTTGCTTTTGCTTGGTTTTTGTTCGGTTGCTGCAACCTTATATTCCGCAGCTTTTAATTTGGCAACGGCTTCATCTGCATCTGATTTATTCTTAGGTTCAAACGCCTTGCCTAAATATTTTGCTACCGCAAAACGAATTTGATCTTCATGAGATTTCAGCTCTGCGTGAATATCCCAAAATTCTTCCGGAATGAATGCTTTAATTTCACGTTCACGTTCAACTAATAAACGCACTGCTACCGATTGTACTCGACCTGCTGACAAACCGCGTGCTACTTTCGCCCAAAGTAACGGCGACACCATAAAGCCAACAACACGATCGAGAAAACGACGCGCTTGCTGCGCGTTAACCATGTCGGTATTTAATTGGCCTGGCTCAGCAAAGGCATTCTGAATCGCGTTTTTAGTGATTTCATTAAATACAACGCGTTTATACTTTGACTCATCGCCACCAATGACCTGCTCAAGGTGCCAAGCAATTGCTTCCCCTTCTCTATCCAAATCGGTTGCGAGATAAACGTAGTCAGCGTCTTTTGCGAGTTTTTGTAATTCAGCAACAACTTTTTCTTTACCAGGAAGCACTTCATAATGTGGTTGCCACCCTTTATTAGGGTCAATACCCATACGCGCAACTAAATTCGCATAATCTTTTTCTTTGCGATATTTAGCTTTTTCTTCTGGTGACATTTTGCGTACTTCAGCTGGCGATTTAGTAGCGGCTTTGTTCGCTTTCCCAGATGTTGGCAGATCACGAATGTGGCCAACACTGGATTTTACGACGAAATCCTTGCCCAAATATTTATTAATTGTTTTCGCCTTGGCTGGTGACTCAACAATAACTAACGACTTACCCATATTTGCCTATTTTTATTTACGCAATGCGATTTAATTTGTTAACCCATTTAGGGCGCTATTATTAAAGGTATATCGACAAAGTGCCAGCCTGACAAGCATATTTTTAAAAAACTCGCTATTTTTATATGTGTTAGCGTTAAAAATACACGGCTTGATTAAAATTTGAGTAGATTGAACTGGTAGATTTCTGAAGGGAAAATAGATTTAGTGTATAAAAAAAAGCGCCGTTAAGGCGCTTTTTTTTATCTCAAGGATTACCCTTCATCTATAACTAACAAAGAAATTTTCTTTATCGTTGACTTTGGTGTTATAAATTCGAAATAAAATTCGCCTGTTACTTTCTTGTTAGGTTCTCCTTCACGACCAATAATATGGCTTGAATAAGCTGCCCATGTCGTATTTGAGCTGGGAATATCATAGCCACCATCATCCGTCTCACCATTGCTAGCGGTATATGTTACTTTAGTACCCGCTGGTAGTGGATTGTTAAATATGTCGCTATAGTAAAAATTAAAAGGCACATATGACAAACCAACGTCAATTGGTGTATCAACATCACCGACACATATACCGTTTTCAACTACCGCATTAGGCTGGTCACACGCTGCTGGCGTGTTCACATCGTCATCATCATTAATATGAATAAAATAACGAGAGATATCAACTGAGTGTACATCACAGAAATCTTGGGTTTCTGATTCTTCGAGTGCTAGTAAAACTCTAGCATTAGTTGTTCTGTCCATAAACTCCCATGAACCGTTAGCTGGTGGTTCAAGAACTAAATTATCACAATTTCCTGGGATTAAACCTTCAGTACCCAAAACCGGATGAACAAATTTGGCAGATTTACTAATCGTGTAACGACCGAATGCTTCGCTACCCGACATTACAATTTCAATATTTCGACGCAAATCTACTAAACTTTTCGAACAATCTCCATTAGCTTCAGCTTGTTCAGAACACACTAAACCATTAAATTTGCCATCGGCAAGTGAGTACTCACCATCTCCATTGAGATCAACAAACTCTTCGAATTCACCGCCATTAGTGTTTCCTGGTATACAATTAGTGCCAGTGCTACAGTCTACATCACCGTTAAAGACCCCATTTTCATTACTATCTAAGAAAGCTTCTGGAAGGTCAAAAGGTGCATAAAATTCACCACTATCAAACATCCCATTTGCATTCCGGTCAATGTAACTTTCTTCACCTGATGTAGTCGCTAAAATTGTAGCCCGCCCACCAAGTGGTACGCCATTTGAGTTATCGTTTGCATTTAGAAGACCAAACCTACAAGGAGCAGGAAGACCAAACCAAGGGTTACAATTAACTTCATTTGTTACAGGGTTTACACCACTGATAGAGTTTCCCCATTTACTTTCTGTAAATGGTTTTGGATCTTGACTTCTCCATTGAACAGTACAAACACCATCTATCGTTTCACAACGCAATAAGTCACTAAATTGCTCACCATCTATGAGGCCAATAGCACCACCTTCTGCACGCAAATAAACAGGAGTTCCATCAGGAACGAAATTACCAAAGTGGTCAGCCATGAAAATAGTTACATTGGCTGTTACGTTGTCATACTGTAAACCTTCAACATTATAATTGTCAGATGCAACAGTAAAACTATCATTGTCTGGTAAACCTGATGTAATTGTTAATAAATCTGACACACTAGTAATTTGTGAGTCTAACTGAACAAGATTAAGTTGCCCTTCAGGACAGTCTTCCGCTTTTGGTGTTGTTTTACACTGATCAAAAAACTCTTTCCAGCACGTAACGTCGTTAAATGGATAGTCTGACGGTATTTGCTCATCTGGTATGTAACACGCGTGAACGCGCACCGCCATAGGTATTTTGCCAGATGTTACAGTAACTTCTGAAATACCTTGGCTATTTGTATTAATTGAATGCCGATTTAGCGAAACGCCACCGTTGTTAGAACTCAATTTAAAATCAATACGGCTATTAGCAACAGGTTGTTTTAACTCATCGATCAACTTAAATTGAATGTTACTTGATTCAGTCCTATTTTTTCCGCCAGTACCCTTCAAAGCAATTACTGTCTCAGAGGAATCTATGAATTCGATTGACGCCACTTCAGAAGCTGAAAGTGGTAACAGTGTAGAAATAGATTTACCATTTATAAATGCTGTCACTGTATCTGTTGGATTGCCCTCACAACCAAGAGAGCGATATGTGGCAGACGCAATACCACCAATGCTTGTGGCTTTGGTATCAAGTTCGGCACTGCCGGCCTGTTTACACGCTGAGCTAAATTCAACATCCAAAGGAATTAAAAGTAGCTGACCATCAGCATCTCTCAATTCAACCGTAATAACTGTTGTCGCACCCGATGCTAAGGTTTGATACTCTCCCGACCCATCGTTTTTAAGGTGTAACCCATTATTTATGCTTAAAGAAAACTCAGCTACGCCGACACTAAACGCTTTACTCGTTGATACATTACGGACAGTTGCTGTTAATTCACCAGTATCATTTTTGGTACCTGGCTCAAGAGTTAATAAAGCAATGCCATTAGCGTCTGTTACGGCTTTTCCAGACTCTGGTGATAGTTTACCTACTGTAGTGCTAACAGTTGCCAATACATCTGCAAAACCATCGCCTGTTTTAGCATTTACAGCGGAAACAAACACAGTACCAATCTGATCTGAAGAAATATCTCTATTTACGACTGTACAACCTGTGATTGGATCTGTTGGGTCTAAACGGTTGTTATCACGATCAGCATCCCACCCGTCATTACAACCCACCAGTATTTTAACATCTACTATTGTTTCTGCAGTTTCGACCGATGCATCATCACCAGACGAGAAAAAGCCTGTGCTCTTGGTTATAGTTGTACCATCGATTTGTGCTATTACTTTACCCGCACCTTTAAAGTTACCAGAACCAAGTGCGACAGTTGCAATACCATTATCATCTAAAAGTTGAGTTCCAGTATCTGATAAGACTGTTCCCGTATGCTCTGTACTAAAAATCACAAGACCATCCGTGATTGGTAAACCATCACTTTTAACAACCGCACGAACAATTCCCTGATTATCTTTGCTTAAAGGATTTGCTTCTGTGAACTTATTACCATTTTTATCCAAAACGGTCAGTTCTAATGTTACAGCACCACTCACACCGCCATCTGATTCGTCACCAGCACTCGTAAAAGTTAGCGAAACTTGTAACGGGTCGGTATCTGTCGGGGCAAAAGTCGCCGTCACTTTACCAGAACCAACTACTGAGCCTGCACGCAATGTAATTTCGGCGACACCCTCGGAATTTGTTTGTGCGGTACCTATTTCAGGATCCAATTTACCGACAGTATCACCATTAAAGTCTGAAAGAATAAATGAAACCAGTTGATTTGCATACGCTTTACCGTTTTTAGTTAAAGTAGCTTTTAACAAACCAGGTTGAGCAGCAGATACTTGAGAAATACCATTCCCACCATCTGTTGAGTGAAGAGTAACTTTAAGTTCGTAGCTATTCGCTGAACCACCACCATCTGGTGACTCTAAGCTACCACCACCGCCACATGCTGTTAGCATAAAACTGCACAGCAGAGCGAAGAGTAATCGGATCGAAGGCATGACTTCTCCCTTGCATTAAAATTATAATTAGAGTTATTCAGTCTATATTAAACTAATAATCCAACAAAAATCATAGCATTTTTAAAAAAACTTACCGTATTTCCTTTAAATTTTTATGTTCACTGGTAGGCTATGCAGAAAATCACAATAAATATACATACTAAATTATGACATCCACTATTTCACAACCTAAAGGTTTGGGGTTAACAGGCAAGATCCTCATCGGTATGGTTTTAGGTATTATCACCGGCTTTTTGTTCAAAGCGCTAATGGGCGAATCAGGTGATTTCACTCTAACTGCGGGTGAGTTTACGTTTTCGTTTAAAGGCTTTTTTGTTGACGGTATTTTTCATATTGGCGGTCAAATATTCGTTAATAGTTTAAAGATGTTAGTCGTACCTTTAGTATTTATCTCGCTTGTGTGTGGCACGTGTAGCTTAAGCGACCCTAAAAAATTAGGTCGCTTAGGTGGCAAATCAATTGGCTTGTACCTTCTTACAACTGCCATTGCGATTACCATTGCAATGACTCTAGCACTTGTAATAAACCCCGGTGAAGGCATTAATATGCCAAGTTCATCTACGTTTGATGCGAAGCAAGCGCCGACACTTGTTGATGTTATTATAAACATGTTCCCAACCAACCCGATTAACGCAATGTCTAGCGGAAATATGCTACAAGTTATTGTGTTTGCACTGTTATTTGGTATTGCAATGGCACTTAGCGGTGACGCGGGCAAACGTTTGACGGCAGTGTTTGAAGATCTAAATACAATTATTTTAAAACTAGTCACTATTTTAATGAATATTGCACCTTACGGTGTGTTCTTTTTAATGGCGAAGCTATTTAGCTATATTGAAGGCGACTTAATCGTTAAGCTTATCTTTTACTTCGGTACTGTTTTACTTGCGCTATTTATTCATGCACTAATTGTATACCCAATGCTATTTAAAACATTTACAGGGTTAAACCCACAAATATTCCTAAATAAAGTAAAAGAGTTGTCTATTTTTGCGTTTAGTACTTCAAGCTCAAGCGCAACCATGCCAGTAACACTAGAAACAGCCACTAAAAAACTAGGTGCCGATAACAAAGTTGCTTCTTTCACGGTACCATTAGGTGCAACCATTAACATGGACGGCACCGCAATTATGCAAGGTGTTGCCACTGTATTCATCGCACAGGTATTTACTGTTGATTTAGGCTTTACCGATTACTTAATGGTTATCCTAACTGCAACACTTGCCTCTGTTGGCACAGCGGGCGTTCCAGGTGTTGGATTGATTATGCTTGCGATGGTTCTTAATCAAGTGGGCTTACCTGTTGAAGGTATAGCCATTATTATAGGTGTAGATCGCCTGTTAGATATGACTCGCACCGCTGTTAACGTAACAGGAGATTGTATGGTTACGTGTGTTGTTGCTAAGTCTGAAGGCGAATTTGATGATGCGGTATTTAACGATACCAATGCCGGTAAAGAATTTGAAAATATACGCTAACGCTGAGTGTTTATTAAAAAGCCGCTAATTTTAGCGGCTTTTTTTGTCGCAAGAGGTTAATTATTAATGATAAAGCTCTTTGCTTTTTGATAATAATTTGGCAATCACATTATCAATAATTCCTGTCACGCCTAACCCGAGTTTATCTGATAAGCCTTTTTTGGTTTTATAGGTTATCTCAAGCAACTCGAATTGCTCATTTAACGCTAGCAATAAATCGTCACTTGTCTGGATCTCATCAACTAATCCTAACTTGTGTGCATCTGTACCAAACCAAGTTTCACCTGTCGCCACTTTTTCTACATTTAGGTGTGGCCTAGCAGATTGGACATGTTCGCGAAACAATTCATGAATTTGCTCTAGCTCTTGCTTAAACTTTTCACGGCCAATGTCATTATTTTCACCGAACATTGTTAACGTGCGTTTAAACTCACCGGCAGTGATTTGCTCGAACTCTACGTGATTTTTCTTTAGCAATTTGTTGAAATTTGGTAACTGCGCAATAACACCTATGCTGCCAACCATAGCAAACGGGGCACAAACAAATTTATCTGATACGCAGGCCATCATATAACCACCACTTGCTGCAATTTTGTCTACACTAACAATAAGTTCAAGCTTTGCCTGTTTAAGGCGTGCTAATTGCGATGCTGCCAGCCCATAACCATGCACTACGCCACCACCGCTTTCAAGCTTAAGGACCACTTTATCGCTTGGCTTTGCGACCTGAATAATCGCCGTCACTTCATTTCGCAGTGACTCGACTTCCTTCGCATCAACGCCGCCCTTAAAAGACAGTACAAATACTTTATTTAGGTTTTCGTTAGCAATGTCTTTAGATGCTTTTTTTTCGCTCTTCTCAAAATCTTTAAAGGCATTTTTATCAAGCGTTACGCTTAATAGCGCTTTCTTTTGTTGGTCTAACTTTTCGCTTAAGCTTTCAATCGCTAATTCACCTTTACTTGCTTTAGGTTTACTTGAGGCCCCCACAATCAACACAACAATAATGGCAAACGCAACTACAAATGTGACTGTTTTTGCGAGAAATAATCCATATTCGTATAAAAATTCCAAACTTAAACTCCGTAATTAATTTTTTGCGTACTCTAATTAAAATCGAGGCAAAAAAAAAGCCGCACTAACGAGTGCGGCTTGATATTGTGTTTAATATTATTCAGTTACAACAGCTGTATTTGTAACTTGTAGCATTAAGCCTCTGCTCGCTAAGAACGACGCAATCTGGCTTTGCATTTCAGCATTAGCAGCTGCAGCATCCGAAGGTGCTACGCCGTATGCTGGTGCAGGTGTTAAAACCGAACCATGGTGGCCTTTGGTAAATTTAACTAAATAGCTCGCCGGTACTTCAGATACCTGTGAAGTTGCGACAGGTGTCAGCCCCATAAATAAACCCGATGGAACAGTACCCGATACTGGACTTACAGTTGAGTAAGGTGGGATTACAGTATCAGCCGGGTTACCCATCCCGTCACCAACTACTACATTCTGGTAGATAGCTGTGCCTTGAGAAGCCACCTTACTAGCTAACGAGTTAGAATCAGCCGCATCGACAGCTGTTTGAATAGCAAATGCAAATTGACTAATCGTGCCTGAAATATTGGCTAACTTTTCAGTCTCCTCAGCCTGAGCAAGCATAGTTGTATATGCAACAAATGCGCAACCCGCATATTCGCTTTGCGACCCAGCAAACTCTGCGCATACTTGCATACCTTCTTCAGATTGCATAAACGCAATAAACTCAGCTGACTCAGCAGTTCCTGCTGAAGCTAATACTGAACCTTTTATTACGTTACCAAAAGCGTTTGATTCAAGTAAAAAGCCAGCTAAACCACCGCCACCACTTGCAAGTGCCGCTGTGTTTACCTTGAATAGCGGGTCAATAAGAGCTGCTGTTTCTGGGCCTACTAAAGGAGCAACTGACTCATTTGCAGCAGCTAAGAAACCTGGCGCAACCACAGCACCAAGAGAGTGACCAACAAAGCTTACGTCTGTCGGGTTTATGCCTTGTAGGTTTGTCGCCGCTAATGATAAGCGTAAACCGAGTAAGTCAGCCATTGATTGACGTAAATTATCACGCGCCACTAAACTTGATGATAAATTCATGTAATGAAGCACGTTGCCATCATCGCCAGATGCAATGAAATCGAAATTACCATCACCGTCAACGTCAATTCCGCGTTCACCATGAATCGGATGGTCGATGGCAACTGTAACGAACCCTTGTAATGTAAGTGCTGCTGTTATAGCTAACATGCTCTCTTTTGTACTTGTGATACCGTGTTGCAGCATTACAACTGGCCACCCTGTTGCTGGCATTGCAATCGCCGGCATACCAAGTTGCGCCCTTACCGCATTTAAAATAGTTAGGTCATCAGCAGGCGTAGTAACTTGGACTGGCACATTCGCATAGCTATGTGGCATTGGTAGCGGGTTGTATTTAGTGAGGTGACGCTGTTCATCTAGCCCCAAATCACGCAGTAAACCACCGGTTGCATTAAAGCACAGTGCATCTTTCTCATTTATTGGCTCCGCTGGAACAGAACCGCCCTGAGCAACATAACCTGCAATCGTCGCCGCGCCGTCACATAGACCTTTCCAGTAAGTGCTATTTAAAGCACTATCGTCTTGTCCTTCAGGTGTTTTAAGGTAGTGAGGTAATACTACAGAACCACGCTCGTACTTGATTTGATCAAAAACGGGCGAAGGCGGCTGTGCGCCTTGAGAGCGAAATAATACATCACCTACAGTCATACCAGTAGATGGGCCCATCATAAGTTGTGGCATATTTTGTTGTGTAGCTGCACTCATCGCATACACATTTTTAACCATACTCATAACTGAACCAGCTGATTGAATGCTCATTGCGCCAGTATAAATAATATCGTCTTTGGTTAACGAGCCCGATTGCACTACCACGTTCTCGTAACTGTTAATAACCGCTTGAAGCGCTTTTTGCTCGTCAGTTACCAATGGTAATGAATTAATGTCGAGTTTAACTAAACCGTAAGTTTCTGAAGGCTCAAATGACTCGCCTCGAGTATCGCGCAAAGAGTTAGTAACTACATTAATGTAAGCTGACCCCTGATTTAACGGCTTAAGTGGAACAATTGCAATGTTATTGCCGTTTGCTTGCGCAATAAAGTCAACACCAAACGTCAACTCTTTTAAATATTTACAGGCAAGACCAGCTTGGATCTGTGCACATTCAGCGTCAGTAATACTTGCACCCATTACAACTTCAAACAAACGCACTGAATCTGCATTTACGGTACTAGCGTCTAGAATCAAAGTTGCAGGTACATCTAATGCAATTTGATATGGTGACTGTGTTGACCAACCATCAAGAGCGCCTAACGCCGTTTGAGGGTCAGCATAATTAACTTCTTCAGCGACTTCGCCTGGCATGTTGAGCGTACCATCAGTAGTACCTAAAAACAGTAAATCATTTGGTACTGATATCACACCGTTTGAGGGATCAAATGCGACGGAAGCTGTGACCTTAGGCACAACTATTTCTGACTCATTTTTAACATCTTCTAAGCTTTCACCACAGCCGTATAACGCTG
The DNA here is from genome assembly GCF_044005875.1 of Pseudoalteromonas sp. XMcav1-K. NCBI lineage: Bacteria > Pseudomonadati > Pseudomonadota > Gammaproteobacteria > Alteromonadales > Pseudoalteromonadaceae > Pseudoalteromonas > Pseudoalteromonas sp. XMcav1-K. The sequence continues at coordinate 54,811 of NZ_JBIPJE010000043.1, read as the reverse complement.
TAGCAATCGCCATTGTGAGTAGCACTTTTTTCATTTTATTGCTCCAAACCCGATCTTTTTTATTGTGTGTATTTGATATTAAACATCAAAAATTAATTTGTCGGTGGTTATTATTAAGACATTAGACCAGTTAAAGTTAACTTAAACAAAGCAATTTCTCCACCTAAATTTAAATAAATCACAAAACTATTTTACTTGACTATGGTATGATGGCGAAAAATTTTGAACACCTAAACTAATATGCATGATTATCAAGCAAGTAATGACGCGCTTAACAACAAAGTCATTCTCGTAACAGGTGCCGGTGATGGCATCGGTAAAGTTGCCGCAATTGAATTTGCAAAACACGGCGCAACGGTAATTTTATTAGGTAAAACAGTTGCAAAACTTGAAGCCGTATACGATGAGATTATCGCATTAGGTGCGCCCCAACCTGCAATTGTACCGCTCGACATGAAAGGCGCAACGAAACAACACTATCGTGACTTAGCAGCCACAATTGAAAATGAATTTGGCCGCCTTGACGGACTATTAAATAACGCTTCTATTATTGGTTCATTAGGCCCACTGGAGCATTTCTGCGTATCAACATTCGAAAACATTATGAAAGTGAACGTTACCGCACAAGCTGTGTTAACTAAGTCGCTTTTTCCACTGTTAAGAAAGTCTGATAACGCATCAATAATATTTACATCAAGTGGCGTTGGCCGCGAAGGAAGAGAATTCTGGGGTGCTTACGCAATTTCGAAGTTTGCCACAGAAGGCATGATGCAAACGTGGTCTAAGGAAGTTAGCAAAACGAATATTCGTATCAACTGCATCAACCCAGGTGCAACACGCACAGCAATGCGTGCAATTGCGTTCCCTGGTGAAGATAAAGACAAGTTAAAAACACCAGCCGATTTAATGCCAACATACCTGTACTTAATGTCGGATGATTCAATTGGTGTAAATGGCCAATCGATTGACGCGCAACCTAAAGTATAAGTTGCAAAACACATAAAAAAATAGCGCAGTAATCTGCGCTATTTTTTTTGCCTTTAAGCTTTGACTGTCTCGTGTTGATTCGACATTGACCACGCATTTAGTAACGCTCTCACGAGCGACGCTAACGGTATTGCAAAGAAAACGCCCCAAAAACCCCACAAGCCGCCAAAAAACAATACCGCAACAATGATATAAACTGGGTGTAAGTCTACCGCTTCTGAAAACAGCAGTGGCACCAATAAGTTTCCATCTAACGCCTGAATAACACCATAAGCAATGATCACATACCAAAACTCACTGCCCACACCAAATTGAAATAACGCCACAAGCGCTACAGGGATTGTTACCAGCGCCGCACCTACAAACGGAATAAGCACCGAGAAACCAACTAACGTGCCAAGTAACGCCGCATAGCGTAAGTCTAATATTGTAAAAGTAATAAACGTGGTTGAACCAACAATTAAAATTTCAAAAATTTTGCCACGTATATAGTTCATAATTTGCTGGTTCATTTCCTGCCAAACCTGACTTATTAGTTTTCTCTCTTTTGGAATAAACTTTTCAAAACCCGCGAGTAGCAAATGTTTATCTTTCAGCATAAAAAACACTAAAAGAGGCACAAGAATCAAATAAACTAACCAAGCCACCACATCTTTTAATGAATTAAGTGACGTAGATAGCACCGTTTGACCAATCGTCACTGCATGCCCTTCCACAGACGACAATATCGATTTAACTTGCTCAGGGTTAACCAATTCAGGATAATTACTCGGAAGCGTCATTAAATACCCTTTTCCCTGCTCTAACATGGAAGGCAAATCTTGCACAAAATTTGATAATTGGTGCCATAACACCGGTATAATACCAACCACAATAGATACAACTACACCACTGAATATCAACATCACCAAAGTGCTAGAAATAACGCGAGACACGCCCGTATGCATTAGTTTTTGTACCGGCCAATCTAATAGATATGCGATAACTAAAGCCACCATAACCGGAATAATATACGTACCAAAAAAATAAAATGCCGCAGCTAAACCCAGCGTCAGCATTAATAATGTAATTGAATTTGGATCTGAAAACTTGCGCGAGTACCATTGTTTAAAAATATGTAACACTAATTCGCTTCCTCAATGGGGTTAGTTACAGTTAATACATTAGATTGCCATGTATAGGTTCGCTGTTGGTTGTCAAGATAGCGAAATACATCGTTAAGCTGTGCATCTTGAGCAAACTTAAACACCACATAATTGGCCGTATTGTTTTGTTTTAATAGATATTTAAATTGAACAAATAATTGAGGACATTTCAGCCCTGTTAAATCTTTCATACAGAATAAAAAACATGTCTTTTACGCAATTAACGTTATCACAAAACGCACCATGAAACAGCTTGATAAAGCAGTTACCGCTCAGTAATTTACAAAGCGCAAGCATGTTTTTGATGATTATGCTAAATTCACAGTATACAAGCCGAATTTGATCATATTAGCTTTCTGTTTATGACAAAACAAAATAAAAAAAACGAACTACCGAAAAACCCCACGTTAAAAGACATTAACTGGTTTAAAAAACAGTTAAATTGGGGTGAACTACCGCCTTTTTATCATTTGGTGGCAGCTTCTGTAGGTGAAGCTGAAGGTGTATTTAGTCATGGCTTTGATAACGCGATTAAGCGTATTACCGATAAACGCAACTGGAACTTAGCACTCCTTGGTGGCGAAGAACTCGAAAACGGTGAAATTAAATGCGATAACCCACCAAGACTTGCCCTTTACCAAGTATTTACGGAACGTGGTTTTGAACTTTTTGCCTTTCCTTATGCCAAAGACAAAGAAATCGACCAATACGTAAAAGAAAATAAATTGATGGAATTTAAAGTATGGGATCCCCATGCAATGCGCAATGTGCTGCGAATTAATCAGCTCCATAAGTACATCCAGTTTTATTTTCAACGCGGTGATGAAGCAGACAAAGCGTTAATTTTGCATTCACATAAAATAGTGCATAAAACCATTGAATTTTTAAAGAGCGAACTAAACGTTATAAAAGTATCGGGTGTGTCGATTAAAGAATACTACCAAAAAGCAGAACGCACAGCCGACGCTTGTGAGGATGAACTTGCACTCGCTCATTTAATGGCAAATGAAATGCTACAAAAAAAGGAATAACATGCCAAAACCCAGCCTTTTAAAAAAGCTAACGTGCTTTTGTTTCGCACTATCGCTTCCTGTTGTGGCTCAAAGTAATTTTAAGTTACCCGATCTCGGCACCTCTGCAGTACAAGTATTATCTATCGAAAAAGAACGCGCCATTGGCGATATTATGATGATGCAAGTGCGTGGCACCTCACGCGTAATGCAAGACCCCGCACTTGATGAATACCTTACCAATATTGGCAATCGTCTTGTTGCTCATGCTGATGACATTCGCTTCCCGTTTGAGTTTTTCTGGATTAATAGCAAAGATATAAATGCGTTTGCCTTTTACGGCGGTCATGTTGGCGTGCATACGGGCCTAATTATGAACGCCGATAACGAAAGCCAGCTGGCGTCAGTACTTGGACACGAAATCGCTCACGTAACACAACGTCACTTAGCAAGGCGTTTACAACAAGCCAAAGACAATCAAGGACTCACCATCGCAGGGATGATAGCCGGCATTTTAACAACCATGATTGCCCCCGACGCAGGTATGGCTATTTTGGCTGCAAGCCAAACACAAGCGCAACTAAGTCAGTTAACGCACAGCCGAGGTGCAGAACAAGAAGCTGACCGCGTTGGCATGCAAACACTAAATAGCGCCGGATTTGATCCCAGAGAATCAAGCGAATTTTTAGCAAAACTTGCCGATCAAATGCGTCATATGCCAAAACCACCGGCATTTTTACTGACTCACCCATTACCCGATTCTCGTGTTTCAGATGTGCGTATGCGCGCACTACAATACCCTGAACGCTTTATCGATTCGTCGTTAGATTTTTCGTTCGCAAAAGCACGCGTGATTGCACGCTACGGGCAAGAAAGCGCGAAAGCAGAACAAGAATTTCGTAAGCATTTACGCATTAACCGTTTTGCACTTACCACAGCAGCAGAGTACGGCCTTGCCTTAACACTGATAGACCAAGAGAAATATGATGAAGCAGATGACCTTCTCACTAATTTAGAGAAAAAAGTACCGGGCAGCTTGTTTATTCTTGATTCTAAAACCGATTTATTACTCGGTCAGAAAAAATACGACGAAGCTCTCGCCATGCTAAAAAAAGAATACCAACGCCAACCTAATAATCAGGTGGTCACGCTCAACTATGCTAATGCGGCTATAACTGCAGGTAAACTCGATTTAGCACACCAATTACTTAAGTACTTTTTGCTCGAAAAACCAGAGCATGTATTAGGTAAAGAACTGCTAGCACAAACTTATAAAGAGCAAGATGACAAAGCGTCTTACCATGAATTAAGAGCCAGCATTTACACTGACTATGGTGCCTATGCTCAAGCTTCAAACGAAGTACAAAAAGCATTGAATCATGTGGATACGGAAGATGAAATTAAGCAGCAACGCTTAAAAGCGCGATTAAAAGAATATCGCCTAATGCAAAAAGAGCTCGCGAAACTTTAATTTCATCTTTAAGCACATTACAATCACGCAAAAAATAGATTTGAGAATCCTATGACTGTTAAAATTTTTCACAATCCTCGCTGTTCAAAATCACGTGAAACCCTTGCATTGCTTGAAGAGAATGCCGTTTCTCCTGAGATTGTTGAATATTTAAAAGATGTGCCAAGCGCGCACGATATTAAGCAACTTTTATCCCTATTAAATTTTGATTCTGCGCGTCAATTAATGCGCACTAAAGAAACAATTTACAAAGAGCTTAATCTAAAAGATGAAACAAGCGAAGACGCATTAATTGATGCAATGGTTGCTAACCCTAAATTAATTGAGCGCCCAATCGTTATCAATAATGGCAAAGCAGCAATTGGCCGTCCACCTGAAAGCGTGCTTGCAATTATCTAATGCCTTATTTATTAGTGCTGTATCATTCTCGTACCGATTCAGTAAAAAATATGGCGTACGAGATCAGCGACGCAGCACAACACGCCGGCATCGACGTAAAAATTCGCTGTTTCAGCGATGATTCTGACGACCTAGTTGTGACCATTGACGATTTAAAAAATTGTGCGGGCCTTGCCTTTGGTAGTCCAACACGGTTTGGCACGATGGCCTCTCCAGCAAAACAGTTTTGGGAAACTACTAGTGATTTATGGTTAGCCGGTCAATTGATTGATAAACCCGCTGCTGTATTTACGTCATCAAGCAGTCAACATGGCGGTAATGAATCTACGTTACTGTCAATGGCATTGCCTCTGTTGCATCACGGCATGCTGTTATGCGGCGTACCCTACGATGTGCCTGCGTTATCAGCCACACAAACTGGTGGCACCCCGTACGGTGCAAGCCATGTATCTGGGCTTACAAATTCAAGCAATTTAAGTCAGGACGAAATCGCCATTTGCCAAAGTGTTGGCAATCGACTCGCTAAACTAATTAAGCAATTACAATGAGTAAAATAGAGAAACAAGCAATTACAAAGCGCTATCAAAAAATTGCGCTATTCGGTTACATTGGGTTATTAATTTTAATGCCAACCTGGTTACTCTGGTTATCACCACGTGAAGGTTACAGCACAGGGTTCGTTATTGGCCTTTACATTGTGCCTTTATTACTACCACTAAAAGGTATTATTCAAGATAAACCTTACACGTATGCTTGGGCTAACTTTATTGTCATTATCTATTTTTTGCATGGCTTTACCTCCTTATGGGTGACGCAAAATGAGATGATTTTTGTTTTGCTTGAGCTGCTTTTTGCCAGTTGTATGTTTATTGGTTGTACATACTACGCTCGCTATCGTGGCCAAGAGTTAGGGCTTAAAATTAGAAAGCTAAAAGAAGAGCTTGCTGAAGAAAAAGCAGCCTTTGAAGATAAAGAATAAAAAAAGCGGCAAATATGCCGCTTTTTTTCAATCTCTCACTAACAATTACTTATCTAATGTTTCAAGCAGTGAGTTAAACCAAGGTGCCGCCACCGGCAAAGGATCAAAGTGTTCGCTCGCATCGACCTTTAACAGATCTATCACTTCATTTCCTTGCAACTCAATGAGTAACTCTCTAAATTTTCTGCCAGCACCACAGTAAGTTTCGCCATAACTACTGTCTCCCATTGCAATCACAGCAAATGGCTTATTAGAAATTAACGGAAACTCCGATTTAAGGGCCAAATACAAAGATTCAAGCTCAAAAGGAATATCCCCCTGCCCAGTTGTTGATGTAACTACCAAAATCACATCACTTGAAACAAAGTCAGCGATACTGCCTGGGTTATAGAGTTCAAATCCATGACCTTTTGACTGTGCAATTGACTCTAGTTGTTCGGCAAGGGCTTCTGCCCCCCCGTAAACGGTACCAATAAAACACCTAATATTTGCCATTTTCTCTCCTAGTGTTAGTGCCCTAATCCAACTTCATTAATGTGTAATGCCCCACATCTTTAACCTCGCAGATGAGGTAGTTAACTTACTCCCAAATTAATAACGCTGGCACCAAAATCAGTTTAGGCAATCAGGTGTTATTTTAGCAACCGATAATCTTTTTCTTCACCTGGCCAGCCTAAGCGCTTAAATAGTTCAAGCTGCGGCTCGCCTATCGAGGCCTCAATATGAATTGTCTGCTTACTAAAGGGATGCTCAAAAGTGAGTTCTTTAGCAAATAGCATCAAGCGATTTAAACCAAACTCTTGCTGGAAAAAATGATTCTGCTTGTTATCACCATAATTTGCATCATTCAAAATAGGATGATTAATATGGTTTAAATGGCGCCTAATTTGGTGCTTACGGCCAGTTTTTGGTAAACACTCTACCAGTGAATAACGCACCGTTGGAAACTTACCAAGTGGTTTATTGATCACAGCTTGGTGTAAACACTTAAAGTCAGTTTGTGCTTCTTGCGCTGGTTTTTCTTTATCGGCAAACTTATCGGCAATCTTATCGTGTTTATATTTGAGTGCATGATCCACATGTAACGACTCTGGCGCAAACCCACGTGTTAGGGCTAAGTACCGCTTGCTGATCTTATGCTCTGAAAAGAGTGAACTTGCGGTACGCGCTACATCACTACTTAAACCAAATAACAACACACCAGAAGTAGGCCTGTCTAACCGATGAAGCGGAAACACATGTTGATCAATTTGGTCGCGTAGCATCTGCATCGCAAAATGAGTTTCACGTTTATCTAAAAAAGAGCGATGCACTAATAAACCCGACGGTTTATCAATCGCAATAAAGTGTTCATCACGATATAAAATCGGTAATTCACCAAACATTAATTAAGCGCCTTATCTAATTTTTTAATCACATCAATCACTTTTGGATAATCGCCTAACATTTGCTCTGCCATCGGCGTGATATTGGCACCTTTTGGCAACGGTTGATTTGCGGCAACGAGTTGCTTCATTTTGATAATAAATACAAATTGTAACCATTGTTCAAACCGCATTGTGTCATAACAAAATGGCGCAGTAGATGCGAATGCTGCAGTATTTGGTGGTGTGTTTGACCACAGTTGATGTACTTTTAACGTGTCACTTAATTCGTCGAGCAGTTGAATGATCATATCGGTGTTATATTACTTAGCTATTCACGTATTTTATCAAAACTTCGCTGCTTTTCATTGTATAATGAGCAAAATGCTCGAATGGATTATTATTAATGCAACACACTATCTCAAGCCTTGGCGAACTTCTTGATAATGCAGGCACAACATGGCGCGTTTTTGACATGGGTCGCCGCATTCAAAAAATTGATAAGCAAACATTTTCGCAAATAGAAAATAATCAAATCCCCTATCCATTTCCATTGCAACAACATGCGTTTTTAGCGATTCAATTTTGGAATAGCCACGAGACAGAAACGCCCTACATTTGGTTTTTGAAAATGCCGCTCGACGAACAAAGTAAACTGGTTCAAGCAAGCCGCAATCATTTTGCATCTATGGTACTCGAGGCACTTGGAAATCAACTTACGGGTAATGATGAAGCGCAAAGCCAGCTCGATAATAACCCGTATGTATTTACACCAAACGCAAATAAACTCGCGGCGTTTAATGCCATTATTAAAAAAGAACTAAAACAAAGTGCATCAACCTACTATGAACATGTAGAACTTTATTTTAGCGGTAAGCTTGGTTTTAATGAATGGCAGCAACTTGGCTTGCAAGGCATCGCTGATTTTGCAATGCGCTTAACAGATACCAATCAAAACAACTTAATAAAAGCATTAGATCAGTTACCACAGCCCGTTGTTAATTCATTGGCTGCAACCCTTGAACACAGTGCAATTTCGGTTGCTTTAACTGAAGCGTTGTACGTTCAGTTTGAAAACGCCGTTAAACAACAAAACAGTGAAAATATCATTAACTACTTACGCATGATGTCGAATACTTCTGCCACTGGTATTTTAGAACGTGCTGTCGCAATATTAGTAACGACACCAACCTTGCTTAACCTTGATACTGTGTTAACGCTCACAGGACGCTGCTGGCATGTGCTCGAAAATCATGTTGTCGCTCTTATGGATTACCTTGCATCAGAGCACGACCAAGATGTTTTTGGTGGCATTTTTGCTGATCTTGTTGCAATTCCAAGTTTACGCCCTCATATGTTAGCAATGATCCGAATGCAAAATAGAAGCGAAGCCCTTTCGCGTGCAATTGGAAAACTATTTCAACAATAATTATTAGGTAACGTTATGGCGTCAATTTGGCTTATTCTGGCGGTTGCTACACTGATCTACTTATTTTGGCTTGACCGACAAGCTGCTGAAAGTGCAAGAGAATATGCCAATCGCCATAGCAAAAAACTGAATGTACAGTTTCTTAGTATTGCGTGTACCAAAAAACGTATCGGTATTTTAAAAAATGGAAAACCAGGGCTTAAATCAACTTTTGTTTGGGAGTTTTCGAGTAATGGCGAAGACAGTTACAATGGCGTCGTTAATTTAGAAAATGACAAAGTAATTAGTGTTGATGTGCCGCCACATAAAATAAACTAATTTTTAGTACGTCAGAAAAAGCTAAGGCGCAACATAATGCCGCGCCTCAAATTCGAAAAAACATCCATTTTTCCTTGGTTATCCATCACCATTTATGCTTTCGCACATCCATTTCTCATCCATTGAAGGAAACCAATCCATGCTTCCCTGGCTATCCTTGTCCCAATTCCTACCCTCATCCTGAGGTGTCCTCTTTGCTCCTAGCCTTTCCCTGTATTTTGGTTTTTCCTAAACCATCCTTTAAACGCTCCTGCGTTTATCCCTTTTGCATCTTTGCAAAACACTAACTCATTTAGTGCACCGCCATCCCTGCATCCTTGTCCTTTGTTCCCTTGATACGCCCTGTATCTATGCCTAAATTCCATTCCTTGGCATAAAACATACTTCCTGTATGTTTGCTTCCTTGTTGATGTTAATAATAGTGAGAATTTGTGACTAATGTAATGAGGTAAATTGATTCTAAATTTATTAATCTTTTATACATATTATAATTTTTCTTGTATTACATAGAGTTAAATGAAAATAAGTGCTATTTACAGCACTTAAAGCATCACAAACTCACATCATTGTGAGATATTTCCTACACACTATTTGTCAGAAAGCGACTTAGCCCTTTTGCTTAACAAACAGTTTTCCAGACACTTTGGTAAATGTAAGTTCAGTTTCACCTTGGTAACCTTCACTTATAAATAAATCGTGAAAACGTTCCCGTGTAATGAACACCGCACTTGCTTGCGCCCCATCAGATTTAACAACGTCATCAATTGCCCTTAATAAGTAGCGGCCGATACCTTGGTGTTGCACATGAGGATCGACTGCAAATAAGCTAATAAAGCAGCAATCAGTGAAGCTTGCGACGGCTTGGTGGATTGCTTTTTCTTTTTCGATAAGCTGATTGGTAGATAATACTCCGGTGTTGAGCATTAATTTTAAGCGCCAGTGCCATACTCTGTCCGCAGCTAAAGCATCATTGGCTTTTTGCACACAGCTAACCGCGAGCAAATTGTCACCGGCAAATACGCCGATAATATGCTGATGGCTTTGCCAAAAGCTAGCTAGCTCTTCACGTATTAATAAGCGGAGTTTTTTCTCGTAAGCACCTTTATTTGCTTTATCGTATCCCAAGATTTGCTGAAATAACTCATCATCGTGATACGCTTGATACAATACACTTGCTGCGATTTTGCAGTCTTCTGCGGTTAAATAGCTGGCTTTTAATTCGGTATCTAACGCTGGGGTTGCTAATGTTTCAGCGGCCATAATATCTTCCTTTATTATTATTGTTCACACTTCAAGTTAGCACATTATTTGAGCTATTCTATAGTTATAGCGTTAAAACAACCTTCTTTAGCAAACATAGGAGCAATATTATGGAATCAGGTTCGCATGCAATGAATGATCTGTTTTCACAACTTGGGCTCGATTCGACAGATGAAGCGATTGAACAATTTATCGCTACCCATAAAATTTCACCAAGCCTAATACTTGCCGATGCGCCATTTTGGAGCCAAAGCCAAGCGAGCTTTATTAAAGAATCAATCGAGCAAGACGCTGATTGGTGTGAAATTATCGATCAACTCGATAGCCTGCTCCGTTAGATTACAGTAAAATTGCCCAATGGTTTTAAAAGGGCACATTTATGCAAGATATCGTCATCGCAACTATCAGTAAGCTGTTAGCTGCCAACAAGCAACCCAACGTTGCACTCGTAAAAGCAAATTTACCTCAACCGGTGCCAATGCCTATCATTATTGATGTGCTTGCACGTTATAAACAAAGCCCAAGCGATTTTGAACGTCAAACACTAAAGCAAGTGCAACAGCCAGAACAAACCTCAAGTGCGTCGCAAACGCAACTCGATCGTATCGAAGCTAAGCTCGATAAATTGTTATCCCTGCTAGAAAATAAATAATCCCATGTACATTGTCGACCTTACCTTTGATTGCTATCAAGACACCACACTCGATGCGGCTGAACAAGCCATAGTGCGTTTAGTTAATGCACTGCGCTTTAATGGCCAAATTATCGGGGAAGAATTTCCAACAACGCTAAAAGATGGCTTTTTTATTACCCGTGTTATGTGCCCAGAAGAAGACGCACTGCATCCATTAAATCACAGTCCATTTGTAAAATTTAGCTTAGAGAAACTCAATGAAGCTGGCTTATTACAGCCAAAAGTAAAAGTAATTGGGCAAGATATTCATTCCAATGGCTCTGACGCTTGCTCATCACCATCGAGCTATATTTTATATACTACCTATTTGCATACCTGTAGCCCGCTATACTGTGGTGACGACTTTATGCCCGTACCACTCTATAAAGTGCCTGCTGTTGCCAATGGTGACTTTAAAGCCCTGCTAAAGTGGCAAGAAGATTGGCAAGCCTGCGACCAAATTCAAATCAATGGTGCAACACGCTGTGAATTTGCAGCAATTAAAGAATTAGCCGATATTGATAGTGACCTTTTTAGACGCGGGATGGATTTATCAAAGCGCATTCGCTTCCTTACGAAAAAACCGGTGTATTACTATTTATACCGAGTGGGCGGGTTATCAAAAGAGCAAGAGTTGTCGCGTAAATGCCCAAAATGTGACGGTGATTGGCGCTTAGAGGAGCCATGGTTTGGCTTGTTCGATTTTCGCTGTGATACCTGTGAGCTGGTATCTAATATTTCATGGGACTTTCAGTAATTTCAATAAAGCAATAAGGCGCAAAGCGCGCCTTATGATAGTAATTACATTAATTACCGCTTTTTCTTCGACAAAAACGATTCTGCAACAGAGCGAAAATTTTGACTGTTGCTGTCACGGCAATTTTTCAACGTAGGTGATGGTGCTTTGGCTCGCAAGCACGACCACATAGTTAATCACCTTGATATTAAACGTTATTGTGCGTAGTAGAGACCAGAGCAGTCAGCTAAAAATGCTTCCATTGAGTCTGCTAATTTATGATGTGGTTCTTTGCCAAGGTATTCAAGCCAGATACTTGCATCCTCTAATTTCATTACAAGTAGCAAATCATCTTCTTCACAGGTTGCAAAAAATACCGTATCAGCCTGTTTTAATCGGCGCTTCATAAGCACATGGCCGGTTATATTTTGCTGCAACCGATCAAAGTCTTGTTCGCTCCAAGCTTGCAACAAACAAAGATTATGTTCTTGATAGCTGGCAAATAAATTATCGCTGTAAAAGCTGCCAAAATAGGCCTGAAGTGCCGCTGGAAATTGTGTTTCAAGGGCTTTTTCTAACGCCTGCATATTGCCGTTTTGCGCCACTTGCTGCCAAGCAACCGAATCATTTTCGACACTATTTGGTATTTCACATGGACTTGCCCAATCGCTATCGTGAAACACACGTGGTGCCTGCCCTGTTTTTTGCTGTGCTAATTGCGTAATTTCCGTGTACACGCGTTGTAAGTTTTCGCTAATTGACATACTGCCTTTGCCCAATTTATTCGTTACAATAGTTAATTATTTTACCGATTTTAATCTGATTATGTCACATTACCAAGACGCGCCTGAATTAAAAGGTGCATTACTCGGACAACAAACCGAATATAAAGACAGTTACGATGCATCGTTACTGTTTCCCATTGCACGAAAACTTAATCGCGACGATTTAAATATCGATGAAAGTGCATTGCCATTTAAAGGCGAAGATACATGGACAGGCTATGAGCTTTCTTGGTTAAATCAAAAAGGTAAGCCAGTCGTTGCAGTTGCTGAGTTCATTTTCCCAGCCACCAGCAGCCATATTATTGAATCAAAGTCATTTAAACTGTATTTAAACAGCTTTAACCAAACTAAATTTGATTCTATGGCGCAGGTTCAGCAAATTCTAACCAGCGATTTATCTAAATCGGCAAATTGCGATGTGGTTGTAAAACTTTTCAATGCCGACGATTTCGATTGCTTAATGCCAACCCCGTTTACTGGCACGTGTTTAGATGACTTAGATATTGAAGTAAGTGAATACGATCTCAATACCGAGCTACTCAAAGCTGATGCGAGCAATGAGATTGTGACTGAGACACTGTATAGCCATTTATTAAAGTCTAACTGCTTGATCACATCACAGCCAGATTGGGCATCGGTGGTGATCCGCTACACCGGCAAAAAAATATGCCATGAGAGTTTACTCAAGTACCTTATTTCATTTAGAAATCATAACGAATTTCACGAACAATGTGTCGAGCGCTTGTTTTGCGATATTCAGAATAAGTTTTCTATGACGCAACTTGAAGTATTTGCACGCTATACACGTCGTGGTGGTTTAGATATCAACCCGTATCGCTCTACCGATTTTGCGACAACACAATTTAAGTTAAAAAGTAACCGCCAATAAGCAGTTACTTAAACTATCTTTATTTTTCTGTGGTTTTTACGCGCTTAGGCACATTTAAGCCACAGACATCGATGTAATTTGCTTGGTGGTGAAACCAAGGTTCCGGGCGATTGCGTCGTGATTCAATATACTGCTTAAAACTATCACTGTTGGTTTTCATCACTTCAATATTATGCGCTGGCGAATCGCTTAAATCTGCTGCCACAACAAAATTGCGAATTGGATTAAAGCTAACATCTTCAATAGTCGTTTTTGGTTTTCTATCTAGTCGTTGAATATGCTCAATACCCGTTACAACGCGTCCAAACGATGTGATATTTAAATCTAAATAACGGTGATTGCCCAAAATCACGTAAAATTCTGTACCACCACTATCAAGCTCGTTGCCTCTTGCCATGGCAAAATTACCAATACAGTGGGTTTGCCATGTTTGGGTGCTCGCCGCATTTTGCGCCACAGCAAAACCATTTAAAAAGCCGGTTTTATCAGCATAACCATCTTGTACATCCACTAGCTGAATCGCGATTGGCTTTTGTGTTGTTTTTACAAATTCCGCGGTGATGGATTTGCTGGCTGTTTTCGGCTGTTTCTTTTCGGAAATATCACCACCTTGCGCAACAAAGCCCTCTACAAAACGATAAATATTTAAGTCTTTATAAAACCCTTCTCGTACTAACTTTTTAAAGTTAGCAACGTGATTAGGAGCAAGCAACGGGTTTAGCTCAATTACTACATCGCCAGTGTTTAGCGATAGTATTAACGTGTTTTCTAAATCGAGCGCACGCCATTCATTTTGGCTTGATTGTGCTATCACTTTGGCAGGTGATAATGGCTTATCATTGCTTTGGCTTGCTGTGCTGGTAACAGCCAACGCGCCTACAACCAGCGATATTAGGGTTTTTCTTATCATTATTAGTCCCAATCAAATTTATATAAAATATCGAGCGAATCATTTAGGCCACTAATCGCTTCAATATACAGTTTTGGTAGTAATTGATAACGCACTGCAACTTCGCTCATCGAATCAAATATGCCAATACTGTATCGCACTTGAATGCCGGGCGCGACATAACCTGAAATCTCTACTTTGGTTTCTTCACCACTGCCGCGTGATGATAACGACACATCTTCAATACCGATTGCTTCACCGATTTTTGTAATACTGCCCTCACCACGCGCAAGACCGCGCGATAATAAAAGCTGGGTTAACATGCCATCACTCGATGAATTAGAATCGCTAAGCGGACGCCCTGACAATAAATAAGACAGCGCCATAGCTTGATCCATTTTGGGATCTGAAAATACTTCAAGGCGTGGTTGTTCAACACCACCGGTGAGTTTTATGCCAGCAATAACACCGTCTTCAGTAAGGTCAGGATTACGAATAGCTCTTACATTCAGTAGCGGTTTATCAACCGCACCATTAAAGGCGATTTGCCCTTTTTCGATTTGTAGCTCCTGCCCTAACCCGCGATAGTAACCTTCTAATAACGCCACTTCACCCGTTGCAATCAGCGGCGTATCGCCTACTTGTTTAAATAGCACATCGCCCTTTAACTTTGAACGTAAACCAAACGAATCAATACGCACATTGTCATCAATGACAACTGAAAGGTCGATACCGTAGCGAATTGGTAACGGTTTCTTTGTTTGTTTAGCAGCATCGACAATAACTTCATCATCGGAAACACTTACAGCACCTTCAGGTAGTTCTTTTACTTTAATGCGGCCATCAACGACACGGACTTGCCCTGAGACATTGGCGAATTGCTGTTCATAGGTCATATTAATATTTGGTGATATTGCAAACCACAAATTCGGCTCAAGGGCGATTTTAAAACCATTGCCTTTAATATTAGCACTCACACTCGGTTCGCCTTGCCAATTTGCTTGGCCATCAAGCGCTAAGCTGCCTTTATTGCTATCAAATAATTCGCCGTTGAGATTAGCACTGTGATCATTAAAGTTTATAGCCATATTGCCTTGTTCAATGCTCAATGGCGTCCATGGCGCGAGAAACGCAAGCCCTTGCAAAGCTAGTTTTCCGTTTACTTGTGGCGAAAACGCGCTACCTGATAAAGTAACATCGGCATTAAGTTCACCGTCGAGCTTATCAATTTGCTGGCTAAAGCCGGTTAAATTACTAAAATCGAGCGCTTGTAATTGTATTTTGCCGGTTAACGCACGTTTTCCGGTCACATCAGTAATATCGATATCACTAATAATGTTGCCGAGCACGGACGATGCTAAGTTTGCGTCTAGCATTACGTTTTTTTGATCCGCCTTAGCGTTCAAATAAAACTGTTCGATTGGCACTTGCGTTTTAATAAAGCTTTCGTTGATTGCAAAATTAACATCGCTGGATTTGATCTCACTATTTAAACTCAATAATTTGCCATGTTGCCAGCGTGCATCTAAATGGCCGACTAATTGGCCTGCAGGCGCTATGGTTTTAGGAAGCGCTAACGTTAATACAGAAAGATCAAAGTGCTTTAATGCTAACGATAATTCACCTTGCTCGGCCGATGCCGTTAATGGTTTTAAACAAAAGGCTGTATTAGTGCCTTGCCAGCAATGTTCGCTAACATTAACTTGCCCAGAGTTTACGTGATAACTGAAATCTATCGCTTGCTGATTGGTTAAATTGATTTTTTGATTTTTAAGCGCCAGCTTATTTACGCTACCAGCATATTGGTTGTTGATTAAACCACCGTTAATTTGTGATTTTGCATTTACTGTTTCAGATTCTAACGATAGCTTAGCCAGATGTTGCTTTAAGTCGCCCTCTATCGAAACAGAAACCGCATGAATTGGCTGATCATCAAGTGAGATCCCTTTGGCATCAAATGCAATCTTACTTAAATAATTTTTTGCAACATCAACATGGCCTTCACTGCTTAGCGCATCAATTCGGTACTCTTCAAATGCCAACTGTTTTAAATTTGCTTGCCAGCGCGCTTTTGGTTTTTCGAGTTCGCCAGTAATTTTAAACTCAGCGTTTCCGTGTCCTGACAGCCTTGGGTCAAGCGTATCGGGGTTTACTAAATTCAGGTTACCTGAAATATCCCACTCTTTTGTTATTTCACCGTGTAACGTTAATTGATTTTTGTCACTGGTAATCTGTAACTTAGATATTGACGCTTTTAGGCGATCATCAACTTTCATCGCAACAATCGCATCGATAGGCGCATTGTTTATTTGACCGGCAACGGCAAATTCCGGAATATCGAGTTGCCACTTGTTACCATTTGCGTGTACCGCCAAGTCACCTTTTAGCGCTAAATTAGAAGCAACCGAAGGCAAAAATTCCTCAGTGCTAATATTCTCAGATAATACTGAAATAGAGGCATCAACGCCTTGTTGCCAATTGACCTTACCTGCGAGTGTTAATGTACTCTTTTCACTTTCGATACCCAAGCGTTCAATATTGAGTTCAGAGAAGTTACCTTTGCCCTCACCATCAATCGCAAGCTTTGGCATATCTGTAACACTTAGCTTTGTGTTCAAACTATAGTCAAAAGCGGTCAAATCGCCTTTTGCACTAACGCTTGCGTCATCTACGGCGATTGTTTTATCGTCTTGTACTAGCTCTAAGTGCTTTGATAAAACGTTCAGTTCAAACGGTAATTGCTCATTCAGCAGCGATGCACTGCCATTAAGTGATGCACTGTATAAGCCCGTTAATTCACTGCTTATTGTTAATGCACTTAAATCACCTTCAAGATTCGCCTTAATAGCGTGTTTTGGGTGTTCAACGGTTGCGGTTAAGCTTATTGGGTTATGGTTTGCTAGTGACAACGCGCCGTTCAGTGCCGCACTGATGTCCTGATAATCAAGGCTTAAGTGAATAACATTTAAATCACTTGCTTGCTGCTTTGCCTGCAACGATACATTGCGGATCACTTGCGATACGTCTGCTTGCGCTAGTTCGAATTGCGATACACGTAGCGCGTTTATTTGCCAATCAAGTGGGGTTTCAAAATGCAGTGGCGATATTTTTGGCATCGTTATTGGCGATGTTGTTTTTGTAGCACTGGTTTCTTTATTTTGTGCAGGCAACGCTAACTTAATCTTATTTACAGCTAAGCGTTCAACGGTCAGTTCACTCTTTTGCGCATTAAGTTGGGTAAAAAACTCAGTGACATCAAGCGCCAACTCGCCTTGGGTAAAACGAAATGATTTTATTGAAAATGTTTTTACCGCTAGCGACATTGGCAGCTCTATTTTGCCAAGTGGCGATTGCGTATCAGGCTCTTGGGTATTTTTACTTGCTGCTAACTCAACCGCAACAGATTGCGCGTTAAACTGCTTCACACATATTGCCGCACAACTATAAAAACGCACATCAAGCTGCGCATTAACTAACGTAAGCGCTAACTGTTCATTTTTATAATTAACGCTAAACTGACCGCCGCGTAACAAAGGATCGTCTTTCATGGAAATAGAAAGATTTGGCACCAGTTTGTTTGCACCATAGACTATCAGTTGATTACCAACACCACTGAATACCAGCGCGACTAATCCAATAAGCAGTACTAACAAAGACCAAAATAGATTACGAAACACGCGTAAAACCGTTTTCGTAAGCGGGGTTTTAGTTACCGTTTCACTCATATTTCTGGCCCTATGGTAATACTAAAGCGACCTGTACGCGTGTCATCAGTAACAGCAAAGGCATAATCAATTCGTACCGGGCCAATTGGCGTTAACCATCGCAAACCAAGGCCTGTACCTACCTGAATTTTATCTTCGAAATCGTTGGTTGCAGTACCAGCGTCAATAAATAACGCGGCCCGCCAATTCGGTAAAAAGCGATAGTTATATTCGGCACTGGTAGTCGCTAAGTACTGCCCACCAACAACTTGATCATTAATTTTTGGTGCCACCGACTCGTAACGATAACCGCGAATGCTTTTATCACCACCAGCAAAAAAGCGCATCGAAATTGGTACATCATTAATATCGTCGGTGATTATGGCGCCTATATTAATGCGGCCAAATAACATATGACGCTCAGCAAAGGTGGTAAGACGTTGACCTAATAGCTGCACTTTTACTAAGTCTGTATCGGATGCGAGGCTTTCACTGGCAAACTCGGTAGAAATTAACAACTGCTCACCCCAATATGGCGTAGTTCCACCTAACGTACGTTTTCTTGCGTAACTAATGCCCGGTAGTACCATATTGCTGTGATAATGCGTGCTGTCTATTTCATAATTTTCGATTTCATACTTTAAAAACGCAGTACGGATCCAATTACTCTCTGTCAGCCATTGTCGTTGTGCTTGCACAGTTGCTTTTCGAGATAGTTTATTATCGTCATAAATATAACCCGCGCCAAAACGCCAAACATCATTATTCGGATCGTTCACCGGAATGGTATAGCTAATACGTGCTTGTGGGTCTACTTGACTGGCTTCAATATTGGTTTCAAGGTAATGGCCATTTTCGCTGATCCATGGTTTAGTCCATTTAAACCGTAACTTTAAACCGTTATCGTCGGTGCTTACACCACCACCGACCTCGAAACTGTTCTCAGGTTTATGCAGCAGTTGTACGATAACCGAGATCTCACCATTTTCACGATTAATAATATCGGGATATACACGCACACTTTTAAAGTAAGGCATGTTTGACAGTTGAATATTAAAATCAGTTACCGTGTTGTTATCATATGGATTGCCAACAACCATTGGATTTAAACGGTGCACCAACTCGTACGCTTTTATTTCTTTATCTAGTACAACAGGGCCAAATTTATAGCGAATTCCCGAATCCACATGTAAGCGAATAACCGCGCTGTAAGTACCACGGCGTACTTCAATGGCATGCTTTAACCACTTTGTGTCAAAATAGCCATATTCGAAAAGCACTGAGCTGATCTGGCTTTTTGCTTTTTCATACGCGCTATGATTAAGCGCCTGACCAACCGCCAAGTTAAGTTTTGCAATCTGTTCGTTAATTTCTTTTTGCTTTGCAGCGTCACCAAAAATCTGAATATCGAGCTGGCTAATCTGTGTCACCGTTTTTGCATCGACATTAACAACGAGGTGTACTTGCCCGCCGTCATCTTGTGCTTTAACGTCAATGGTGGGTAAGTAATAACCGAACGGTTTTAACGCATTTTGCGTAAGCGTTTTGGCTTTTTTAATGATGCTTGGAGAAAATGACTGTTGTTTGAGTTCATTTAAATATAACTCGACGTTGCGTTTTAACCCGTCGTTGTCTGTTTTTACAGTTATGCTCGAAACAATTGGCGATGCCAATACTGAGCAAGAGAACAAACATAACACTGTAAAAATAAGAATGCTGCGGAACAATTTATACTCAATTAATTTTAATCATGAATTCGGAGGCGATTGATTCTTTAAACGCGTATCAGCCTTTAGTTATTGAAGCTCACGTAAATTACACGGCGAAACATCAAACTCCGCGATAGAAACACGCTCAACGAGCACAAAAATAGAACGTTAAAAATCAACCGTACCTATTCTAACCTGCCAAAATGTGCGAATAAACAAAAACATTCACGATTACATATTTACCCCGTTTCACGCACGCAGTAAACTTAGCGCTATAAATTATTACGTGAGTACCTTGATGGATTTTCCAACAGACGACAATGGGCAAATTTTGGCCGAGATGCACCAAGAAGGTGTCGATTTAACCAAGACACACACGCTAGACTTTTTTATTCTTTTTGAAAAAGTCAGTGATGCAGACAAGTTTGCCAAAGTTATTAGCGAGGACGATCTTGCACCTAATACCAAACAACAAAAATGCCCAGATACGGGTGTGTTTGAAGTTTTAGTGAGTGTAGAAATGGTACCGGACCATCAGCTTATTACTGATTTAGAGAACTATCTAGAATCGGTTGCTAATCCGCTTAATGGCTACGGCGACGGTTGGGGTATTTTAGCTGAGTAAGCTAATAGCGTTAGTAAGTATGTTAACTTGCTAACGCTAAGCCAGCAGAATTACGCCACATTAATGGTGTTTCGCCCTGCTTCTTTTGAACGATATAGTGCTTTATCGGCGTCTTCAATCCACTGTTCGTATTTTGTATATTTACCATCAAACTGCGCAATACCTATGCTTATAGTAAGCGTGATTTCCGACTCTTCGTAATGGATCACCGCATCTTCTATGGTTTTACGCAAGCGTTCGGCAAATACTTTAGCGCCATCTAAGTCGGTATCAACTAACGTAACAGCAAATTCTTCACCGCCATAACGCCCTGCTACATCTGACTCGCGCAGCACTTTTTTCAACGTTTGTGATACAAAACACAGCGCTGCATCGCCACCTTGGTGACCAAATAAATCATTGATCTTTTTAAAGTGATCGATGTCGAACATTAACAAGCTACTTTTTGCCTGACTGCGTTGCTGACGCTTAAATTCTTTTGAAAAGCTTTCTTCCCAAAAACCCCGGTTATAAAGGTTCGTTAACCTATCAACTCGGCTTAACTCTTCTAGTTTTGCATTCGCTTGTTCAAGCTCTAGTTTGTTAACCGCCTCATCAGTCACGTCGTAAATAATCACGCACAAGTGAGAGACTTCGCCTGTGGTGTTCGTCAGCGGAATAAGAGTGCCATTTTGGTACATGTAATCTGCTTTACCGGTGATTGGTCGGTAATTTTTAAACTTAAAAATATACGGGTGTTGTTCCCAAATGGTGAAAGAACGGGTTTTTAACACAAATACCGATTCGGCTTTTGAACGAAACCATGTTTCATCGATGCCTGGGAAAGCATCGAATACGTCTTTACCTTTTACTGCACTGGGTAACAAACCAGAATGAGCTTCCATAAAGCCATTCCAAACACAAATATTGTATTTTCTGTCTAACACCACCAAACCGACGTCTATGGTGTTAAACATATCCATCATCCAGTGAATTTCATTGAGTTCAAAGTCTACGCTCATAGTGTTAGTCTTCTAATAAGTATTGTGTTTTAAACTTGAGTGTTTTTAGTGAGTCTTCAGTAAATAACAGCATTAGATCACAGTTTACGTTGTGATTTTCAATGCCGTAACTGATCTCAATTGCTAACGTACGCTGCCAACGATCTTGGTTAGTACTGACTAAATCGGCTACGTTACAATGCTGCCCCATTACCACAGGATGCCCTTGTGAAAAGTGCATATCAAGCTGCTTAGCAAGCCCCGTTAATACTGCGCCAATGAGAATATTCCCCACATCCATTAACAGCTCTAGCTCTACTTTTTGATTCAGTTCACCTTCGTAATTCATTAAAGATGCGATTTCAACAAAACTTGAATCATTGAGTAGCAATAATGCTTCACCCGATACGCCACCGCCTATAAAGCCCTGACATACTCCAGATGTGGATGCATTGGTATCAATTGATTGCAGCGCCATTGAAAGCTCATTGACTTCCAATACATTAACGTTGGGAATAGGTAGTTCAACAAAGACGTTAAGCAAACGTGCTAGTAAGTTACCCGCTTGCCCCATCGCTACGTTAGTGATCTCTTGATAGATATCTCGCAGTTCAGGATCGAGTTGCTCGCCAAGAGAGTGCTGCAAGCGCTCGCGCATGGCTTTATCTTTAATGCCATGCTTTTCAATAATCTCTTCTAGCTTAGCGCCATCACACGGCTTAGTTATAAAATCAATCGCCCCCAGTGCCATCACTCGTTCATGGGCCGTTGGCTGAATATCACCAGACACCACCACCACCAGCACGTGCAAATTCTCTGCTTTAATTGCTTGCAGCACTTCGTAGCCATCCATTTGTGGCATATTGAGATCGAGGAACAGAATTTCAGGTTGAATCGCTTTTATTTGCTCTAAACAATGAAGACCATTTTCAGCGTATTCAATTTGTATGTCCCAATCATCTGGTAGCGAACGAGCGAGCTGTCGCCGCGCCAAACGAGAGTCATCACATATTAAAACTGGGGTTGCCATACTATCACTCTTATTTTTTGTCTTTATAAGTTTAGAGCAGGAAGTAGGTTTTAACTAGCACTGCATGAAATCTAAGACTATTGTGCTAAAAATTGTAACAAATTACAAAAGTTTCGTTCACAAAGTTGCATATTTCACCAAATTGTTAAGTTTTGTATCGCGTGTCGAAAACCATTATTAGATAACTATTATTATCACTTTATCGGTGTCTTACACGTGTGCTAAATTAACATTACTTATAGCAGAAACTGTGTTTTTATTATGTTAAAAAATTTAATGACGTTAACGGGTTTAATTAGCGCATCTCTTTTGTCTTTAAACCTAGCGGCAGCGCAATATCAATTACCTCTGAATCAAACTGATTCTGGTAAAATTTCAGCCAACAGTAAAATGCTTACCTTGCGTGGTAATGCGGTTGAGCTAGGACTACAAGCGCCCGATTTCAAAGCGGCAAACAATAAATTTGCACCTGTCTCTTTAAGCGACTTTGAAGGAAAAGCGGTAATGATTAGCACAGTGCCAAGCCTAGACACTGGCGTATGTAGCTTACAAACAAAACACTTCAATGATAAGTTTGCAGCGAATTACAGTGACGTGGTGATGCTTACTATCAGTATGGATTTACCATTTGCACAAAGCCGTTTTTGTAAGGCCGAAAACATTACCCAAATGCATACTTTATCAGACGCGGTATGGCGTGAGTTTGCCCAAAATTATGGCTTGCTAATACAAGATATGGGGTTATTAGCGCGCGGTGTGATCATCTTAAATAAAGACCACAAGATTGTTTATAAGCAGTTAGTGACTAATTTAGCAAAAGAACCTGATTATGTCTCAGTAGAGTCAGCTCTTAAGAAGTTATAATTAACGTTCAGATATAAAAAAACCGCCGAGATGGCGGTTTTTTTATTTATTGGGTATTAGCCCAGTAAATCTGCAAGTTGTGCACTGACTGCTTCAACTGCTTGTGTACCATCTAATTTGTGGTACTGTGTGTTACCTGCGTCTGCTTCAGCACGGTAGTAATCAACTAATGGCTTAGTTTGTTCGTGGTAAATTGCTAAGCGTTTACGTACTGTTTCTTCTACGTCGTCATCACGAATAATTAAGTCTTCGCCTGTTACGTCGTCTTTACCCTCTGTTTTAGGTGGGTTGTAAACAACGTGATAAACACGACCAGAACCTGGGTGTACACGACGGCCGCCCATACGTTCAACAATGATTTCATCTGCAACGTCAAACTCAATACAGTGATCAACTGTAATGCCGTTTTCTTTCATTGCATCTGCTTGAGGAATTGTGCGTGGGAAACCATCTAATAGGAAACCGTTTTCACAGTCAGCTTTAGCAACACGCTCTTTTACTAGGCCAATGATAATTTCATCAGAAACAAGCTGGCCTGCATCCATTACTTTTTTAGCTTCAAGACCAAGTGGTGTACCCTCTTTAATCGCAGCGCGTAACATATCGCCTGTCGAAATTTGTGGGATACCGTACTTATCCATTAAAAATTGTGCTTGCGTACCTTTACCTGCACCTGGCGCTCCTAAAAGAATAATGCGCATGACTTTTCCTCAAGATGTTTTTTAATTGGGGGAATTCTTTCACAGTGGCAGTTGATTCTCAATAGTGATTAGCCAAAAGTTTAACCTTTGTTTAACCAAGTAACTGCAAAGCCATTATTTCGCGTATTTTTGCTTAAGGGCTGACGAGCTTTGTTTAGGGTCTGTTGACCTTTCAAGTTCGTTTTTGCAGCAGTTTGATTGGGTTTTATACAAGGCGGAGGCTGCGTGGCATAGTTATTCTATGTGAGCCAGCCGATAACACAGTAGAAAAGCCAAGCAAGCGCTGCCGAACGGTTCTTTTGAGCGCACTTTTCTCATTGTTGCCTATATGGATGTAGGTAAGGGGCGTGAGCAGGACGCGGAAGCTTTGCTCGATATTCGCTTAGATTACTAGGCCACACACCGAGCGCCGCGATAAAAGCACGCTTAAAAAGAACAAAAATAGAACAGCAAAGGTCAACAGGCCCTAATAATCAAGCTAAAAATATAAAGGAGCTCAAGCCAAAGCGAAATAAATAGCGCCGTGTTATGCCAAAGTCTCAGGCCAAACACTTGCTTTTACAATATGCTGCTTTAAGCTGGTTTAAATAATAATCAATTATAAGGAACACCTATGCAATCTGTCGTTATTGTATTGCTCGGCATTATCGGCATGCTGTTTGGCTGGTTTGTCTATTCTAAGTTTATTGCAAGTCGCATTTTCCAAATGGATGACAAGTACATTACCCCAGCTCATCAAATTAATGATGGCGTTGACTTTGTACCAACCAAAAAAGTGGTACTTTGGGGTCACCACTTTACCTCTGTTGCTGGCGCTGCACCGATTGTTGGTCCTGCCATTGCGGTTTATTGGGGCTGGGTACCCGCTGTTATTTGGGTAGTACTCGGAACTATTTTCTTTGCCGGTGTTCACGATATGGGCGCACTTTGGGCGAGCAGTCGCCACAAAGGTAAATCAATTGGCGCACTATCAGAAGAAGTTATCGGTAAACGCACCCGCGCTTTATTTATGATAGTGGTATTTTTAGTGCTGTTAATGGTTAACGCGGTATTTGGCGTGGTGATTGCCAACTCATTTGTTAGCCAACCAACTGCAGTATTGCCAGCCTGGGCTGCGATTGTGTTTGCCTTAATTATTGGTCAGTTAATTCGCCGCAACTTTAACTTAGTGTTTTTGTGTTTGTTGGGAGTAGTCGCGCTTTACTTAACCGTGTATGCAGGTAGCGAAATGCCATTGGCACTGCCAAAAGAAATGTTCGGGTTAAGTGACAAAGCTAACTGGATAATCATTCTATTTATATATGCCGCTGTCGCATCATTATTACCTGTGTGGGTGCTGCTACAACCTCGTGACTTTATTAATGGTGTTCAATTATTGGTGGGGTTAGTGTTACTTTACGGCGCCGTATTTATGTTTATGCCTGACATTACCGCACCTGCTTTTAATAGCGAAGTTGCAGAGTCTACGCCCAGTATTATCCCACTATTATTCGTTACGATTGCCTGTGGTGCGGTATCTGGTTTCCACGGTATTGTATCGAGCGGCACCAGTTCAAAACAATTAGATAAAGATACCGATGCACGGTTCGTTGGTTATTTAGGTGCTGTTGGTGAAGGTTCGCTTGCCCTTATTACCATTGTTGCTGTCAGTGGTGTAACACTCGCAATGAGCCCGCAGGAGTGGCACGAAGTATATAGCCATCTCGGTGCTGGCAGTGTTGGCGCATTTATTCAAGGTGGCTCAAACCTAATCTTCCAAGGTTGGGGCATTCCATCTGAACTTGCGTCGACCTTACTTGCTGTAATGGTTGTATTGTTTGCTGGAACAACAATGGATTCAGGTGTTCGCTTACAACGCTATATTATTCAAGAATGGGGCGAGATATATCAGATCAGCGCATTTAGAAATGGCATTATTGCTACACTGATTGCTGTTGCGTGTTGTTTATTATTAGCGTTTGGTGCAGGCGGTTCGTCTGGTTCGGGCGGCATGATCATTTGGCCATTATTCGGCTCAACTAACCAAATCCTTGCCAGTTTAACACTGTTAGTTATTTCTGTGATGTTAATAAAGATGGGGCGACCTGCTCGTTACACATTAGTGCCCATGCTATTTGTGCTAGTGATGGCATTTTTCGCCGGCATACTTAAACTGCAAGAATACTACAATGCGGGTAATTGGTTATTAGTTACCTTAGATATTATTGTGTTAGTCGTTTGTGTTTTAGTAATGCTCGAAGCGTGGACAGTTATCAAAGCGCAAAAGCAGCAATTAGCGCCAACGACCGAAGAAAATGACTAATTTAACGACTTAACACTTACAATAAAAAAGGGCGCTTAGCGCCCTTTTCTTTTAACCAGATTGATTACTTGCTTAAATCTAACATTAGTTTGTTTAAGCGAGAAACAAAGCCTGCTGGGTCTTTTAAGCTACCGCGCTCTGCTAGTAATGCTTGGTCAAGCAGTACATCAGCCCATTGTGCAAAGTTGTCTTCATCTTGCACATCATTTAAGTGCTTAACAAGTTGATGCTCTGGGTTTAACTCAAACACTGGCTTAGTTTCAGGTGCTTGTTGACCAATTTGCTCCATTAGCTTTTGCATTTGCGAGCTCATGTCGTGTTCATCGGCAACCACACAGGCTGGCGAGTCTGTTAAACGGTGAGTAAAGCGCACTTCTTTTACTTTATCACCCAGCGCTGTTTTAACACGCTCAATTAAGCCTTCGACTTCTTTTTCAGACGCTTCTTGCTCTTTCTTGCTCTCTTCGTCATCCAGATCACCAAGGTCTAAATCACCACGAGTAATTGATGCAAGCTGTTTACCGTCAAATTCCGTCAGATGACTCATCATCCATTCATCAACACGGTCTGAAAGCAGTAACACTTCAATGCCTTTCTTACGGAAGATCTCAAGGTGTGGAGAGCTTTTCGCTGCTTGGAAGCTATCAGCCACAACATAATAAATCTTATCTTGACCTTCTTTCATGCGTGCAATGTATTGTTCAAGCGATACATTTTGTGTCTCAAGATCAGAGTCAGTCGACGCAAAACGAAGTAGCTTAGCAATGGCTTCTTTGTTTGCCATATCTTCAGCCGGACCTTCTTTAATCACTTGGCCAAACTCATTCCAGAATGTTTGGTATTCTTCTGGTTTGTTTTTACCCATGCGATCAAGCATCTTAAGCACACGCGATGTACAGCCTTTACGAATTGCTTGCGTCACTTTGTTGTCTTGTAAAATTTCGCGCGACACATTAAGTGGAAGGTCATTTGAATCTAGTAAGCCTTTAACAAAACGTAAGTAGTTAGGCATAAACTGCTCAGCATCATCCATAATGAATACGCGTTGCACATACAGTTTTAAACCGTGTTGACGTTCGCGATTCCACATATCAAATGGCGCTTTTTTAGGAATATAAAGCAGGCTTGTGTATTCTGTTTTACCTTCAACTTTATTGTGAGCCCATGTTAGTGGCTCTTCCCAATCGTGACCAACGTGCTTATAGAATTCTTTGTATTCTTCATCAGAAATTTCTGATTTATCACGAGTCCAAAGCGCTGTTGCTTTGTTAATTGCCTGCCACTCACCTGGCGTTGCTGGAATTTTCTCGCCATCAGGACCTTCTGACTCTTCCGTTGGCGCTTGATACATTTCCACTGGAATTGATACGTGATCTGAGTATTTAGTTACGATTGAACGTAAACGGAACTCTTCTAAAAATTCTTTTTCATCGTCACGTAAGTGCAGAATAATTTCAGTACCACGCTCGGCTTTTTCAATATCCGCTAGCGTGTATTCACCTTCACCTTGTGAATGCCATTCAGTTGCTTGCGCTTCACCCGCTTTACGAGTGCGCACAGTCACACTATCAGCAACGATAAACGCTGAGTAAAATCCCACACCAAACTGACCAATCAGTTGTGAATCACGTGCTTGATCGCCCGTTAAGTTTTGGAAAAATTCAGCCGTGCCTGATTTTGCGATAGTACCAAGTGAACTAATCACTTCTTCGCGACTCATACCAATACCGTTATCTGAGATAGTTACGGTGTTTGCATCTTTGTCAGCGCTAATACGAACGCGTAACTCGCCATTACCTTCGTAAAGGTCGTTATTCTCTAATGCGAGAAAGCGCAGTTTATCTGCTGCGTCGGATGCGTTTGAAACAAGTTCACGTAGAAAAATCTCTTTATTTGAATAAAGAGAGTGGATCATAAGCTGTAGAAGTTGCTTTACTTCGGTTTGAAAACCAAATGTTTCTTTTTGGGCAGACATTGAAAACTCCGTCAAAATCTTAGGTTTTTGCTATGTTGCAATTGGATATAGGGTTGAGTTTCGAGATTTCAAGAGTAAACGTTAAAATCCGAAATAGTTGCCGAAATTAAGCGCAATCAGACTTACACTTGTTTTAAATATTCCCCGTAAACGATACAATCACCGACCAAGCTGTATTGAGTTAATAACAACAATGACAATCGCCATTCGTACTCTGATTTTTATACTAATTATTTGTTGCACAGCCTTCGTTTATTCAGCGATTCATAATCGTGACGTGCATTTAAGCCACTTTGATTTTCTGACAAGCCATCAGATTTTATCGGTAAAAGAAAAGCCTGAAGTTAAACATTGGTATTTTACAGCTTACCCAAACAACAATTACCACTATGGACTTTCGAACAATGAAGTAATCGAAGGTAAATCAAGCTTGTTTATCGTTAATAAGCTTCCCAGCAAAGATGGCGCTGCCTCAATCAGACAAACTATTCAGGCTGCAAGTTTTAAAAATCAAAAAATCGAATTATCGGGTTATGTCAAAGCGAGCAACCTTGATGGAGAAATTACGTTGCAGTTGGATATGCTTGATCACGATGACAATATTGTTCGCCGCGCTGATGCCAAGTTTATTGGCACTAATACAGAGCTTGATTGGCAACGCTTTTCAATTGTCGCTCAGGTCCCTGCTGATTCATCTGCGCTATCTTACGCTGGCATACTCCGTGGCTCTGGGCAAGTGTGGTTTGATAAGTTTGAACTTAAACTCGCGCCAAATGAAGCGAAAGACAACAGTTATGCCTATGGGTACACAATGCCAAAGGAGGAAGCGCCCAGCCCTGCTCGCACTAGATACCTGAATATCGTTGGTTACAACACCCAACCCTTTGGTACCTTAACCAAAGGAGCACAACCTATAAACCACTCAACATGGGAAATAAGTGATGAACTAGATGGTGAATACCAAATTAGTAACGACACGGGTACATTGCTGCTCGAGAGCATAGTGGATGAACCTAATTTTGGTGTAGTGCTAAAGCGCTTTGACTTTAACGCAGCAAACGCTATTAAAGAAAACATTACTGGTATTCGGTTTCGTGCACAAATAAAACACCAGTTTGTAAAGTCGATAGCCAGTATTTGGATGCGCATTGAAGATAAACACACCAACGCATTGGCGTTTGATAATTTACGTTACACCAGTGGCGGAGGCACTCGCGACTGGCAAGATATCGAAGTAACACTGCCCATTACAGAAAATGCTGCAATTGTGTCGTTTGGTGCGCTTTTGATAAGTCGCGGTAAACTTTGGTTACGTAACCCCCATATCGAGTACGTACATGAACCGGTGCAGCGCAATACGCAGTTATTGGCAAAGCCGAGTAATCTTGGCTTTGAGTAATTGGCTCATTTAGTAACTTAGTGTATGTTATAGCAAAATTGGAAAACTCAAACTCCTTATGAAATTAACATCAGGCGTAAGCCAACTTGTTGAAGCCTTGCGCTGCTTGCCTGGCATCGGCCCAAAATCAGCGCAACGTATTGCATTTCACCTGTTAGAACATGATCGCGATGGCGGTCGTCAATTAGGTCAAAGTTTAACGTTTGCAATGGAAAACGTCGGCCATTGTAAAACTTGTCGAACTTTTTGCGAAACCGATCAATGTGATATTTGCTTAAGTACAAAACGCCAAGATTCCGGTCTGTTATGTGTCGTTGAATCACCAACGGATATTCTAGCGATTGAGCAAACGGGGCAATTTCAAGGCCGTTATTTCGTTTTAATGGGTCACTTATCGCCACTTGACGGCATCGGACCAATGGAACTTGGTCTGGATGTGTTTGAGCAACAATTAAAGTCGGGCACCATTGAAGAAGTTATCTTAGCGACAAACCCAACGGTAGAAGGTGAGACAACGGCGCATTATATTGCCGATATGTGTGCTAAAAATAACATTAGTGCATCACGTATTGCCCATGGCGTGCCGGTTGGTGGTGAACTTGATTTAGTAGACGGTATGACACTCTCCCATGCGTTTTCAGGCAGAAAGAAAGTCAATTAGCCTTAACAAAATAAACACAAAACAGCCCGCAATGCGGGCTTTTTTGTTTTAACTTTGGCGTAAAATTTTTAGTTTAGTAACTTAGATTCAATACGTTGCGCTGCAACATAACAAATCAGTTTAACAATAGCACCGTAGTAAAACGTCAAAATTGATACAGCAAATGCAGGGCCAATTACACTGCTAAACTCTTGTGCACTAATATTTGATGCCATCGCCACCCAACCAATCAAGGTCGTAATGCCGCCACACCACAAAGCAGAATTTCCTAGTACCGAAAAAACACGCTTTGATTGCACGAGTTCTCTCTCACTAAAGCTTCTTTCATCACTTACCACGCAACCAAATGCAAAGGTAAATTCTTGCCAAGACGTAGCAGCAATAGCAAAAAAGATAGCTGGAGGAAACACCAACATTGCTGATGGCACATCAATAAACGCGGTTACATCCGCACCCATAACCATGCCAAATACCATCATCGACATAAACACAATTAGACTTAAAATAAACATGATTAACCCTCTTTGAGTTGTTGGCATAAAACGGTAGGCTAGATTAAACGTCTGCTGCCAATACCAATATTGAATTGCAATCGGCGCGAGGCCTTGTTGTTGTTTTAAATAATACGTTTCTTCTAAATCGCCAATTACCGCATCGCGTATTGACGCAGGTAAGCTCCAGCTCAGCAGTTTATTTGCTAGCACCATTTCGTGTTTGTTTTTAAGCGGAGATGAACTATGCATAATGTGCTAACTTACTTAACTGCACACCTTGCCATAAGGTATCAAGTGCATTTTTAGCACGATTAAGCGCCTGCTTTCCTTGACCGGTTACAGCATAAAACTTCTTTGCTCTACCACCTCGTTCAGCAATTGCTTCCCCTTGCGAGCTTGTTAACAAACCTTTTTTTTCAAGGCGTTCCAAAGTGGTATACAAGGCCCCTACACTCACATCGCGATCAATTGCTTCAACTAGCATGTCGCGAATAGACACCCCGTATGCATTGTCATTGAGTTTTAAAATGGCAAGCATCACCATTTGTTCAAACTCACCTAGAAACTTCTCTTTCATTGCTATTTAAATATATTATTTTTATCACAATGTAGAATAAATAATATAACCCGTCCAATTAATTCTACAATGTAGTATTAATATACGAATAAAGCGTGAGATAAGATAACGCATATTAAACGTAGTTTGTGCACCAAATTAACCCGAGTTGAGGTTAAATAGAATTTACAGATTCAATGATTTATAGAAAGGTGGACGCAAGTAATAAAGCCAAGCGTGGTTTTAACAGCCTGGCTTCGCTTGATGTATATTTTGTTATTTTTGACTTAGTATATTTTGCAACTCAACAATTTGCGTTGGCGTTAAGTCGGCCGTGTTCAAAAGGTGTTTTAACGCATGAAAAGGTCCATCCGATTCATCGCCTTCAAATTTAAACTTAAATACTTGAGCCTGCTTTTCACCGTCACTCAAAACAAATACATTGCTACCGCTTTGTGACGACCAAGCTTCATCAGCATGGATTTCGATATGCTTTTCAATATCGCCCTCACCACTTTTAAATGCAAATACCTTCAATCCTTGATCATGTTCAACCTCAAGGTTACGTAATAACTCTCGCACCTTTTCTTGTTTTTCAGATGGTAAACCCGCAACTGCATCTTCAATTTGCTGCTCACTCGGCTTGCCATCGAACTGTATCTTAATAGGCGTTGTTGCCCCATCACTTATCAGTTCAATATCGGTTTTGTATTCAATAACTTTTACTTTTTTCTCTGTATCACCCGCCATCGCTGTAGTACATGCAAGTGCTAATGCCGCTAATAGTAAAAAACGTGTTTTTTTTAGTAACATGGTTAATTCCTTGTTTAATTGATTTTGTTGTTAACTCTGTTTGTTACTAAGGAATTTTCATGCCAAAAGTATAATCATTTGATTTAAAATGGTTTTTGCTATTTTTTAATCATTTTAACGAAATTGAGTTTGCCTATATGCGGGTCGCATTTCCTGATATCAGGAATTGTAGTATGAAAACTGTGAGCACTTTTTTAATACTGAATTACATTTGAGTAGTAACTATATAACTTTCAATGTGTTGTAGAGTTATTTTTAATTTAGGCATTAGCTGATAATCTGGTACAAAGTTTGAATTAAGATATGACCACGTGTTATTTACATTCGATAAAAAAGGAAGCCCTCTTTGAGTATCAGAAAACTGTTAATTATTACTTTAGTTGTGTTGTTTGCCAGCGTCGCATTAATTCAAACGGCACTCACTATGTATTTTAAGCAGCAAATCGAAAGTGAAATCTTAAGTAAAAGTGAAGTATTAACAGAAAAAATCTTGGCCTCGACCAAAGATAAAGTTCGTAAAAAGCTAATTGAAATTGCCCCAAAAAGTGGGGATAACAGCGATATCAAATTTGAATTTCATATCGCTGCAGAATCCGATAGCGATGCTCATGCAGCATCTAACGCGCACGAAAACAGTACCACGGTTGTAAAACGCCATGTGGTAATTGATAAAGATAACGAACGCAGTATTGAAATTATTAGTCAGAATGCAGAGCAGATTGAAGCGGTGTTTATGGCGGTAGACGACTTAGACAATATGCAAGTACATCGTCAAATTAGTACCGAATACCTTACCAACAGTGCGAGCTTTGAACGCTTTACGCAGTCAATTCTTTGGAGTATTGCTATTTCCTCTGCCCTTGCATTGCTACTGGCGCTTTGGCTTACCAACAAAATCACGCGGCCAATTAATCAGCTAGTGCAAGCGATGGATGAGCTAGATAACGATAAACTCGGTATTCAAATTCCTGCAAAAGGTGTAACCGAACTTAAGCGTTGTGCACAGCAGTTTAATTCAATGAGCAGCAAACTGGCCGAATTCACTAAAGTACAGCATCAAATAGAACAGAAAAAACACCTAGCGCAGCTTGGTGAATTAAGTCGGGGTATTGCCCATGCACTTCGTAACCCAGTTCACACCCTAAACTTAACCATAGACCAATATTTTAAAGCACCCGAAACAGAGCGTACTAAGCTAGAACAAATTGCGCATACTAAAATCGAGCATATTGATAAAAATATTAATGCACTTCTAACCCTCTCCAAAGATAAAGTCGACAGAAGCACTGAGGTACCGCTTGCTGCCGTACTAACGGATATAAAGCTCGAACTATTATCAGAAAATACACCCATTAACATCAATTGCGATAACAGTATTAAACTCGTTGGCCTCGAAACCGAAGTACGCAGTATTTTACATACGCTTATTGTCAATGGTATTGAATCAGGCGGCGAAAACAACGTTATTGATATTGATGTAAATACACATGAAAAAACGGTAAACGTTGAGATTAATGACAAAGGTAAAGGTGTAAATTCAGCTATTCAAGCGCAATTATTCCAACCGCATGTAAGCGACAAGCCAGATGGTGCCGGCATCGGCCTTTACCTCGCTAAACAGATTATCAATTTGTATTACGCGGGCGATATTCAACTTATTAACACCAGTCAAAATGGTAGTCACTTTCGCGCAATGTTTAAAAGAGAAGTTTAATGGATAACGTACATATTCTATTGGTTGAGGACGATACTGCTCAAAATGAGTTAATCGCTGCAATGTTAAGTGCTGAGGGGTTTACCGTTACAGCGACATTTAGCGTGGAAGAAGCTATTGTGGCGCTTAAAGCTGATAATCGCATTAGCTTAATTTTTAGTGATTGGAAACTAGGCCAATTAAGCGGGCTTGAATTATTAGAGTTTACGCGAAAAAACAACTTCCCTGTGGGTATTGTTATTGCCACAGCTTACGGCTCAATTGATCATGCTGCACTTGCCATTGAAAAAGGCGCGGATGACTATTTAGCAAAGCCATTTCAGCGCCAAGAGCTATTACTGGCACTCGCCAAAGCAAATAAAGCCAATCAGTTACGTTTAACCAACCAAACGCTTAATAGTCAACTGAGCCAACAAGATAGCATGGTCGATTTGATTGGCAGTGCCCCATGTATGCAAAAGGTATTTCAACGTATTGAAAAAGTGGCTTCCACTAACGCAACCGTTTTAATTAGTGGTGAAAGCGGAACCGGAAAAGAGCTTGCAGCGCGTGCACTTCATAAAATTTCACCGCGCAAAAGTAGCCCATTTATTGCGATTAACTGTGGCGCAATTCCTGAATCCATTGCCGAAGCTGAATTATTTGGCGCCAAAAAAGGGGCTTTTACTGGAGCTAATCAAGATAAGCTCGGAAAATTTGCCGCGGCCGACGGTGGTACTTTATTTTTAGATGAAGTAGCGGAGCTTAGCCCGCAGTTACAAACTAAACTACTGCGCTTTTTACAAGAGGGGGTGATCACCCCGTTAGGCTGTCACCAAGAAGTAGCGCTTGATGTACGTGTGATTGCAGCAAGCCATAAACAATTATTAGCACAAGTTGAAGAAGGCCTATTTCGCGAAGACTTGTATTATCGCTTAAACGTTGTGCCTATTCATATGCCAGCACTGCGTGAGCGAAGTGAAGACATCGGCAAGCTTATTCATTACTTTAAAGACAAATTTAGCCAACAGTATGGTGGAGATATTGAGCCATTAAGTGCGCACACGTTAAAACAGCTATTAAGCTACCCGTGGCCTGGTAATGTTAGGCAGCTGTCAAATTGCATTGAGCGTTACGCGCTACTTGGCGATGAGGACGAACTATTAGAGAGCCTTACACACGAAAACGGGCAACTCCAGCAAGGCGGTCAATATATTTTGCCTAGTGAGGGAATAGATTGGCATCAGTTTGAACGCGATATTTTATTGCAATCGCTTAAACGCTGTGAAAATAATAAAACTGCAGCCGCAAAATTATTAGGGCTAAGTTACAAAGCCTTTTTATATCGACTCGAAAAACACCAAATTTGACCGTTTATCATTAAATTTCACATTGTGTATGTTTTTGCATTAAGCTAAAGCCACATTTACTCGAAGGTTAGGAGCGACAATGAGTGGCACAACGATGATTGTGATGATCGTATTTGTCTCAGTAGGTTTTGGCGTATTGGCAGATATGTACAACAAGCACATTAAATTTAAAGAGAAGACGTTAAAACACAATCAAGCAAGTGATGCACAAACAGAAGATTTAAAACAACAAATCACCAAGCTAACTGAACGTGTTCAAGTACTCGAAAAAATTGTAACGGACGATGGCTACCAAGTAGCGAAAGAAATCAATAAGTTATAAAAAAAGCGCTAAGTATTTTACTTAGCGCTTTTTTTGTTTTGCATCGGCTACTTATTTTACGCTAGACGATAAACCAGCGCTTTTAAATTTGCGCCATCTGGCTCTTCAAAACTCGGAGCCGCTGGTAGTCTTTCAACAAAGCTCAGTCGCCCTTCGGTGGCGTCACTTATCATCTCGATAAACAGGTTTTCTGAGACATCAGGGCTGTTAGCACATAACAATAGCTGCGTATTGCTGTGGCATAAATCCGGCAAACGGCGTAAAATTTTTTGATAATCTTTGGTTAGTACGAAACTGCCTTTTTGAAAACTCGGCGGATCAACCACAATTAAATCAAATGGCGCGGCCTTTTTTAATTTACCAAATGACTTCAAAATATCGTGAGGTAAATAACTAATATTTTCCGCCACCTTATTTAATCGATGATTATCAGCCCCCGTACGCAACACTGATTTATTCATATCCATATTAATAACTTGTTGAGCGCCACCTAATTTAGCGACAACCGAAAACGCACAGGTATATGAAAATAAGTTAAGTACTTTTGCATCGTGACTATTATTTTTAACAAACGCCCTGCCCTCACGCATATCAGGAAAAATACCCGTATTTTGCGTTTTGGTTAGTTGTACCCAATATTTGGCGCCAAGTTCAGCAACTTCGAATCGGTCTTGCACCTCACCAAACGGTACAGACACTTGCGTATCACGTCCGGCACGATACTGAAACACAAGCCCTTTTGCGTTAAATCCAGCAGCTTGCTGCGCTTGCCAAACGGCTTCTGTTAGAGCGTTTTGCGTTGTTTCATCAATTATGTTGTAGCACGCAAGAAATAAATACGGCGGGTACCAATCTAAATTGATGAAATTAGTTTCACCTTGGCTATCACCGCGGCCATGGTAAACACGGCACACTTCATCGTTAAACGGTGCGCCTTTGGCAATAGCGCTTAGTAAATTGGTTAAATCGATATTAGGCATTTATTAATTCTTGATGTAATTGTTGAATTTGATCGCGTACGCTTGCTGCCTTTTCAAATTCAAGGTCTCGGGCAAACGCCAACATTTCAGATTCAAGCTGTTTGATTTTCTTGTTAATTTCATCGGCTGATAAAATTTCAGCGGTCGCTTTACTGACCGTTCTCTTACTTGCTTTCGGCGCATCATCAACTTGTTCACCCACGTCCATAATGTCGGTGATTTTCTTATTCAGGGCTTGTGGCGTAATGCCGTTATCTAAGTTGTATTGGTGCTGAATACTGCGTCTACGTTCGGTTTCGTCAATTGCCCGCTTCATCGAATCTGTTATGCGATCCGCATATAGAATTGCGCGGCCGTTAATATGACGGGCAGCACGACCAATGGTCTGAATAAGCGACCGGGTTGAACGCAAGAAACCTTCCTTGTCAGCATCTAAAATCGCCACCAAAGACACTTCTGGCATATCTAACCCTTCACGAAGCAAGTTAATTCCGACCAGCACATCAAATACACCCGCACGTAAGTCACGAATAATTTCAACACGTTCAACGGTATCTATATCAGAGTGAAGGTAACGCACTTTTACATCGTGATCATTTAAATAATCGGATAAATCCTCAGCCATGCGTTTGGTTAATGTGGTAACTAATACACGCTCGTTTAGCTCAACACGCTTATAAATTTCAGATAATAAATCATCCACTTGCGTTCCGACTGGGCGAATTTCAAGTTCCGGATCTAATAGGCCTGTTGGACGAATAACTTGCTCGGCTACTTCGTTATTGGAGCGTTCTAATTCATAATCGCCAGGCGTTGCCGACACATAAATCGTTTGCGGCGAAATCGCTTCGAATTCTTCAAACTTTAACGGACGATTATCAAGTGCCGATGGTAAACGAAAGCCATATTCCACAAGGTTTTCTTTACGACTGCGATCGCCACGATACATTGCGCCTACTTGCGATACAGTTACGTGTGATTCATCAATAATCATTAACGCTTCATCAGGCAAGTAATCAAGCAATGTCGGTGGTGGCTCGCCAGGTGCCCGGCCCGATAAATAACGCGAGTAGTTTTCAATGCCCGAGCAATATCCCAGCTCGCTCATCATTTCAATATCATATTGGGTACGCTGTGCAACGCGCTGCTCTTCAACTAAACGGTTATTATCAAGTAACTGTTTACGACGAATTTTCAACTCTTCTTTAATGTTGTCTATTGCCGCTAAAATCTTTTCACGCGGCGTTACATAGTGGGTTTTCGGGTAAATTGTGGCGCGAATAATATGCCTTTCCACCGCGCCTGTAAGTGGATCAAAAATGCTTAAGCGGTCCACTTCATCGTCAAACATTTCAACGCGAATAGCCATGGTTTCAGATTCAGCAGGAAAAATATCTATTACTTCGCCGCGCACACGATAGGTACCACGTTGAAAATCAATGTCATTGCGGGTGTATTGCAGTTCAGCAAGTCGGCGCAGTAAGTCACGCTGATCTATGGTGTCACCTTGCTTTATCAGTAACATCATCTTTAAATAAGAGTCAGGATCGCCCAAACCGTAAATTGCCGAAACTGAAGCAACAATAATAACGTCTTGTCGCTCAAGCAACGCTTTGGTTGCAGATAAACGCATTTGTTCGATGTGGTCGTTTATTGAAGCATCTTTCTCAATAAAGGTATCACTTGCAACTACATACGCTTCTGGCTGGTAATAGTCGTAGTAAGAAACAAAGTACTCCACGGCATTTTCAGGAAAGAACTCTTTCATCTCACCGTATAGCTGAGCTGCTAGGGTTTTGTTATGCGCCAAAATAATGGTCGGGCGATTTAGCTCTGCAATAACATTCGCCATGGTAAAGGTTTTACCTGTACCGGTAGCACCCAGTAAGGTTTGGTGGGCCAATCCTGCTTCGAGTCCATCAACTAGTTGCGCGATGGCAGTGGGTTGATCGCCATTGGGTTTAAAGGGCGATACCAATTTGAAATCTGAAACATTTTCTTTACTCATATTTCCCTCTAAACAGTGTGTGGCACAATACTATTATGGCATTTGGTTAACTGCTTTTTAAACCATGTGTATGAAACGCATGCTGTGAATAAGTTACCCACTAACGCACCAATAAATAGCCCTTGTAAGTCGCCGATTAAACTACCGACATAGGCAAATGGCAAATAAAACACAAATAAGCGTACAATACTAAGTACCAGCGCGTGCATTGGCTTGTGTAATGCGTTTAATGATGAATTAGTTAAAATTATAATACCCTGCAAACCGTAGCCTAACGGTAAAATGTAGATAAACAGTTTTATCACATCGATAACACTTTGCTCTTCAGCAAATATATGGCTTATCACACCACTTAACGCGATAAGCACTAGGTAAATAACGAACTGCCATATAAGTACAAACTTCAGGCTCGCCATATAAGCTGCCTCAACACGGTCGTAACGATTTGCACCGAAATTTTGGCTAATAAAAGGTGGTAGTGTCATAGAAAGTGCTAACACCACAATACTGGCGATTGATTCGATACGACTTCCCACACCAAATGCCGCCACCGCATGCGCGCCATAGCTTGCGACAATCGCAGTCATAATTGCCATTGCTATCGGCGTTAGCATATTTGCACTGGCTGCTGGTACGCCAATTTTTAGCATTTTTACCGTTGCAGTCATAAAGCTTTGCTGACACTTTTCCCAAGCCACAAGTTTGCGTTTAATAATCAGTAGATAAAGAATAAAGGCAACACCAAATGACCAGGCAATAACACTCGCAATCGCAGCACCTTTAATGCCCATGGCAGGCACTGGTCCAAAGCCAAAAATTAAAATAGGGTCCAAGATTGCGTTTATCACCCCCGCCCCGCCCATAATAATGCTGGGTGTTTTAGTATCGCCGCTAGCACGCAAAACGGCGTTACCAATCATTGGGGTAATAAGTAGCGCGCTGCCGATAAACCAAACCGTCATATAATCACGAATATAAACCAGCAGTTCTGGTGTCGCGCCAAGTAATGTAAAAATCGGTGTGATCAGTAAATAGCCAATAAATGACGTCACCACAACTAACAATGCAGACACGATTAATGCGACTGCACCATCGAAACGCGCTTCAGCGTGATTATTTGCACCAAGTGCTTTAGCAATTATTGCCGATGTGGCGATACTGAGGCCTATTGCAAGGCTGATAACCGTAAATGTAACCGGAAAGGTAAAACTAATTGCAGCAAGTTGTTCTGTGCCCAACATACTGACAAAAAAAGTATCGACAATATTAAACAACATTAAGGTGATCATGCCGAAAATCATTGGCACGGTCATTTTAACAAGTGTTTTTTCAATCGGCGCTTCGAGAAGCGATGCGGCGCTATTTGCTGATTGCGATTTAGACTGTTGCATGAGGACCCTTATATAAGCACCGCAACATTCTAATGAAATGAGCGCGTTGATACCATCGCAAATTAACTTTTTACAAACCCGCCCAACCAATGTAAACAAAAAGTAAACCAAAAGAATTCTATATTTACATTTGATTTATATAAATACACTGATATTCCGATAGATACTCAGTTAGTAACAGCTAACAACCACTGCTCCGACTAGTTTTTACACAACAACTTGCGCAATAAACATACCGAGATTACATTTCGAACAATTTTCAACCAAAAACCATCAAATAAATTAAATCATTGAATTTATTAGCAAATATTTTTTATTTGAAAACTATTGCATTTCTCTTACAACCGATAAATAAAGGGCTTGGTTATGTTCTCAAAGATTCATAAACAGAGTTATCCACAGATTTAGTGGATAACTAAATGTAGCCCTTTATTAATCAGCGATTACAAAAATAAATATGTCATAGAGTGCGCTAATATCAGTATCAAAAAAATTGCCAAGAAAAATATTGATACTTTTTCACTAGTGATTAATTCATTAATCGTTAGGTAAATCAAAATACTTATTATTAGAACCAATTGCGCGTTTTATTTGCTCTTTGCTCTTAGCTCTTAAATAAGTATAAGGCGATTTACAACCGAGTATGTCTTTTTATTAGTGTCGGATAAGCGAAAACGATACTTTTTAAGTTCCCAATCTCCTTATAGTTAAACTAGGCATAGCGTATTGTTTTTTAGCATTACACGTTTTCACTAATTTAATTGTTCTGGGCTTAATTCTAATTATGATGAGTATTTGTGCCTTTTAGCTTCTTTATACACTCGAGTTTGAGATGTATCGCCACCGTTTTGCATTAGCCTGTCAGTTCAGTGAAGCAAATAAATCACAAAGTATTCGTAAATGCTCGCTTTAACATTTTATCTAAAAACACAGTTATAAGCCTGTATCCTATTGAGAATTAGACATTGTGAGTTTGACTCAGTAATCAATAGCTTTTAGATATCCACCAATAATCGCTGATTATTTAAAAGTGTTAAAAGTAAAAACCAAGTTCAGTGTTTATATCATCCGTAAGCACAATTTTAAGGTAATAAAATGAATGGCAAGGTAGCGAGTGTCTAATTTTTGACTTTAGATACTTCATTTTAATATGTAATTTCCATCATTTTTAAAACACTAATGAACAAATAACACACGAAAGCAGTTAAAAAACTAGCAAGTTGCACAACAAATATGCATTCAAACCACTTTTTTAACTTTCTTAATTAATAGTTGTTGACACTTCCCCATGCTGTCATTAATATTTCGCCCCGTTGAGAACAACGCCATTCCCCCTTAGCTCAGTTGGTTAGAGCGACGGACTGTTAATCCGCAGGTCCCCCGTTCGAGTCGGGGAGGGGGAGCCAAGTTCTTAGCATTTAACGATTCCCCCTTAGCTCAGTTGGTTAGAGCGACGGACTGTTAATCCGCAGGTCCCCCGTTCGAGTCGGGGAGGGGGAGCCAATCGTTAATCTACTTTAAGTATGCTTGTTCCCCCTTAGCTCAGTTGGTTAGAGCGACGGACTGTTAATCCGCAGGTCCCCCGTTCGAGTCGGGGAGGGGGAGCCAAAGCACACTGCCTATTGTTGTTCCCCCTTAGCTCAGTTGGTTAGAGCGACGGACTGTTAATCCGCAGGTCCCCCGTTCGAGTCGGGGAGGGGGAGCCAATTCTTACCTTTCTATATTACATTTTATTACCTTTATTAGACTTTTCTTAGAATATAACTTACCATTTCATAAGTGATTTTTTGTATTAGTGACAGAGTTTTGGTCTTGCATAGCTGACAAGTATGCCGATCTATTGTTGTCCCCTATTTCATTTAATACAATCTACCAATTAATACAGCGTGAGATAAGAAAAACCATGGCAGGATTAACTCGCTTTATTACAATCCAAGTATTTTTTTGCTTGCTAGCAACAGCACTTACTGGATATATGCTTAATTCAGCGTTGCATCAATATGCAAACTCGCAACAATTAAAAGTGCAAAGAGCAATCGATCTTGAACTCGCTCAAATAACGACTGAGCAAGATATCGAAGCATTCGCAAAGAATATAAAGTTACAGTACAACCTTGATAAATTAGTCATTAAAGACAAAGAAAATGAAACTATTTTCAGCAATCAAGGCAACTTAAACTACCTGCCCTTTTTAGTAAAACACCTACAAAATTACAAACCGTTTATTCGCTCTCAACATGGCGCGGGAAGCGATTTAGGTCTTAAAATCGAGTTTACGCTACGCCTACAGCAAACCGCTGAAATCGTACAAAATGCGTTTTTGATTTTATTTTTGATCATTTTAGTGCTCACCCTTGTGCCTTTTATCACGTTAAAGCTGACATTAATGCAAGCGTCAAATCGTATGGGCGATGCCATTTCAAATATGGTCGATAAGTACATTGAAAATGACAGTAAAGATGGCAAACTCGACTCATCTCTTGCTGATAACGCAGTGAGCAATATTTTTCCGAGCATTGTTCGCTTAAATGGCTTTTTAAAGCGCAAGCAAAAAGACATTGAATCCTCTGCCCTTGATATTAAACGTGAAGCCTACAAAGACACTGTGACAGGGCTAGGCAACCGTAATTTATTTATAGAGCACTACGAACACCAAATTGAAAACGCCGATAAACCGTGTTTCGGTACCCTTGCCGTTATACGCTGTACTGAATTGAACTTAATAAACCAAACGCGTGGTTATCAGCAAGGCGATGAATACATTAAAGATGTGTCAGATCTCATCACCCAAGCTATTGGCACTTACTCTGGCAGCACCAGTTATCGCTTAAATAGTTCAGACTTCGCGGTACTGTTAATCAACGTACCAATTAAAGAAGCAGAAAAGCTTGGCGAAGTACTGCAAAGTAAATTCACCGAATTTCAACAACATGTTGAACTTACCAGTGTCGCAAATACCGGTATTGTGTCTTTTGAAACAGGCAAGCCACTTAGCCCACTATTAGCGCAAGTAGACACTGCTCTTAGCCTTGCACAAAGTAAAACTACAAATGGCTTCCATATTCAAAAAGAAAGCGACATTATCGATAACGTTTCAGCAAGTTTTGGTAATCAAAATTGGCGTCAAGTGATTGATGATGTATTAAACAACAATCGCATTCAGCTAATGATCCAAACCATTATGCCAACCAGTCGTAGTGCTAAGGCCTACTCTGAAATATTCGCGCGTTTTAAAACGTCTGACGAACACATTTTGCCAACCTCTTCGTTCTTAGCAATGAGTGAAAAGCTCAATCAACATGCACATGTAGACCGCCTTGTTATCGAAGAAGCAATTAATGCAATTAAAACGCGTAACTTGAACGACCAATTTTTCGGTGTAAACGTATCGGCTAAAAGCGCTCACGACGAGCAGTTTTCGATTTGGCTTGAACGTCGCTTACTAAAAGATAATGCCATTGCCGCCAAATTAATTTTTGAAGTGAGTGAATTCGGTTTACAGCAAAATGTAAAAGCATCAAAACGCTTTATTGATATGATCCACCGTGTAGGTGCGCGTATTACCGTTGAACGTTTTGGTGTTGGCTTAACCTCATTTAAGTTTTTCCGCGATTTAAAACCTGATTTTATCAAAATGGATGCAACCTACACGCGCGGCTTAGAAGAAGATAAAAACAACCAGTACTTTATGCGTTTAATGGTTGATTTGGCCCACCGCATTGGCGTTACTGTACTTGCCGAAGGGGTCGAAAGCCAAGAAGAAAAACACATTATTGAACAACTGTGTTTAGATGGTGCACAAGGCTATTACATCGAAAAGCCGAAAGAGATTTAATTTACACCATTTAAAAAGGGGCTTTATCGCCCCTTTTTAACGCCACAATTACCTTTTGTTTAAATTTCACACTAAACTCCCCCACACTACTTTAACAATTGAAACTGAATGAGATTTGTTTAGCGGAATAAGTTGAGCTTTAATCCGAAAATTTGGATAATAAGCGTCAAATGTAGCGCATATAAGATTTCAATGACCGAATACCTACTGTTACTCATTGCCACAGTATTAGTAAACAATTTTGTTTTGGTACAATTTTTAGGCCTGTGCCCGTTTATGGGTGTGTCTGGCAAGCTGGATACCGCAATTGGTATGTCTCTTGCGACCACTTTTGTACTCACTTTGGCATCAGTCACCAGTTACCTCGTAAATCAATATATTCTTATACCGCTAGAGCTCACTTTTCTGCGCACTATGAGCTTTATTTTAGTGATCGCAGTTGTTGTGCAATTTACCGAAATGGTGGTACGTAAAACCAGCCCGACATTGTATCGCTTACTGGGTATATTTTTACCGTTAATCACCACCAACTGTGCAGTACTTGGCGTAGCATTATTAAACACCCGTGAGCAACACTCATTTTTAC
This sequence comes from Pseudoalteromonas sp. XMcav1-K, assembly GCF_044005875.1. Classification (NCBI taxonomy): domain Bacteria; kingdom Pseudomonadati; phylum Pseudomonadota; class Gammaproteobacteria; order Alteromonadales; family Pseudoalteromonadaceae; genus Pseudoalteromonas; species Pseudoalteromonas sp. XMcav1-K. The sequence goes on along the minus strand of NZ_JBIPJE010000043.1, from coordinate 10,479 downwards.
AATCGGCAATTTACGGCTTTGGCGCCGCAGTCGGTTTTTCATTGGTACTTGTTTTATTTGCCGCAATGCGCGAGCGCTTAGCGGCAGCAGACGTACCAGCCCCATTTAAAGGCGCGTCTATCGCCATGATCACAGCTGGTTTAATGTCGTTGGCATTTCTTGGCTTCACCGGACTGGTAAAACTGTAAATGACTTTATTCTACGCCCTACTCGCCTTAGGCGGTTTAGCGCTGTTATTTGGCGCAATTCTTGGCTTTGCCGCAATTCGCTATAAAATTGAAGGCAACCCTATCGTCGAACAAATCGATGAAATATTACCGCAAACGCAATGCGGTCAGTGTGGCTACCCAGGCTGTCGCCCTTATGCAGAAGCCATTGCTAATGGTGATGACGTTAACAAGTGCCCACCGGGAGGCGAAGCCACGGTACAAAAGCTCGCGGATTTAATGGGAGTTGAAGCCAAACCGCTTGCTGGCGGCGAAGAAAAAGAACCGATTAAAACGGTTGCCTACATTCGAGAAGATGAATGTATTGGCTGTACTAAATGTATTCAAGCGTGTCCTGTTGATGCCATCGTCGGCGCAACACGCCAAATGCACACAGTATTAATTGACGAATGTACAGGGTGCGATCTGTGCGTTGAACCTTGTCCGGTAGACTGCATCGACATGGTGCCAGTTAAAACCACAAGTAAAAACTGGAAATGGGACTTACAAGCCATTCCAGTAACAAATATCGATTAGAGGTTGTTGGTGGAATCTATTTTAGAACAAATTGAACGTGGTAAGCTTTGGTCGATTCCGGGCGGCGTGCACCCTGCCCCGAATAAAGCGAGTTCAACACAACAACCAATTAAGCGCTTACCGTTACCTGAAAGTTTAACTATTCCGCTTAAGCAACACATTGGCGATAACGGGCGTTTGCTCGTTAAAACGGGTGATCGTGTATTAAAAGGTCAAGCCTTAACCGAGCCCGCGGGCCACTGGAGCGTGCCTGTACATGCACCAACCTCTGGTACTATCAGCGAAATCGCGATGAAGCCAACCACACACCCAAGTGCATTGCCTGAGCCGAGTGTAGTATTACTGCCAGATGGTCAAGACACATGGTGTGAACTATCTCCATGGCCTGACTTTTATGCGAAATCTGACCAAGAGATTGTAACGCGTATTCACAATGCAGGTATCAGTGGTATGGGCGGTGCGGGTTTTCCTGCGTATGTTAAAGCCCAGCCTAAAAATGAAATAGAATTTCTAATCATTAACGGTGTTGAATGCGAGCCATATATCAGCGCCGATGACATGCTGATGCGTGAGCATGCTAGCGAGTTAATAAAAGGCATTGAGGTATTACGCAAACTTTATCAGCCAACCAAAATTTTAATTGGTATTGAAGACGATAAGCCTGAAGCGATCGCAGCACTGAAAAAAGCATGTGAAAATGACCACTATACTCAAGTATGCCCGGTGCCAACTAAATACCCATCGGGCGGTGAAAAGCAACTTATTCAACTGTTAACGTCAAAACACGTACCACAAGGTGGGATCCCATCTGATATTGGTATGGTGGTTCATAATGTCGGTACTATTTTCGCTATTTATCAGGCCATATATGAAGGCAAGCCGCTGATTGAGCGTGTTGTAACGGTAACGGGTGAAACAATTTCAACACCCGGTAATGTTTGGAGCTTACTCGGTACACCAATCAAGTTCTTGCTCGAGCAAAGCGGTTTTCAGCCACAGCAGTGGCAACGTGTAATTATGGGCGGTCCAATGATGGGCTTTACCTTACCGAGCGTACGCCTTCCAATTATAAAAACCAGTAACTGCGTGCTCGCGCCGAGCGAACATGAAATGCCGATGCCCGGTGAAGAAAAAGCCTGTATTCGCTGCAGTGCGTGCGCCGACGCTTGCCCTGCTACGCTACTACCACAGCAGCTACAATGGTTTGCCAAAAGTAAAGAATACGACAAGTTAGAAGAACATCACTTATTTGACTGCATTGAATGCGGTGCGTGTGCCTATGTGTGTCCAAGTGAAATTCCACTGGTGCAATATTACCGTGTTGCCAAGGCAGAAATTCGTCAAGAGCGCGAAGATAAGATTAAAGCCGAACGTGCCAAAGAGCGTTTTGAAGCACGTAATGAACGTTTGAAGCGCGAACAAGAAGAACGCCAAAACCGACACAAACGCGCGGCAACACGAACGAACGATGACGCTAAGTCGAAAGTTGAAGAAGCCTCTAAACGAGTTTCGTCAAATGATAAAAGTGCAGCTGTTCAAGCAGCTTTAGCGCGCGCTAAAGCAAAACGTTCAGATAATGGTGAGCCAGATAATTCTGAAATGGCAAAGCTGCGTGAAGAACGAAAAGCACAAGCTCGCGCATATAAAGAAGAAAAACCAGCAGCGACAAATAATGACAGTAAAAAAGATGCCGTTGCAGCTGCAATAGCACGTGCAAAAGCGAAAAAAGCTGAGCAAACAAACGAGCAAGATGTAAAAGATAATACGAGCGACCCGCGTAAAGCAGCCGTCGCCGCAGCCATTGCACGCGCCAAAGCAAAGAAAGAAGCGAAAGGTTCCGATGACGCTGCCAATAATAGCGCTACAAATGATACGGACACATTAAGCGATAACGATCCACGTAAAGCCGCTGTTGCCGCTGCTATTGCTCGTGCAAAGGCTAAAAAGGCTGCACAGCAGGCTGAAGAACCATCAACTGAAGCGCTTGATGAAACCAAAACTCAAGACGCAGATGAAAGCGCCAGTGATGATCCGCGTAAAGCAGCTGTTGCCGCAGCTATCGCTCGTGCAAAAGCCAAAAAGGCAGCAAAGCAGGCTGAAGAATCTTCAGCTGAAGCGCTTGATGAAACCAAAACTCAAGACGCAAGCGAAAGCACCAGTGATGATCCGCGTAAAGCCGCTGTTGCCGCTGCTATCGCTCGTGCAAAAGCCAAGAAGGCTGCAAAACAGGCTGAAGAATCATCAGCAAAAGCGCTAGATGAAACAGAAACCCAAGATGCAGACGAAAGCGCCAGTGATGATTCACGTAAAGCAGCTGTTGCCGCTGCTATTGCTCGTGCAAAAGCTAAAAAAGCTGCAAAGCAAACTGAAGAATCATCAGTAAAAGAGCTAGATGAAACGGAAATTCAAGACGCAGACGAAAGCGCCGATGATGATCCACGTAAAGCCGCAGTCGCTGCCGCTATTGCTCGTGCAAAAGCCAAAAAAGCAGCCAAGCAAGCGGCTGAGCAAAACGACTTGCCACAATCGAACGATAACGATGTGGAGCAACAAGATAACCTAGCTGCAGTTGAGACAACTGAGAAACCAAAACTCGATGCTGAAGCGAAGAAAAAGGCAGCGATAGCCGCTGCAATCGCAAAGGCTAAAGCCAAAAAAGCGCAACAAGATAAAGGATCGGAATAACGTGCAATTATCCTTAAGCAGCTCGCCACACAAACACAGCCATAAGTCGCTCGGTGCACTTATGCTCAAAGTTGCCTTTGCAGCAAGCCTAGGCATTGCCTGTCAGGCTTACTTTTTTGGTTTTGGTGTAATTATTCAATTATTGCTGGCAATTATCACTGCGATTGCGGCCGAAGCTTTTGTGCTAAAACTACGTAAGCGCAATATAAAATCCGCGTTAAGCGATTATAGCGCGGTACTTACTGCCGTGTTACTTGCTATCAGTATACCGCCGCTTGCGCCTTGGTGGGTGATTGTTATTGGTACCGCGTTTGCCATTATTTTTGTTAAACAACTGTATGGCGGCCTTGGTTTTAATTTATTTAACCCTGCGATGGCAGGCTATGTGCTGTTGTTAATTTCGTTTCCGGTACAAATGACAACATGGTCACCTCCCATTGAACTTGCATTTAATCAACATACCCTGTTAGATGAAATTAGCGTTATCTTTACTGGCATAACCCAAAGCGGACTCACAACAGAGCAGTTAAGACTCGGCGTAGATGGCGTGTCTATGGCAACCCCACTCGATACGCTAAAAATTAGTCTTAGCAAAGGGCTCACCACCTCAGAAAGTTTGCAAAACCCAATTTTTGGCGAACTTGCTGGAATCGGTTGGCAATGGGTTAATCTAGCATACCTATTAGGCGGCATTTATTTATTAAAAGCGCGCGTTATTAACTGGCATATTCCAGTAAGCTTTATAGCTAGCCTTGCTATTTGTGCCAGCATTGGTGTGATGTTTCACCCAGGTGTTAGTACCGGTCCTGTGCTTCATTTATTTAGTGGCGCAACCATGTTAGCTGCATTTTTTATTGCCACCGACCCGGTGTCTGCATCAACAACGAATAAAGGCCGTTTAATTTACGGTGCCTTAATTGGCCTGTTGGTTTACCTTATTCGTACTTATGGTGGATACCCTGACGCTGTTGCGTTCTCTGTATTGTTACTCAATATGGCGGTGCCTTTAATTGACTTCTACACGCAGCCAAAAGTGTATGGCGCTAAGGAGCAATAATGTTATCTAAATCAATTTCTAAAAACGCACTAATTTTAGGCGCGTTTGCAATTGCCAGCACTGCGGTAGTAACCCTTACTTACATCGCAACTAAGCCTGCGATTGAACACAATAAACAGCAAAAACTAATGACAACATTAGGCCAAGTTATTAGTGAAAGTGACTACGACAACACACTTTATTTAGATTGTGCGCAGATTAAAGAAGATTATTTAAATCACGCGAGTGTTACCAAAGTTTATCGCGCTAAAAGTGGTGATAAGCCCGTCGCAGTGGTTCTACAATCAACTGCACCAGATGGTTACAGCGGTAATATTGAAATTCTTTCTGCCATTTATATTGATGGCACAATAGCTGGTGTACGCGTTATTGAACACAAGGAAACGCCAGGGCTTGGTGATAAAGTAGAAATTCGTCGCTCAGACTGGATAACCAGTTTTGATGGCAAACGCCCTACTTCAATTAAAGATACGTCATGGGCAGTAAAAAAAGATGGTGGTCAATTTGACGCATTTACAGGTGCAACAATCACGCCTCGCGCCGTGATTAATGCCGTTAAACGTGCAAGTCTTTATACCCAAAATCAGCATCAAGCGCTGTTTAATCAAGATAATTTATGCGGAGTAAATAATGACTGAACAACTGCGCGATATAATTAACCAAGGACTGTGGAAAAATAACCCAGCATTGGTACAACTGCTTGGTTTATGCCCATTATTGGCAGTATCGGCGACCGTAACCAATGCGCTTGGTTTAGGATTAGCCACCTTGTTTGTATTGTTAGGGTCAAACGTCACCGTAGCAATAGTACGTGAATGGGTGCCAAAAGAAATTCGCATTCCAGTATTTGTGATGATCATCGCCGCATTTGTGACAATGATCGAGTTATTAATGAATGCCTTTAGTCACGAGCTGTACTTATCACTGGGTATTTTCATTCCATTAATCGTTACCAACTGCGCCATTATTGGTCGTGCGGAAGCATTTGCCTCTAAAAATTCAGTGCCACTTGCAGCATTTGATGGTTTGATGATGGGACTGGGTTTTCTTGCTGTGTTAATGCTATTGGGCGCGATGCGTGAATTATTAGGACAAGGTACTTTATTTGATGGTGCACATTTACTGCTGGGTGATTGGGCAAAAGTGTTACGCATTGAAATAATGCAAACCGAAACAAAGTTTTTACTTGCGATTCTATCACCAGGTGCTTTCTTAGGCATGGGCTTGCTTATTGCGTTAAAAAATTACATTGACGCTAAACAGCAATCACAACAAGACGAACCAATTACTGAAAAAGCGCCACGCGCACGTGTAACAAGCCTGGACTAAGCACATGAATAAAACAAAACGCCGCGAAATATTAGAGCGTTTACGCGCCGACAACCCAGAGCCTAAATCGGAATTAGAATACTCAAATCCGTTTGAATTATTGGTTGCGGTTACGTTATCAGCACAGGCAACGGACGTTGGCGTAAATAAAGCAACACGTAAGCTATTTCCCGTAGCCAATACGCCAGAAGCCATTGTGGCACTTGGTGTTGAAGGCCTCAAAGAATACATAAAAACCATTGGCCTTTATAACTCAAAAGCTAACAATGTTTATAAACTTAGCCAAATATTAATTGAAAAGCATAACAGCCAAGTACCTGAAAGTTTAGAGGCGTTAGTTGCCCTACCCGGTGTTGGCCGCAAAACTGCAAATGTTGTTTTAAACTGTGCTTTTGGTTGGCCAACAATTGCAGTCGACACCCATATTTTCCGCGTATCAAACCGTACTAAATTCGCCATGGGTAAAGACGTTGATGCAGTAGAAGCAAAACTTGAAAAAGTGGTACCAAAAGAATTTAAAGTAGACGTACACCACTGGCTTATTTTACATGGCCGATACGTATGTGTTGCGCGAAAACCCAAATGCGGCAGCTGTTTAATTGAAGATTTATGTGAATTTAAAGAGAAGATTGATTTGTAGTTCACAGATATTTAATAAAGTAAAAAGGGCATTTTAAATGCCCTTTTTTGCGAGTATTTCACGTAAACAAAGTGATTAAGCACTTACAACTAGGTTGGTGCTCTCAACTTCATTTAATACCACAGTAGCTGCGCGCTTAAAGAAGTTAAAATCTGTTGCCGTACATGAAGTATACGCGCCCATCATAGTTGAGATAATAAGGTCGCCATTTTCCAGTTTAGGTAACATAATTTCTTCGCGGATCACATCAATGCTGTCGCATGTTGGACCTGCAAGTACCGACATAAAACGCTCACCAGTTGTTTGCGCTGAATCAATTTGATACTTAGCTTCGTCAAACATTAAACCGCTAAACGAGCCATATAAACCGTCATCCAAGTAATACCAAGTTTTGCCGCCACGCACTGCTTGCCCCATCACTGATGCAATATTAGTTACTGCCGTTGCCACAATAAAACGCCCTGGTTCAGCAATCACGCGTACTGTTTCAGGTAACTTCGCCAATGCATCACGAATAGGTGCACAAAAATCAGCAATATTTGGCACTTCTGGTGTGTATTTCACAGGGAAACCACCACCAATATCAAGTGTACTCAGTGCAGGTAAACCCGCATCAATTACCGCCAACATAATGTGATGGCATTTGGTAATCGCATCTGCGTATTTCACACCACTTTTGGTTTGTGAGCCAACATGGAACGATAGCCCTTTAATGCGAATACCTAAATCAAATGCATGTTGAATTAGTGTTATAGCATCTTCAGGTAAGCAACCGAATTTTTTCGATAAGTCAGCTAATACCTCAGGGTTTGGAAAGCTAACGCGTACCAATAACTCAACCTGATCTTTGTATTTTTCAAACTTATCAATTTCGTTGATGTTATCAACCACAAACACATTGCAGCCATACGCAAGTGCATGTGAAATATCAATATCACGCTTAATTGGGTGCGTTTGAATTGTACGCTCACTCGGTACACCGACCGATTGTACAAGGTCGACTTCACCGTTTGTTGCTAAATCAAAATACGCACCTTCAGCAAGCAACGTAGTTACAACAGCTGGGTGTGGTAATGGCTTTAGCGCATAGTGCAAATCAACATTCGGTAATGCGGCCTGTAACGCACGATATTGTGTTCTGATCAGATCACAATCTAGCACCATAAGCGGTGAACCAAATTGAGCAACTAATTGTTCAGCTTGTGGTTTTTCAATTACTAAACCGTGACAAGCATCAACATTGGTAATAGGGGCCATTACAGGTGTTAAAGACATAGCGATTCTCCGAGCAGTGTCAATAAAACTAAACTAATCAAATAAACTCATTATGAGTTCGAGCGAGTTAAACATACTTAAACATTCAAGTTCACTCTTGGATAGTTGCTCTATCGCCTTGCTGCAATAAATTGCAATGTACTCGGATTGGCTATCAACAAGAAGCGTGCGAATAATAAATCAGATTTTTTTAGATGCAATCTTTTTTTATTAAAATTTAATAAAAATATTTAAAATAAAATTAAAGCTATAAATATCAATTAACTATGGCGTTTTATAAAAAGTAATAATCAAGCGTAATGCTTAACTTGTAATGTGAGCAAGCAAGAAAATGCCGAAAACAACAAAATACAAGCGTTGCGCGATTTTATTATGAATAATCCGAAAGCAGCCAAATAAACTAGCCTCAACTAGGCGCTAGCAATTTATTTAAAGGCTTTGTCCGCAAAGCCTTTAAAAATAATGTACTGAGCCCAATAATCTATAACAGTAAATTACTGTTTTACGCTTAGCGATAAGCAACAATTTTGTTAAGCGTAAAAATATAAAACCTGTTTATAGGGGCACATATGCGTTTGTTACACACCATGATCCGTGTTGCGGATTTAGATAAGTCTGTTGAGTTTTATACCAAAGTACTCGGTATGAAAGAGCTACGACGTTCTGAAAATACTGAATACCGTTATACGTTGGCATTTGTTGGTTATGGCGACGAAAAAGACAATGCGGTTATTGAGCTAACCTACAACTGGGATACCGACAGCTACGACCACGGTAATGCATTTGGTCACTTAGCCATTGAATATGATGACATTTACGCTGCGTGCGAAGAAATCAAAGCGCTAGGTGGTGTTGTATCGCGCGAGCCAGGCCCAGTAAAAGGCGGCACAACCGAAATTGCGTTTGTCAAAGACCCAGATGGTTACTCTATTGAGCTAATACAAAATAAATTTAAGTAGTAGCCAATTGGCTATCGGTTAGCTCATGATAATCACTGAGCTAACCAAACCAACAGGTATAGTCTTTTATTACACCACCACTACGCCTAAGTAGTTTAGCAATGACGCTTGCTGCCATGGGTTAATTTTAACACCCGTTAAATTTACTCGACGGGGATCTAATCCGTCTAGATCGATATCGGTCAGATCGCAGCCCGTTAACTTAAATTGTCGCCAACTTTCCGGTGAAAATTCACCGCCACTTAGGTCCGAGCCAGACAAAGACGCATCTTGTAAATTAGCGCCAATCCAGCGGTTATTATTGAGCTTACATTTTTCAATGCATTGATTATCGAAATTCGCATACGATAAATTGCAGTTAGTCATTTCAACACTGCAAAAATAGTTTCGGTATGAGATTTGATTTGCAAAACTCGTTCTGAAAAAGTCCGCGCCTTTGAGATCACACTGATTAAACTTAGCACCAAAACAATTTGCACCAATAAACGAGCAAAGAGACAACTGACAACTAATAAACTGAACATCTTGCAATTTGGCATATGAAAAATCACACCCTATTTCATCGCCTTGCTCTATAAATACACACTCAATAAATTGCGTATCTTGCAGTTGTGTTCGTGAAAAGTTGCAGCGCAAAAAATGACATTGATTAAACACACTATGAGTTAAATCTTGTTGAGAGAAATCTTTTTCAATATAAGTCTGCTGTTCAAACATGCCGTTACCCGTTAATTTAGTTAGCGGCAGATTAACATTAGAGAAAGATTATTCAATAAAAATAACTCTTTAAAATACAACAATTTAAAATCGCTCAAATCTGGGTTTTAAGACACCTAATTAACAACTGGAAGCGAGAAAATAATTCAAGCCAAGAAACCGAGCTGAAAAATAATTTATGCGCTTAAACGCGATTCTAGCGTTGATTTAAAAAATTAATTAACGGTTGGCTTTATTTAATTATTAACAACCAGTAAGTACTTGTTGATACACAGGCGGCGTGCTGGCTGATGCGGCTTGGGTATAACGAAAATAGCAATTATCATCGCTTATTTGCGTATCCCCATCAAAATCCCAACCAATATAGGTAAATCTAATACCTTGATATTGGATCTGCAGATCGTCGGATAAGTTAATGCGCTTCTCAATATCTGTGTTATCCAAGTAGCCCCACATAAGTCGCGTCTCAAACGAGCCATTATTATCAAGATCAACATCGAAAAGATCAGGTCGACCAGGGACAGCTTGTGTTGAGTAGCTTTTCATTAGAGATTTGTAGTGAACAAGATCATTGGCTTGTTCAACGCTTACTTGTATTTGATTGATGACTTCACTACGCGCATCACTCGATAGTCCCATGAACCTTGGAATAGCAGTAACAGCTAATACACCGAGTATGACAATGACAATAATCAATTCTATAAGCGTAAATCCACGTGATTTCATAACAGCATTAAATCAATAAGAACTGGGACGTTTATAATATAGCAATTATCTGGTAATTCGAAATTAAATGAGGTGATTGCTTGATTTAGGTTCTGAGAGTTTCAGAAGAATAGATTTAGAATAAGTGGCGTCCCCTAGGGGATTCGAACCCCTGTTACCGCCGTGAAAGGGCGGTGTCCTAGGCCTCTAGACGAAGGGGACGCAGTATCTTAAAGATAATGTGTCACTAGGACTGGTTATTTTCACTCTTACCATACGAGCTTTAATGACTCACCCCACTCTTTTAAAACTAAGCTTAAAAATAAGTGGCGTCCCCTAGGGGATTCGAACCCCTGTTACCGCCGTGAA